>JBEKCH010000048.1:0-19712 GCA_050014975.1 Candidatus Limnocylindrales bacterium
ACCAGGTGCTCTGCGGAAGGGGCCGCGCCGTGGGACTCGATGGTCAGCGGCAGGAAGCGGACGATGCGGCGGTGGCGGATCTCGTCCAGGGCGATGCGATGGGCGATCTGATAGAGCCAGGCCCTGGCCTTGGCCTTGTCTTCGAGGCTCCCCAGGGCGCGATAGGCCCGGATGAAGGTGTCCTGCGCCAGATCGGCGGCAAGGTCCGCGTCTCGCATCATCCGGACCAGGTAGGCGTAGATCTCAGCGTGGTGGCGGGCAAAGAGCTCCTCGATGAAGGCGCGGTCGGCCGACCTTTCGGCCGTGACCGTCACGCCGACCTCCATTCGCCAGGTGGTCGCTTCGAGTGCCAAGTCGATCCCGCCGCTGCCCCGGATGCCAACGCCTGCAAGCACGCAAGCGCGCGCCAGGTTGCTGTGACGGCGCCGTCGTCGTCGCTGTGACGCCCGTGCCAGCCCCCGCGTCTCATGGCGCCTCCGCGGATTCCCCCTCGGGTTGGTGGCGCAGCAACTGTTCGACGGCCTCTTCCGGAGCCACCGGATTCACGGGCAGACCGGTGCCGAGTTCCAGGCCGGCGATCTCGCGCAGCCTGGGGTGGACTTCCCAGTGCCAATGGTACGTCGCGTCGACCCTCTCTCGGACGGGGGCCGTGTGCAGCACCAGGTTGTGCGGAGGGCCGTCGAGGCGGGCCAGGCGGGCCAGGACCTGGCGCAGGGCCTCCGCCGTTGAGGCGACATCCGCGTCCTCCGCGCGCCCGAAATCCGCGGCGTGGCGGCGTGGCACGATCCAGACCTCGAAGGGCGAGCGCGACGCGAAGGGGGCGAAGGCGACGCTGGCGTCGTCCTGCCAGATCAGCCGGGTCGCCGTCTTGGACTCCTCGCGCGCGATCCGACAAAAGGGACACTCCCCTTCGCGGATGAGGTATCGAGCCGATCCGCCTATCTCCTCCGACACGCGGTGCGGGATCTGCGGCAGATCGTAGAGGTCCAGGCAGAGGTGGTTGGTGCGGGCGCCGGCCTGCGCTCCCCAGTTCTGGACGACCTGCAGGTACTCCGTCTGGCCGAGCCTGGCGGCGTCGGCAAGGCACCCCCGGGCCACGGACAGCATCTCGCACAGCAGCGCGGAGCCAATCAGCTGCAACGGCCTGTGCTCGCCCGGCGGCGCCACGATCGTGCGCCAGCTGCCCGAGGCGCGCGCCTGCGAGAGCGCCACCTGGGCCAGGCTGCGCTCCATCTCGCGCGCCTCCTCACTCGTGCCGACGAGATGGAAGGCGTAGTCCTTGAGCGTGCGGACGCGGACGCCGTCCCCGGGCGGCTGGCTGCAGTTCTGGCACACCCCGCCGTCGTCTACGGGTTCGGCCCGCAGTGAGAAACGACCGCGGTTGAACTCGCGGTCGACAACGGTGGCCACCCACCAGCCGGTTATGGCATCGCAACGCAGCTCGAAGAGGCCGGCTGCCATCAGCGGGCCCCGCCGGCGGCAACCGCCGATGAGACGCAGGCCGTGTCCATGATCAGCTGCTCCAGCTCCGCGCGTGCCCTGGCCGGGTCCGCCCGGGGCGGCAGAGCTCCCTGGAGAGTCGCGCCAAGAGCCCGGGTCAGCGCTCGGGCGAAGGCGGCGGCCGCGCCCGCGACGGATTCGGTCGGTGGCTGAGCGGCTTCGTCGCGCTCACGGGCGATCGAGGTCGACTCGACCTCCGGCATGCCGCAGGCGTCGATCAGGTCGAAGTCCGCGAGCCGGACCGTGACGTTCAGGGCGATGCCGTGGTAGGTCACGCCCCGCTCGACCCTGACGCCGACGGCGCCGATCTTGCGCGTCCCGTCCGCGCACCAGCAGCCGGGAAACCCCTCCTTCGGCCCGGCTTCGACACCCAAGCCGGCGCAGGTGTCCGAAAGAGCGGCCTCCAGCGCCCGAACGAAGGACCGGATGTACAGGGATCGGTCGGCCAGGCGGACGATCGGGTAGGCGGTCAGCTGGCCCGGGCCGTGGTAAGTCACCTCGCCGCCGCGCTCGGTCCGAATCAGCTCGATGTGCCGGGCGGCAAGCTCGGCCGGGCTGGCGAGGACGTGGCTGGGGTCGGAGTGGCGGCCCAGCGTCAGGACCGGCTCATGTTCGAGGAGCAGCAGCTGGTCGCCGATCGAGCCCTCGGCCCGCGCCGCCGCGAGACGGTGCTGCAGGTCCCAGGCGTCGCGATACGGAGTCCGGCCAAGCCACCAGGCGGTGATCGGCGCGGAAGACCGGGCGGGGTCTTGGAAGCGGCGATCCATGGGCCCACGATAGCAGGCGCGCACCGAAGCGCCAGACGCGTCCCGCATGTACCGTGGTGTTCGGACGCCCGGCCGCCAGCACGGCGCAGCTCCTGGGTCACCGCCAGGCCGACCGGGTTCGGTTGAGCGCTGGGGGTAACGGCGTCAGGCGATCGGTTCGCTGCCGGCCGGATCGAACCGGATCATCATCTTCTCCGCGGCGGCCGAGCGGAGCTCGTCGGGCGTTGGGTCCCGGTTCGAGGGGAGGCCCGCCTGGAGCCGGCCGGCGACCTTCGGGCCGTAGCGTCGGACGAACTCGGCGAAGAGATCGGCCCGGGAGTCGGCCGACTCGATGACCGCCGGGACGGCTGCGTGGCGAACGCCCCGGACGAGCAAGGACACCGGCCGCCCGTCGCGGAGGTTCTTCCACCACCGCGAGCCGCTGACCGACAGTACGCTGCCACCGTCCCAGGCGAAGTAGCCGATCGGTATCGCGTACGTCCGCCCGCTTACCCGGCCGGTGTACTCGAGGAGCATCAGCTGGCCGCTAAGCAATCGATGAAAAGGCGACCGCAGGAGCCGGCGCATCACCGGGTTCATGAACCGGAAGAGAGCCGGAGCCGGGCGCCCCACGTCGCCGGACGAGGGCTGTCCGCCGGTGGTCCCGGTTTCGCGCGTCATTGCCGCCGCCGGCTCAGCCGGCGTCGACGAGCGGCTTCACCTCGCCGATGAGCCGCTCGATCGTCTCGACGTCGTAGGGCGCCGGGAGTTCGACGATGACGGTCGAGAAGCCGAGGGTCGTGTAGCGCCGGATCTTCTCGGCGACCTGCTCGACGTTCCCGTCCCAGAACGTCTCCGGCCCGTCCCAGTCCTCGCGGGGCGTTCGGTTGTGCTCCATCTGCTCGGCCCAGACGCGGCGGCCCTCGGCCGGGTCGTCGCGGATCAGCATCGTGCAGCTGATCGTCCGCTCGATGAGCGACGGGTCGCGTCCGACATCCGCGCAGTGGGCGCGAAGGATGCCGTCCTTCCGGGCCAGCTCGTCGGGCGACCCGAAGACGTTCCACAGGTCAGCGTAGCGGGCGACCGTGCGCAGCGTCTTCTTCTCGCCTCCCCCGCCGATCATGATCGGCAGGTGGCGCTGAACGGGGACCGGATGGTGGATCGCCCGGTCGAAGGCGTAGCGGCCGCCCGGCTCGGACGTCACCGTCTCGCCGTCGAGGAGGCGGCGGACCGCCGCGACCGACTCGTCGAGCCAGTCGAGCCGCTGCCCGAAGCCGGAGCCGAAGTCGATCCCGTGCGCCTCGTGTTCGAGGTCGAACCACGCCCCGCCGAGCCCCGCGATCGCCCGGCCGCCGCTGATGTGGTCGAGGGTCGCGACGCTCTTGGCGACGAGCCCGGGGTTGCGGAAGGTGTTCGCGCCGACGAGGAGGCCGAGCCGGATGCGCTCGGTGGCCATCGCCCACGCAGCGAGGACGGAGTAGCCCTCGAAGATGGACTGGTACGGGTCACCGCAGATGGCGTAGAGGTGGTCCCACGTCCAGAGGTGGTCGTAACCCAACCGGTCGACCCGACGAGCGGCGTCCAGCATCGCCGGCCAGTCGGTCGACTGGCTCCGGAGGATGATCCCGAGCCTGAGATCGGTCATGTCTGCGTCGTTCGCCGAACCTGCGCCGGTTGCCGGATCTTGACACTCGCATTGTCACTCGCCGGCCTGGCCGCTACAACGGCTACCCCGAGGTTGCCACCGGGCCCGGCGAGGCCGTGGCGTCAGGTCGGCTTCGTGGGAATCCTGGCTCCCGACCGGAGGCCCGCCCAAGTCAACTGAGATTGTGAAGCGTCCGGGCGCATCACCGATGTTCCGGACTCGACCACCGGACCCGGGAAGTCCGACTCGACGACGGAAGGCCCGATGAGGCAGTTGCGTCCGATCCGCACGCCCGGCGGGATCCGAGCTCGCTCTCCGACCATGGTGATGCCGGTGCGGAGGTGCTCTGGCTCGTCCACATTGGGCGTGCCGAGGTCGTCCCCGAAACCGACCACCGCGCCGGCGCCGACGTGGACGAACTTGTCGATGATCGCCCGGTCGACCACGGCACCCGGGCCGATCTCGGTATCGAGCAGGACCACCGAATCGCGCACCAGAGCACCCTCGTAGACCGACACGCCGGGCGAGAGCACCGAGTTCAGGACCGTGCCGTTGACGATGCAGCCGTGGCTGAGCAGCGAATGGTGCGCAATCGCGTCCGGGCCCATCTTGGCCGGTGAGCGTTCCTCCGAACGAGTGTGGACGAGCCAGCTCCGGTCGAACAGGTCGAGTGGCGGGACCAGCGCGACCAGGTCGAGGTTGGCCGCCCAGTACGCCTCGATGGTGCCCACGTCGCGCCAGTAGCCGTCGAAGCGATGACCGAAGACGGGGGCGCCGCCGGCCAGCATGGCCGGGATGACGTCGTGCCCGAAGTCACTGCGCGATTCGTCCAGCCACTCATGCAGCGCGGCGCGGTTGAAGACGTAGACCCCCATCGACGCCAGGTCGCTCTTCGGGACTGCCGGCTTCTCCTCCCAGTCCACCACCCGCCCGTCGGCGTCGAGCGAGAGGATGCCCATGCGGGAGGCCTCGGCCGGCGGCACGGTGCGAACGGCGACGGTCACGGCCGCGCCGGTCCGACGGTGCGCCTCGACCATCGGCCGGTAATCCATCTTGTAGACGTGGTCGCCGGCCAGCACGAGAACCAGCTCGGCGCCATCCTGGTCGATCTCGTGCAGGTTGTAGCGCACGGCGTCGGCCGTGCCCAGATACCAGCCGGTGTGCTCCCGGGACATGTATGGCTGGAGGATCTTGATGCCCCCTCCGCGCATCCGGTCGAGGTCCCACGGTCGTCCCGTGCCGATGTGGTCGATCAGCGAACGGGGGTTGAACTGGGCCAGGACCAGCACGTCGTCGATGCCGGAGTTCACGCAGTTCGAGAGGCTGAAGTCGATCAGCCGGAACTTGCCTCCGAAAGGCACCGCCGGCTTGGAGCGGATCGCGGACAGGCAGGAGAGCCGTTCACCGGCTCCGCCTGCCAGCACGACTGCAAGCACCCCGTCCACGTCTCTCTACCTTCCGTCCGAGCCCGAGTGCATCAACAGAAGGACCCCTCATATGATGGCGCGACCGCGCCCGTCGGAGACATGATTCTTGTCCCGGGGGGCGAGCGTGATTTGCCTGTACCCCCGGCGTCCCGCGATGCGGAACGCGCATCTCATCTCGGAGAGGACCGGCCTTTCCAGCCGTTCCGGCGAGCCGTGGGAGCAGGAGTGCCGTGCAGCAGGCGACGCAGGGTACTTTCCAGCGAGGACCAGGGCCCGACGAGCCGTCATGACGCGGCCAAAGTCAGTCTGAACGGATGCGGGCGGCGCCGGCCCGTTGCCTTGGTCAGCCTCGAAGGCCCGCGGTGCCAGCGACCTCAGCGACCTGCGGCCGCAGCCGCCGCGTGATCCGGAGGAGCTCGTCCAGCATCGCATCGGCTGCCTGGTTCATCACATCGTTGGGACGGACCTGTCCGGCGTCGTCGATGAACTGGCTAAAGAACGGGATGTTCACCGATTCGACGACCGGGATCATCTTGAGGGACGTAACGATCTGCTTGAGCTGCTGGACCGCGCGCGTGCCCCCTGCGACGCCGCCGTAGCTCACGAAGCCGACGGCCTTGTCCGCCCATTCACGGAAGAGATAGTCGATGGCGTTCTTGAGCACGGGGCTATAGCCGAAGTTGTACTCGGGCGTCACGAGAACGAACGCGTCGGCACGTTCGACCGTCCGGCTCCACTCGATCGTGTGCCGGTGGACGTACTGGTGCAGCCGCGGGTGCTTCGGCTCGTCCAGGAATGGCAGGTTGACCTGGGCCAGATCGATCAGCTCGATATCGAAACCGCCATGGGCGACCGCGCGCTCCCGAAACCACTCCGCGAACCTCGGGCCGACGCGGCCCGGGCGAGTGCTGCCGATGACGATGGCGAGGACGGGTTTTGACATGGTGAACGCCTGACTTCTCTGTCTCACTTGGCGAGACGCGCCAGCATCGTACTCGCACCCGATGGATCGAGCGCTGCCGCGCGTCGGCCATTGAGCCGGACTCCCACGCGCGGAGTCCGGCCGAAGGCCGCGGGCGCCACCATGCGGAGTGGCGGCCGGAACGCAACTCTGGCACGACCGCCGAAGCTAAGATGAGCCTGCGGTTCAGTCTGGATAGGAGCCCGTGATGAGTGACCAGAACCAGGTGGCCAGGGCCTCCGGTACGTTCTCGGTGGGTGGGGACCTGCCAGTAGTGCGTCTTGGCTACGGTTCGATGCGATTGACCGGCCCCGGCGTCTGGGGAAACCCGCGCGACCCGGACGAGGCCGTGCGGGTGCTGCGCCGCGCGGTCGAGCTGGGGGTGACGTTCATCGACACGGCCGACTCCTACGGCCCGTTCGTCGCGGAGGAGCTGATCCGAACCGCCCTGCACCCCTACCCGGCTGATCTGGTGATCGCCACGAAGGCGGGATTGACGCGCGCCGGTCCAAACGACTGGCGCCCGGTCGGACGTCCGGAGTACCTGCGCCAGCAGGCCGAACTGAGCCTGCGCCACCTCGCGGTCGAGCGGATCGACCTGTTCCAGCTGCACCGGATCGACCCGAAGGTGCCGCTGGCGGATCAGATCGGTGAGCTCAAGCTCCTCCAGGGCGAGGGCAAGATCCACCACATCGGCCTCAGTGAAGTCAGCGTCGAGGACATCGAGGCCGCCCAAGAGATCGCCCCGATCGTCTCGGTCCAGAACCTGTACAACCTGAGCAACCGCCGTGCCGAACCGGTGTTGTCCTACGCCGAGCGCCACGGCATGGGCTTCATCCCGTGGTTCCCGCTCGCAACCGGCGCCCTCGCCCGGGCGGACGGCCCGCTCGCGACCATGGCCGCTCGGCGCGGTGCGACACCGTCACAGCTGGCGCTGGCGTGGTTGCTCAAGCACTCACCGGTGATGCTGCCGATCCCCGGGACTGCCAGCGTGGCGCATCTGGAGGAGAACGTGGACGCGGCGCTCATCGAGCTGTCCGACGAGGAGTCCGACGAGCTGGCCGCCCTCGCCTGACGCGACGCTATTCGTGGAGTGTGGAGTCACGGGCTAAGATCGTGCTCGAATCGTAGCGAGGAGGAAGACCGATGAACGCGTATCTCATCACGGTGAACAATCGACCCGGGGTGCTCGCGGAACTCCTCGAGGCCGCCGCGAGGCGCCACGTAAACGTCGCGCCCGCCTATGGACTGTCCGATGGAGCGAGGGGCCTGATCGCGCTTGGCTCCGATGACGAGGCCGGACTGCAGGCGGCCATCGCCGACTCCGGCTACACCGCCACGGCGATCGAGATCGTGGTCGTCGAACTGGAGAACCGGCCGGGGACCGGTGCCGAGGTCACGCGGAAGCTGGCGAACGCCGGCCTCGACCTGCTGATCGCCGTCCCCGTCGGCATGAGCGGCGACCGAGTCCAGATGGGGTTCGGTGCGCGCGACGCGGCTCTGCTCAAGCGCACCCTCGGCGTCTGACCCAAGCGGGGATAACTGGGCTCGCAACTGTCGACCCGGTCGCTCCCGGCACTGCTCGGTGGCCGCCTTCGGCAGCAGGTATCGGGGCCAGGCCCTAGCATGCAGGGCAGGCGCGCACCCGGCCGGTTGAGAGTTTCCGGATGAATCGCTGCCGCGCCGCAACGAGGCTGAGCGATGACGCTGATCGAATTCTTCGTTTCGGACATGGAGCGCAGCATCCGCTACTACGAGGCTCTCGGGTTGCGCGTGCGCGAGCGTCGGGGCGAGTGGGTCCAGATGGTGCGTGATGACTCGCTGCTCGTGCTCCACGACGACGCCCACGTGGCCGCCGGGCCGCACTACTTCACGGAGCACATCGGACGCCGACCGCGGGGCACCGGGGTCGAGGCCGTGTTCGAGGTCCTGGACGTCGATGCTGCCTATGCCGACGCCCAGGCCGGCGGGATCCAGATAGTGAAGCCGCTGCAGGATCGGCCGTGGCACGCCCGCGACTTCCGGATCGCCGACCCGGACGGCTACTTCGTCCGGTTCACTTCGCCGCTGCTGGCCGACCATCTGGACGTTGAGTCGCAGAAGACGTGGTAGCGTCATCGACCGTTGCGGTCACCATGAAGACCATAAACCGATTGAGCCCACAGGGTGGACGCCTCGAGGAGCAAGAATGGCAAGAACCACACCGATCGCGGAGAGCGTGCGGACACAAGAGTCTGCCGTAGACGTTCTCGGCGCCCTGCGTCGCCCGCTCGATTCCATCTTCGCTCCGCAATCGGTCGCTGTCGTGGGCGCGACCGAGAAACAGGGCAGCGTCGGACGCACGGTGCTCTGGAATCTCATAAGCAGCCCGTTCGGCGGCACCGTCTTCCCGATCAACCCGAAGCGCTCGAACGTCCTCGGGCTAAAGGCGTATCCCACGCTTGCGGACGCTCCCGACGCCGTCGAACTCGCCGTCATCGTCACCCCGGCGCCGAGCATTCCGGGCGTAATCGACGAATGCGTCGCCGCCGGCGTCCGGGGGGCCATCATCATCTCGGCCGGCTTCAAGGAGATCGGCCCGGAGGGCGAGGAGCTGGAGCGTCAGGTCCTGGAGCGGGCGCGCCGCGGTGGCATCAGGGTCGTGGGGCCAAACTGCCTGGGTGTCATGAACCCGGTCGGAGGCCTCAACGCCACGTTCGCCGCCGGCATGGCGCGTGCCGGCTCCGTCGGCCTCGTGAGCCAGAGCGGCGCCCTGCTCACGGCCATCCTCGACTGGAGCCTCTGCGGCAACGTCGGCTTCAGCTCCGTGGTTTCGCTCGGGTCCATGCTCGACGTCGGCTGGGGTGACATCATCTACCACTTCGGTGACGACCCCAACACGGGGAGCATCGTCATCTACATGGAGACCGTGGGAGACGCCCGGGCGTTTCTCTCGGCCGCGCGCGAAGTCGCGCTGGCGAAGCCGATCATCGTCATCAAGCCGGGGCGGACGGCCCAGGCCGCCAAGGCCGCCGCGTCGCACACGGGGTCGCTCACCGGCAGCGATGAGGTTCTCGACGCCGCCTTCCGCCGTGTCGGCGTGCTGCGCGTCGACACGATCGAGGACCTGTTCGGCATGTCGGAGGTGCTCGCCAAGCAACCCAGGCCCCGCGGGCGGCGGCTCACGATCGTGACGAACGCGGGCGGACCGGGCGTTCTCGCGACCGACGCGCTGATCAGCGGCGGCGGGCAACTCACCGACCTTACGCCGGCGACGAGCGAGGCGTTCGACGCCGTGCTGCCGTCCGTCTGGAGCCACAACAACCCCGTCGATATCATCGGCGACGCGCCCCCGGAACGCTACGCCGCCGCCCTGGAAGTCGCGGCCAACGACCCGGGCTCCGACGGGATGCTCGTCGTGCTCACCCCGCAGGCGATGACCGACCCGACGCGCACGGCCGAGCTCCTCGCCCCCTTCGCCCGCAGCACGGGCAAGCCGGTACTGGCCAGCTGGATGGGCGGTGCTGATGTGGAACCCGGAGAGAACCTCCTGCGCGAGGCCGGGATCCCGACGTTCCCTTACCCCGACACCGCGGCCGCGATGTTCAACTACCTGTGGCGCTATGACGAGGGCCTGCGCGCGCTCTACGAGACGCCGACACTGGCGGACGACGCGACGAGCCTGCTCAACCGCTCGCTGGCGGGCGAGGTAGTAGGCGCAGCGCGTCGTGAAGGCCGCACTCTCCTCACCGAATTCGAGTCCAAGCAGGTCCTGTCCGCCTACGGGATCCCGATCACCGAAACCCACATTGCACCGACCGAGGATGCGGCTGTCGCCGCAGCCGACGCCATCGGCTACCCGGTGGTCGTGAAGCTCCACTCGAACACGATCACGCACAAGACCGATGTGGGTGGTGTGCAGCTGAACCTCGCCGACGCGTCCGCCGTTCGCGACGCCTACCGCTCTATCGAAGCCAACGTCCTCGAACGTCGCGGCCCGGGCCACTTCGACGGCGTCACCGTCCAGCCGATGATCAACTACAGCGGCTACGAACTCATCGTCGGCAGCAGCATCGACCCCCAGTTCGGTCCCGTGCTCCTATTCGGGATGGGAGGCCAGCTCGTCGAGCTCTTCCGCGATCGCGCCCTCGCGCTGCCGCCGCTCACGACGACACTGGCACGGCGGATGATCGAGCAAACGAAGATCTATGGTGCGCTGCACGGGATCCGAGGCCGCCGGCCGATCGACCAGGGCGCACTCGAGCAGCTCCTCGTCCGGTTCGGCCAGCTCGTGGCCGAACAGCCCTGGATCAAGGAGATCGACATCAACCCGCTGCTCGCCTCGCCCGAGCGGCTCATCGCGCTCGACGCGCGTGTGGTCCTGCACGATGCGGACCTGCCAGAGGCCTCTTTGCCTCGCCTCGCCATCCGCCCGTACCCACGCCAGTACGCCGGCTCCTGGACCGCCGGCAACGGGACTGAGTTCGACGTGCGACCCATTCGACCTGAAGATGAGCCCCTCATCATCCGCTTCCACTCCTCTCTGTCCGACCGCACCGTCCAGGGGCGCTACCTCGCGGCCCTGAACCTCGACGAACGCACGGCGCACGAACGGTTGGTAAGGGTGTGCTTCAACGACTACGACCGGGAGATCGCGCTCGTCGCGCAGCGCGTGGGTGACGACGGTGCGCCCGAGATCGTCGCCGTAGCGCGCCTCAGCAAGCGACACACCGAGAACGGCGCCGAGTTCGCGATCGTCGTGGCGGACTGCTGCCAGCGCACCGGCCTCGGAACCGAGCTCCTCCGCCGCCTGATCCGAGTGGCCCGGGATGAAGGCCTCGATTGGATCGGCGCAGACCTGCGGTCGGATAACAGCGGAGCGCGCCGCGCAGCCGAGAAGGCCGGCTTCACAATCCGAGAGAACCCGCAGGCCGGGTCCCTCCGCGCCGAGGTTCGTCTGCAGTCCTGACGTAAGGCGTCGTGGGCCACGGCGCCGCCATGAACGGGGTCATCGCCCTCGTCGGCTCCGGCGAGTTCACTCCGGCAATGGCCGGGGTGGACCGAGCGCTGCTGGCCGCCACCGGCCGCGACCGGCCGCGCGTGGCGATCGTGCCGACAGCCTCGTGGCCGGACGGCGAAACGGTCTTCAAGCGCTGGGCCGCCCAGGGCGAGGCTCATTTCGCCGCCCTCGGGGCAGCGCCGGTGCCGGTCCTCATCCGGGACCGGGCGTCGGCCGATGACCCGCTGGCCGTCGCGGCGATCTCGGACGCCGACCTCGTCTACCTCTCCGGCGGCAAGCCGGGCCACCTGCTGGGGATGCTCCGGGACAGCACGGCGGGCGCCGCCCTGCGAAAGGCGCACGCCCGCGGGGCGGTGATCGCGGGCTGCTCGGCCGGGGCGATGGTGCTCGGCGGGCACCAGCTCCGGGTGGGCGGCCGGGGCTTCCTCGGGCTGCCCGTGGGCTGGCAGGACGGGCTGGGCCTGGTGCCCGGTCTCGTGGTCGTACCTCACTACGACGCCATCCCGGAGACGCTGGTGGCGCCGCTGGTCCTTGCCGCTCCGGAGGGCGCGCTCGTCGTGGGGATCGACGAGGACACCGCCGTCGTGGGCCGAGACGGCGCGTGGCGAGTTCAGGGCCGCGGCCGCGTCACGGTCTGGCGCGGACTTCGGCGCGAGCGTCACCGCGCCGGTGCGGCCGTCTCATTTTGATCCGACGTCAGCGCCGCGGGCGTGCTGATCCTCGTGGGCAGGCTGCCGAAACGGCCGGCGTTCGGACGATGCAATCGCGAGCTGAAACCCCTGACGAAGCCACTCGACTGGCCGGCGCCGGAATCGTCCGCGGGCGCCGTAGCGGGGGCTAAGACTGAGGTCGGTGGGAACGGCTTATCCGCCGCTTGTCTGCGGCCGGCCCTCGACGCGACCGCGGCGGGCGCCACGTGGCCGATTGGGACCAACCGCAAGGGCGCGCTACGATTGTTCATCAGGTCCGACCCGGTCGTCCGGGTCGCTGGGATCCCGACAACTCTGAGGAGAACGACGTGCGCCCCTGGTCGAGGCCGCTCCGCGGTCGGATCGACGAGCTGACGATCGCAAGCCGCGCCCTCGTCGGCAACCTGCCGGGCGATCCGAGCGACCGCCCGATCTGGGTCTACCTGCCCCCCGGATACGACGCCGAGCCGGGCCGTCGCTACCCGTCGATCTACCTCATCCAGGGCATGACCGGCCAGATCGACATGTGGCGGAACCGCGCAGCCTTCCGCCCCACGACCCCCGAGAACATCGACGCCCTGTTCGCCGGTGAGGGCCCGGGGGAGGGCGCTCCGCCGCCGGCCATCGTGGTCTTCGTCGACTGCTGGACATCCTACGGCGGCAGCCAGTACCTCGACTCGCCCGCGACCGGGGCGTATCACACCTACCTGTGCGACGAGGCCGTGCCGTTCGTCGACGCTCGGTACCGCACGCTGGCCCACCGCGATCACCGCGGGATCACCGGGAAATCGAGCGGCGGGTACGGCGCGATGATCACGCCGATGCTCCGCCCGGACCTGTTCGGCGGGCTGGCCAGCCACGCCGGCGACGCCCTCTTCGAGGTGTGCTACGGACCGATGTTCGCGGAGGCTGCCCGGGCGCTCAGAAACGACTACGACGGCTCGATCGAGCGATGGCTGGCGGACTTCCGGTCGCGGCCGGCCTTCACCAAGAAGGCCGACGAGTCGCTCGTCGAGGCGCACGGCTATTCGGCCTGCTACTCGGCCGACCCGGACGGGACGATCCGCTACCCGTTCGATCCGGCGACGGGCCAGCTGATCCCGGAGATCTGGGACCGCTGGCTGCGCTGGGACCCGGTGCGCATGGCCCGGACGCCCGAGGGCGCGGCTGCGCTGCGCTCGATGCGGGCGATCTACATCGACGCGGGCGACCGGGACGAGTACTTCCTCGACCTCGGCGCCGAGGCATTCCGCCGGGCGTGCGTCGCGGCGGGATCCCCGGAGCCCTTCTTCGAGATCTTCCCGGCGAAGCACGGGGCGATCGAGTACCGCTACCCGATCGCCATCCGCTACCTGGCAGAGCGACTCAGCGCGTAGCCATCCAGCGGGGCCCCGGCCTCCTTCGTCAACCCGGGAGGCTGGACTCGGGGACCGAGGGGTGCCGGTCGCGGAGGCCCGGATCGCGGCCGAGCGTTCTCCTCCCGGCCACCGGGCTCCGGCGGCGGACTCGTTCGGTGGCCCACGGGGTCCGGGAATCTCAGGGGAGAAACCGGCACGCGTGTCACAGTGGCGGGTATCCGGTGATCCTCTGGATGTCGCGGTACAGCGGCAGGAGCCGATCGTAGGTCTTCAGGTACACCTGCTCATACAGATCCCGGTAGATACTCTCGTTCTCCTTGCTCGGGACGAAGAGGTCTCCATCCCGGGTCATTCCCCGCGCTGCCGCCGCGACGTCCGGGTAGAGATTCAGGCCGACCGCGGCATCCATGGCGGCGCCGAGCACCGAGGTCTCCGGCGTGTGGGGTCGTTGGACCGGAAGGCCGAAGATGTCGGCGGTCATCTGTACGATCGAGTCGCTGCGGGAGCCGCCGCCGGTCGCCCGGATCTCGGTGATCGGCACTTTGTTCTTCTTCTCCGTGAGCTGTGCCCCCTCCTTGAGGGCGAAGACGAGGCCCTCGAGGATGGCTCGGTAGACATGGGCCCTGGTGTGGACGTCACCGAAGCCGAAGATCGCCCCCTTCGTGCAGGGCGCAAGGTCCGGCCCGGGCGTCCAGTACGGCTGGCACACCAGGCCCATCGAGCCGGGCGGGACGTCGCGGACGAGCTTCTCGAGCAGCTCCTCCGCCGACACGTTGGTCTCCTGGGCGAGGAGCCGCTCCTGAAGGCCGAACTCCTCCTTGAACCAGGAGACCAGCCAGAGCCCCCGGATGACGGTGACCTCCGTGTAGAACTCCCCGGGAATCGCCGATGGGTAGGGTGGCATGAACGGACGGAGCTCTACGTACCGGGAGATCTGGGTGTTGAGGGTGGCGGTGGTGCCGAAGCTTATGCAGGCCCGCCCGGGGCTCAGACAGCCCGACCCGATCACGTCGCACGCCTTGTCGTTCGAGGCGGCGAGCATGGGGAGGCCGGCCGGGATCCCGGTCTCGTCCGCGGCCCGGGTCGTGACACAGCCCAGGAGCTCGGTCGGCTGGACCAGCTCGGGCAGCTTCTCCTTCTCGATGGGGAACAGCGCCCACTTGAAGTCGCGCTTACCCGCCCAGCCCGACCTCTTCACGTCGAAAGGAATCGTTCCGATCATGTTGCCGGACGAGTCGCGGAACTCACCCGTGAGGCGGTGGGTGAGGAACCCGGAGAGGAAGAGGAACTTCTCCGTTCTCCCCCAGATCTCGGGCTGGTTCTGCCGGATCCAGTTAGAACGGCAGAACTCCGTCACGTACTCGAAGAACGGGTACTGGCGGATCGCCTTCGTCAGGGCGATGCCGTAGGCGGGGAGCACCTTCCGCATGTCCGCCTTCCGCTGGTCGAGCCAGACGATGGCTGGTCGAAGCGCGTTCCCGTCTCGATCGACGTTGATCAGCGTGTGTCGTTGGGTGGTGAGGGTGACCGCCCGGATGCGATCCCTCGATGAAGCGCTGTCCGTGAGCAGCTGCCGGGTCGTGCGGCACAGCATTTCCCAGTAGTAGTCCGGACGCTGCTCGGCCCAGCCGGGATGCGTGGAGAAGTACGGCTCGATCGGAGTCTTGACCAGGTTGCGAATCGTTCCGGTCGGGTCGACCAGCGCCGCCCGCATCGACTGCGTGCCGGCAT
The DNA here is from genome assembly GCA_050014975.1 of Candidatus Limnocylindrales bacterium. Taxonomy (GTDB): domain Bacteria; phylum Chloroflexota; class Limnocylindria; order Limnocylindrales; family CSP1-4; genus Fen-1039. Next base: position 15,057 of record JBEKCH010000048.1, read on the forward strand.
CGATGGCCAGGATCAGCTCGCCGTCCCCGGGAAGTCCCGACCGGTCCATGGCGACTCCTCCTGCTGGGTCTGTTCGAAGCGGCCGGCTACTCCGTCTGCGCTCCCGAATCGAGCCCGAGGGTGCCGCCCGGGTTCATGATGTCGTCCGGATCGAAGTGCGCCTTCAGGGCCCGGAGAACCGCCATCTGCTCGGGCCCAAGGTGCTTCTCCAGCCACGGCGCGAACATCCTTCCAATCCCGTGGTGATGGCTGAGGGATCCACCGCACTCGACGATCTTCTCCACCACCGCGTTCCGGAACTCGACGAACTCATCGATGCTATTCGGGCGCAGGATCAGGATGAAATAGAGGTTCGTCCCCTGGGGGTAGAAGTGGGATGCGTGGGTCAGGCACATCGTGCCGGGCCGACTCTTGACGAATTTGCGGACGCCCTGATGCACCCGATGCAGATTGTCCCAGGTGACGCCGGTTTCCAGGGTGTCTAGCACGAGGCCGTAGTCGAGCAGATCTTCGCGTATGTGGATGTCGGAATAGCGCCCGTGCTCCCACTGCCGGGCGGCGAACCCGGTGAGCGACATGCCGCCATGCGAGCGCGCGACCCGGGACGCCATGGCCGCCACGTGCCGGGCATATCCTTTCTCGCCCTCCACGATGCCGATGCACAGGCATCGCTTCATGGGCGCATACCCTCGTATGCTCAGGAACCCGTTCAGGATGCCCTGGTCGAACCCCTTGAGCTTGAGCCCTCGTTCGGTCTCCTCGGCATCGGAGATCCGCAACACGGCCGGCAGGCCGAACTCTCCCTGGACGATCCCTCGTGATGCGTCCACTGCGGCCTCCCAGTCGTGGAAGAGGAAGGCGAAGTGCCGACGGTTCTCCGGTTGATACCGGAAGATCCGCAGGGTCGCCTCCGTCAGGACTCCGAAGGCCCCCTCCGTCCCCTTGAAGATGTCGTTGACCTTGGGGCCGGTCGCCGTGGCGGGATAGTCGAACGTCTTGACCACGCCCACCGGCGTGACGTACTCCTGGCTCAGCACGATGTCGTAGGCGTCCCCGTAGTAGGTCGAGGCCTGGCCCGAGCCCAGGGCGTTGATCCAGCCGCCGACCGAGGCAAGCTCGAACGACTGCGGGAAGTGGCCGCACGTGTAGGCACGCCTTGTGCCGAACAGCTCCGGGGCGCGGTTTAGAGCGGCTTCGTAGTCCGGGCCCAATATCCCTGGCTCCACCACCGCCGTCTGGTTCGCCGCGTTGACGGCGAGGACCCTGTTCATGTGGGTCTTCAGGACGAGGCTGATCCCGCCCCGGTCGGCCCGGGTGCCGAGTACGCACCCCGACCCGGCGCCGTACGGAACCACCGGGATCTTGTGGGCGCTGCAATAGCGGACGATCTCGACGACGTCCGCCTTGTGCCGTGGGTGGACCACCAGGTCCGGGACTTCGGCCGCGGCTCCATGCCGAAGGGCTAGATCCTCGTCCACCGACTTGCCGTGGCCGTACCTGACCCGGCTGTAGTCGTCGTCGGCGACGTTGTCCGCGCCGACGATCGCGGCGAGCGCCTCCCGATGACGAGCATCCAGGCGGGGCGGGCGATCCAGGGAGACGACATCGTCACCGCCTGCCACGGGCCTGGAGAAGTCGGCGTCGGTCATGCCGAACTCGTCCTCGAACATCCCGACCCAGGCGTCGCTCGGATGCTCGAACTTCGTCCCCTCGTACTTGAAGATCGTCCGGTAGGTCCCTGCCTTCGGAACGTCCTCTCTCCATGCGGGTCGGAATGAGCCCTTCCTGGCCATTGCGCCCTCTCCTCGGATTTGCGCTGAAGGTTGCCCGGGTTCGCGCCGTCTCGGACGGCGGAGGCTCGCGATCCCAACGGAGTTCGGCGGCCACGACCGGTCGCGACGATCGAGGCCGGTTCGCCGGAATCGCCGAGCGGCCCGAAACCGGTGCTGGTCAGGAGAGCGTCGAAGGAAGTCCGAGCTCGCCTCTTGCCCGACAGCATATATCGCTCGAACGGGGGTCTGCCCGTCGTCACGCCTTCGGCTGGCCGGGGCTCTGCGGGCGGTCGCGATGCCACCCGCCCCTCGTCGAGAGAGCGCAAAATGGCCGCATGCGACGCCGGATCGGCTCAGGTGAGGGAGGGTCGCGGGCGACCCGCCGGGACGTGAGCACGACCGAGCTCCGTGTGGGCTGGCGCGATGAGGCATGGCAAGCGCTGGTTCGCGGGTCATGGGATCTCGTTGTGATCGGTGGCGGGATCACCGGCGCCGGGATCGCGCGCCGGGCAGCCCGGGCCGGCCTGCGGACTGCCCTAGTCGAGCAACGGGATTTCGCCTGGGGAACCTCGAGCCGGTCGTCGAAGCTCGTCCACGGCGGGCTCCGCTACCTGGCGCAACTCCAGTTCGGCGTCGTGCGCGACTCCGTCGCCGGCCGCGAGGCACTGCTGCGCGTCGCGCCGGGGCTGGTGGAGGAACTCGGCTTCCTGATGCCGCTCTACCGCGGGGCTTCGCCGGGCCGTGCGACGCTCACGGCCGGCCTGTTCGCCTATGACCTTTTCGCAGGCCGGCGGACGCACCGCCATCTGTCGGCACGGGAGATGGGTCGGCTGGTCCCGTGCCTCCGGAGAGACGAGTTGACCGGCGGCTTTCGGTACGGCGACGCCTGGACGGACGATGCCCGCCTGGTCCTGCGCGTGCTCGCCGACGCGCGCGACGCCGGTGCCGTCACGCTCTCCTATGCCCGGGTCGATGACACCCTGCGCGACGGCACCGGTCGGGTGGTCGGCGTGGCCGTGCGGGACGATGGCCCCGACGGCCACGGACGGACGTCCGAGATCGCGGCGTCGGTGGTCGTCAACGCGACCGGCGCGGCAGCCGACCACCTGCGGAGGGGCGTCGGCGGTGCCCCGCACATCCGTCCCCTGCGGGGCTCGCACCTCTTCTTCCCGGCGCAGCGCTTCCCGCTGGCCCAGGCGGTGGGATGCGGCCATCCCGCCGACGGGCGCCCGGTTTTCGCGTATCCCTGGGATGGGGTCACGATCGTCGGCACGACCGACGTCGACGAAACCGGCGATCAGGCGGCCGAACCGCGGATTTCGGCGAGTGAGACCGCCTACCTGGAGGCCTGGCTTACGGACACTTTCCCGTCGCTGGCCCTGACCGCCGGAGATGCCGTGGCCTCGATGGCGGGCGTTCGCCCCGTGATCGGAACGGGCAAGGCCGATCCATCGGCGGAATCGCGCGAGCACGTCGTCTGGGAAGAGCACGGCCTGGTCACCGTCACCGGCGGCAAGCTGACCACCTTCGACGCCATTGCGCGTGACGCACTCCGTAGGATCGGCCCGCGGCTCACGGATCGATCGAACCGGGGCGGTGGTCCGCTCGACGTCCTCGCGACTGTCGCCGCGCCGACCGACCGAGCCTTCGAGCCGGCGACGATCCGGCGCCTGGTCGGGCGCCACGGGCGGGAAACGGCCGAAGCCATCGCCTCGGCGGGGCCGGACGAGGCTGTGACCATCGAGGGGGCTCGCGATCCGTGGCTGGACGTCCGGTGGGCGGCCCGGGCGGAAGGTGTGGTCCACCTCGACGACCTCCTCCTCCGACGCGTCCGCCTCGGAATCCAGCTTCCAGAGGGCGGGACGCGAGCGCTCGATCGCGTTCGGGCGATCGCTCAGCCCGAGCTGGGCTGGGACGACGGTCGATGGGCGGCCGAAGAGGCTGCGTACCGCCGCCTGTGGGCGACGGCCTATGCACCGCGGCCGGCGGCCTCCTGACCGGCCCAGGAGAGCATCGGGAAGGTTCAGCGAGCTGGCAGGCCGGTGAAGTCATGCCCCCGCAATCTGCTATAACTGCCCCTGCTCCGAGCGGGAGTAACTCAACTGGCAGAGTGTCTGCCGCGCGGCGCGGATCCAGGGCTCGCGAGGTCCGCCAACCAGGGTGGTCCTTCGCATCGGCCGGGGCTTCGGCCCCCGGCGATCAGAGCGGCGCGAATCGAGCCGTGAAATGGCGCAGCTGCGGCGGCTGCGCGACGATGCGGTAGCCGCGCAGCTGGTCCGCCCGTTCAGCGACCCAACGGATCACCTCGATCGCGTAGTCGACGTGGCTCTGGGTGTAGGTCCGGCGCGGGATCGCCAGCCGGACGAGGTCCATTGTGGCCGGCGTCTCGCTGCCGTCCGGGTGCAGTCCGAACATGACCGTCCCGATCTCGCAGCCGCGGATGCCGCCTTCGCGGTACAGGGCCGCGGCCAGCGCCTGGCCGGGGTACTGCAGCGGTGGCACCTGGGGCAGCAGCGCCCGCGCATCGATGTAGACCGCGTGGCCGCCGATCGGCCGCACGACGGGGATGCCGGACTTCACCAGGCTTTCGCCCAGGTACTCGGTCGAGCGGATGCGGTAGCGCAGGTAATCCTCGTCTACCACCTCGCGCAGGCCCTGTGCGATGGCCTCGAGGTCCCGGCCGGCCAGGCCGCCGTAGGTGATGAAACCTTCGGTCAGGATGAGCAGGTTGCGGCACTGCTCGGCCAGCCGGTCGTCGTTCATGGCCAGCCAGCCGCCGATGTTCGCCAGGCCGTCCTTCTTGGCGCTCATCGTCATGCCGTCGGCCAGCGATGCGATCTCGCGAACGATGTCGGGGATGGTGCGGTCGGCGTTGCCCGGCTCC
>JBEKCH010000049.1:0-18185 GCA_050014975.1 Candidatus Limnocylindrales bacterium
AACAGGCACCATTTCCTTCATGATGGACTGCGATACCACCGGCATCGAGCCGGACATCGCTCTCGTCAAGTACAAGAAACTCGTCGGCGAGGGCTTCCTCAAGATCGTCAACCAGACGGTCCCGGGCGCCCTGCGCAAGCTCGGCTACACGCCCGAACAGGTCGATGCGATCGTTGCCTACGTCGACGAGCGCGAGACGATCGAGGGCGCGCCGGAGCTTCGGCCCGAGCACCTCCCGGTCTTCGACTGCGCCTTCAAGCCGGTCAACGGCACGCGCTCCATCCACTACATGGGCCACCTGCGGATGATGTCCGCGGTCCAGCCCTTCCTCTCGGGCGCGATCAGCAAGACGGTGAACATGCCCGAGGCAGCCACGACGGCGGAGATCGAGACGGTCTACCTCGAGGGCTGGCGGATGGGCCTCAAGGCGATCGCGATCTACCGCGACAACTCCAAGCGTTCACAGCCCCTCATGACGGGCAAGAAGAAAGAGAAGGAGGTGGAGGCGGCGGCGCCGAGCGCAGCCCCGGTCCCGTCTGAGCCGAAGCCGTATCGGCGCCGCCTCCCCGCAGAGCGCACGGCGATCACCCACAAGTTCGAGATCGCCGGCCACGAGGGCTACATCACGGTGGGTCTCTACCCGGACGGCCAGCCGGGCGAGATCTTCCTCAAGATGGCCAAGGAAGGCTCCACGATCTCGGGCCTGATGGACACCTTCGCGACCACCGTGAGCGTCGCCCTGCAGTACGGGGTGCCGCTGCACGACCTGGTCCACAAGTTTGCCCACGTCCGGTTCGAGCCGTCGGGCTTCACCGCCAACCCGGAGATCCCCATCGCCAAGTCGATCGTCGACTACATCTTCCGCTGGCTCGGCTCGCGCTTCCTGCCGCCGGAAGACCGAGCCACGCTTGGCCTGGTAGACCGGTCGGCGACGGCGGAATCTTCGGTGCAGCCGCTGACCCTCGGATTCGGCGGTTCGGCCGGCGAAGGAGGCGCCGGGACTCCAGGGAGCGGCTCCTCCGGCGCCGCGGGGCCGGCTTCACCGCTGAGTGGTGGTAGCGCGGGCTCGTCGGACGCCCCCGGCGGCGCGGCCTCCTCGCCCGCCTCGAGTGGCACTCCCCCAACCGCCACGGCCACTTCGACCCCCGCCAGTGAGCTGCGGGCCGAGCGACCCGGCGAAGGAATCGACCTCGGCGGCGGCCAGCGCGGCATCGTCGTTCCGCTCAACGGCAACGGCAATGGCAACGGTGCCGCCAGGACCAACGGCTCCGCCCTCAAGGGCATCGTCGGCCCCCTCGGCCTCGGCCGCGGCCAGGTCACCTTCGCCGCCCAGGCCGACGCCCCCTCCTGCGCCGAATGCGGCTCGATCATGGTCCGCAACGGCAGCTGCTACAAGTGCCTCAACTGCGGCAGCACGAGCGGGTGCAGCTGACCATCCCCAGCTGGGTCCCGTAAGTGTCTCTCCGCAGAGGACCGCCAACGTATCCGAACAAGAGCACCTGCCGCCCTATTGGGTGACGGGTATGTCCTCGTGGAAACGGCCAGCAAGATGCTCGTGACCGCCTGAACCAAAGACATTAGGGCACGACAAACGCGCGCGCCGAAGGCGCATACTACTTGGCGTCCGCTAACGATCGGTGGCGCACCTGACGTGCCGCACCGAGGTCCGATGTAGGGGCCGGCACAACAATGGAGTCATCTAGAGTCTTCTTCGCGTACCCGTCAGAACCGAAGTTGCGAGCAGAGACAATCTCCCGAGCAGCTGCGGCGATTGCCCTATCCGGCGACGCCCTCCCAATTACCTGGCAAGACCTCGCCGACGCAGGGCACCTCATCATCGATGAGATCCTCAGCACGATCGACACTTCGTCGCTGAGCGTGTTCGACGTTACCTCCTTGAACCAGAACGTTCTCTTCGAACTCGGCTATGCGATTGGCAGCCGCAGTCGAGTGTGGCTCGTGAGAGACACATCTCAAGATGAGGAGGAACGACGCTGGAAGAGATTCGGCCTGCTCAAGACGGTCACGTACATTCCCTACACCAATTCCGATGAAATCGTTGGCGCCTTTGTCTATCACAAGCCCCACGAGCACGGGGCTATTCTCTACCAGCAACTCATAGGTCGAAGCCTTGAGCAATCGATGCCGACTTCGCTCTTTTACTTGAAGAGTCTGTATGACACCGATGTGTCTCGGTCGCTTTCGCGCCAGATCGATGCCGATACGAGCGGACTGTTCTCGGTTGTCGTCGCAGATCCGAACGAGTCATTTCAGCCGTTGCCCTGGTACGCGCAGACGCTGTATAACACTAAAGCGGCAATAGTGCACTTCACTGGTCCTGAGCGGCGGGATGGCGACATTCACAACGCTCGATGCGCTCTTATCGGTGGGTTGGCGACCGGGATGGGCAAGCCCGTTCTGATGCTCGCCGAGGAGGATTACTCGCCGCCCATTGATTACCACGACCTGCTGCATATCTATGGCACTGCGAAGCAGTGCGTACGTAAGGTCAGTGACTGGCTCCCACGCGTCTTGTTGTCACCCACCGGGCCTGCAGCAGTTAGGCCGGGCGCGACAGCCTTAGCTTTGGCCGGCGAGCTCAAGACGCTGCGCCTCGGGAGCCACGTCGCAGAGGATGAGCGCGACACGCTGGCCGACTACTTTGTGGACACAGGAAGCTATCGAGAGGTCCTGGCTGGCGCTACTACCGTCTTCGTGGGCCGAAAGGGGACCGGAAAGACGGCCATTCTGTTCCGCGCGGCCGACGTGCTCGCGGAGGATCGGCGGAACCTGGTATGCGTCATCAAGCCTCCCGCATATGAGTTGGACGGCGTCCTCTGACTGTTGGAGGGGTATAGCGAAAGGGCTGCCAAGGGCTATCTCATCGAGAGCCTATGGAAGTTCCTGCTGTTCTCTGAGATTGCCCGTTCGGCCGCCGACGAGATCCGGTCACGGCCGGCTCGTCCCTTACCGACATCACCTGAAGGCCGGCTCCTCGACCTCGTGGATGATCGCGACGGCGTTCTATACCCCGAGTTCGCAGTACGACTGGAACGGGCCGTGGGCCGCCTGCTGAGCGTGTCACATGGCGACGGTATCGAGGCTGGCCGCCAAGGCATAGCTGAGGCCCTGCACCAAACCACCTTGCACGATCTGCGAAAGCTTCTGGGCGAAGTACTGAGCGGCAGACACAGGATAGCGATTCTTGTCGACAACCTAGACAAAGCCTGGGAAAGGAACCGAGATCTTGACCAGCTCTCTGTCTTCCTGCTCGGGTTACTCACCTCGATCGAGCAGATCGTCACGGAGTTCGCCAAGAAGGATAGGTGGCGGGATCCGATCCACGTCAGTCTCGCAGTCTTCCTGCGTTCCGATATCTACTCGAGGGTACTGAAGGTCGCCAAGGAACGCGACAAGCTCCCTGTGACAGAACTGGTGTGGTCTGATCCGGAGGTCCTTCTGCGGGTAATCGAAGGTCGCTATGCTGCATCGAAGCTTAACCGTGTGGCTGGCGGAGAACTCTGGGAGAAGTACTTCTCGCCTGCGGTATCAGGAGTTGACACGCGTCAGTGGCTCCTCCAGCGAGTGCTTCCACGGCCACGCGACCTGGTATTCGCGTGCAACGCGGCCATAACCTACGCCGCTAATCGAGAACACCCCATCGTGGAGGCCCGTGACATTGTCGATGGCTTCGCCCAATACAGCCAGTTCGCGGTTGAATCCGTGATCGTCGAAGGCGAAACGTCCATGCCTGGAATTGAGAGCCTTATCTACGAGCTCGTGGGCTGCCAGCCGATTGTGTCTGAGGACGAGCTTCTTGCTGCAGCCTCTCGGGTCCCAGAACTCGCCGGCCGCGGCGAAGCCGCGATCGAGTATCTCCGGCGCCTCCTGTTTGTCGGCATCGAAACCCGCGAGGGTCAGTATGCGTTTCCCGCTACCGAAGCCGACTGGCGACGATCCAACTCTCTGGCCGATCGTCTCGATAAGGCAAGACCCGGCCCGCGACGCTACGAGATCAATCCGGCCTTCTGGCCCTATCTCGAGCTTGACAGTGATGGAGATCCCAGCCAATTCGCGGAGAAGGGACAGGAGCCATTGGGTTTGTAGTCCGTTCGCTGGGACCACGCACCCGGCTCTGACGCTCCTCGGGGAGCACCCTCTGGGCGCCCGCCCAGTCTCGCTGTCAAACCCTAAATGACCGGGTACGAACCTTCCCTCATCGCGGACTCGCCTATCGCCCGCCACGGCCCCGCGATTAGGAACCGAACGACCGCCGCCGGGCCTGGGTCTCCGGCCAGTGCCAGAGGAAGCCGTAGAGGGCACTGAGGCTGTCATTCTCCGCGCCCTGCAGGCGCCGCCTCGCCTTGCCGAGAGGAAAGGCGGAGAGACCGGCGTTCGTGTGCAACCCGAAGACCCTGTTGCCGGTCGCGGCCACCCAGCCCCACTGGCCGCCGTGGTTCCGTATGAAGGTCTCGCCGAAGTAGGCGCCGAGCTCGGACGCAAGTGCGCTCCTCAGTTCTTCGAGCTTGGCGGCGGAGACTTCTCGAGACAGCGACTCGTAGATCTGGAGGCCGATCCCGTCCGCGGCTTCGATGCTCGCATCGGAGAAGTCGAGCGCCACCTGGAGGTCGCGCCCGCGATCGGCGTAGCGGCCGGCCAGGGTGGCCATCTCCGCGGCCAGCGCAGCGTCCGGCTCGAACTGAACGCCGACGATCCCCTCGTGAGGCCTCTCTCCAGACTCGTTCATGTTGTCGGCCATGCTGTCAGCGTACTCCGGCTGCCGGCGGAACGGAACGTCGGCGGCCCCCTCGACGCGCCGCCCGACCATCGCTTCCACCTGCTCATCGCGGGTGATATCGCGCCAGACGAAGACGCGCGTTCTCGCCGGCGTAAGGCGGTCAGGGTCCCCGCGGGTGGTCATCGGTCGGAGATCAGCGTCTCGATGGCCTTGGGCGTCATGCTGGTTCGGCGGGCGACGTGGGCGGCGATGCGGGCGGGGTCGCCGTGGCAGCGGTGAATGGCTCGATGGTCCAACCTGGGCCAGATCTCCATCGCCCGTCGCTCGACACGGTCCGCCGACTCCGGCCGCGCGCGGGGCAGCACGGGATGAGGACGGCTGAACGGAACGAGCACTGGAACCTTCCCGCTGCCGGCCTGACGCAGTCTCGGGAACCGAGGCATCGGCACGGGGGGTCGGTCAGGACACCATCGTGCGCGCAAGCCGCCGTTAATGCAACTGCCATTCGAACGAAAGTTCGAATCGCAGGCATGCGCCCATTGAACGGAGCTCAGGGAGCCATCATCGAGCCGTGCGGCGGTCGTAGGCCCAGAGCGACAGCGGAATGAGCACGATCAAGAGGGCCACGAGCCACGCCGTGGCCTGCAGGGCGGCAGTCATATCCGGCGGGCCGACGACGAACCCGCGGACCGCGTCGATGATGACCGAGATGGGCTGGCGCTCGGCGATCGGACGCAGCCAGTCGGGCATGCCGCTGGTGGGGACGAACGCGCCGCTGATGAAGATCAGCAGGAAGAGCCAGCTCGACTCGGCGGATTGGACGGCCTCTGCGCTGCTCAGGACCAATCCTGTCAGCATCGAGAGCCAGATGAGCGTGAAGCTGCACAGCAGGAGGAGGGCCATCGCGCCGGCCCAGTCAAGGGTCGTACCCTCGGGCCGGAAACCCACGAGCAGCCCCACTACCCAGACGACGACGATGATGAAGGCGCTGCGCACCATGTCGGCCAGCACGCGGCCCGTCAGGACGGCCGATCTGGCCATGGGCAGCGAGCGAAACCGATCGACCAGGCCGCGCTGGAGGTCCGTCACCACGCCGACGCCGGTGTTGTAAGAGCCGAACATGGCCGCCATCACAAGCATGCCGCCCATCAGGTAGTTGACATAGCTGGTGCCGGGGACGGCGATGGCGCCCCCGAAGATGTAGCGGAATGCCACAACCAGCAGGACCGGCTCCAGCGTCGCGATGAACAGCTCTTCGGGGGAACGCGGTATCCGGATCAGCTGGCGCCTGGCCATGACGAGAGAGTCCGCCAGGGTCCAGTAGAGCCGGGAGTGGTCGCTGGGCCCGACTCTTGCGGCGCTCCGCGGCCCGCCGGTGGTCATCGTCGACTCCCTCCCGAAACCGTCTCCGCGGTCTGATCGGCGCCGGTCGCGTGGCGGCCGGTGAGCGACAGGAAGACGTCGTCCAGCGTGGGTCGACGCAGCGCGAGATCGGCCAGCGAGAGGTGGGCGGCGTCGAGGTCGCGCACGATGGCGGTCAGTTCGCCCGCCCCGTGCGCCAGGGGCGCGACGAGGTGAAGACGCTCGCCATCGACCTGGATCTCGCCCGAGCAGTGCGGCCGCAGGGCCGCGACCGCGGCCGCGACGTCGCCTCCGCCGGCAAGGGTCAACTCGAGCCGCTCCCCGCCGATCCGGAGCTTCAGTTCGTCGCCCGTCCCCGTGGCGATCGCGCGCCCGAGATCGACGACCGCGATTCGGTCGGCCAGCTGGTCGGCTTCCTCCATGTCCTGCGTCGTGAGGAACACGGTCGTGCCGGCGGCCACGAGATTCCTGATGACTTCCCAGACCGCCAGGCGTCCACGCGGATCGAGGCCACTCGTCGGTTCGTCGAGGAAAAGGATCGGCGGCGAGGTGATGACGCTCGCGGCCAGGTCGAGACGCCGGCGCATGCCTCCGGAGTACGTCCTCACCAGGCGGCGCGCCGCGTCGGCCAGGCCGAAGCCATCGAGCAGCTCGTCGGCTCGCCGCTCGGCGACGGCCCCCGAGAGGTGGTACAGCTGCCCGAACAGCTTCAGGTTCTCAAAGCCGGAGAGGTTCTCGTCGACGGCCGCAAACTGGCCCGTCAGGCCGATGACGTTGCGGACCGCGCGGGCCTGTTTCACGACGTCGAGCCCCGCCACCAGGGCCCGCCCCGCGTCGGGCGCGAGCAGCGTGGCGAGAATGCGCACGACCGTCGTCTTGCCGGCACCGTTCGGGCCCAGGACGCCCAGGATCGTTCCTTCCTCGACCGCCAGGTCGAGCCCGTCGAGGGCGCGGGTCGAGCCGTACGACTTCTCCAGGCTTTCGACCAGGATCGCCGGGGTGACGGACATCGAGCGTGGCCCTCAATCCGGCAACGGCGGCGGCGCGCTGCGGTCGACGAGGTGCCTGATCGTACCGACCGGCCGGAACCCGAGTCTCTCGAGGATCGGGCACGACATGCTCGAGGCCTGGACGAGGAGCCCTGCGGCCCCGAGCCTGGCGGCGTCGTCCCAGCGGGCCCGGACCAGGGCGCGATACACGCCCCTGCCCCGCCAGGCCGGCAACGTCGCTCCGCCGCTGAGCCACAGTGGTCCGGCCACCGTCCTTCTGACACCGCCCACCGCTACCGGCCGCCCCTCGACGAGCGCGAGGTAGTCCCATCTCGCATCGTCGTCGGCCACCTCGCTCCAGCGAGCCGCGAGTGTCGCCCGGACCGCTTGCTGCTCATCCTCCGGGATGTCGAACGCCTCGAAGACGACCTCCCACATCGCGACGTAGTCCTCGAACGTTCGAATGCGGCGAAGCGCGACCCCCCCGGGCGCGTCGGGCGGCTCGTGGTCGAGCACCATCGCAGTCGCCGTGGAGCAGGTCGGATTGGGCTCGGCGCCGAGATCGAGGAGGCGCCGTTCGAGGTCGGTCGGCTTGGTGCTCGGCCCGATAACCCAGAGGAAGCGCTCCCGGCCGCGGGCTCCGAACCATTCGCGCACAGCTTGGACCGGGCCCTCGATCCGGCGGCCGAACCGGATGCGACTCGCCGAACCGTTCTCCGGCATCGGGGTCGGGCCATGGGTCAGGATGACGTTCGGCCAGATCTCCCGGACTTCGCCCGGCGAGTTCAGGACGTAGCCGAACGCGTCCTCCGCGACGGCTGCGAGATCCATGTCGATCGCCTCCGGTGACCCTGCGGTAGACCCTGGACCGGCCCCCTGATCCCGCACGGATTATCGGACTCTCGTCGACGGGTCGTCCGCTTCGAGGGGCAGGCCGAGGCCCCGAAGATCCGAGCGCAGCTGAGTCGCGTCCGCGAATCGGATGGCGGTCATGCCGAGCCCGGCGGCCGCGGTCACGTTCCGCTCCCAGTCGTCGATGAAGACCGTGTTCTGCGCCGCCAGGCCGAAGCGCGCCAGGAAGTGGCGAAAGATGGCCGGGTCGGGCTTGCCGACGTTGACCTCGCCCGAGATCAGGATGCCGTCCATCTCGTCCAGGAACGGATACCGCGCCCGCGTGACGGAGAAAGTCTCGGCCGACCAGTTGCTCAGCGCGTAGGTCCGCAAGCCGGCGCGCCGCAGCTCACGCAGGATCGCGACCGTCTCCTCGAGCGCGTCGCCCAGCATCTCCGGCCAGCGCAGCTCGTAGGCGGAGATGAGATCGGCCTGGTCGGGGTGGGCCCGCACGAGCTCGGCCACGCCCTCGGCGAAGGGGCGGCCGGCGTCGAGTCGCGCGTTCCACTCCTGGCTGCAGACCTCGGCCAGGAACCGCTCCATGGCGGCCTCCTGAGCGCCGAAGATCTTGCGATAGAGGTGGCGCGGGTTCCAGTCGATCAGCACGCCGCCCAGGTCGAACACGACAGCAGTGATCCGAGTCGTCATGAAGCCTCACGGAGTGGCCGGCAGGGCGACGACACTGCATGACGGCGTCGGACCCCGGCCGGGTCGCCTGATCGTACCCGAGTACCCGAGCCGGCGCCCGGGCCGTGACAGCAAAGACCGCAGTTTCGGCGATTCCAGGTTTCGACCGACACGTCACCGGCGACAGTGACGTCGTAAGTGGTACGACCTCGGAGCTCGGGGTCACCAACGAAAGAGGAACATGATGTTCGCGAGATCGCTCCGGCTGGGGTACCTGGTGCCGGCACGGTCGCTATCGAGCGCTACGAGAGTCCGCACCGCCGGCGCGGCCCTGGTTGCGGTCATCGTTGCCGGGTCGTGCGGCTCCGCAGCCGCGACGCCGGCTTCCACCGGCGGGGCGTCGTTCCCGCCGTCGCTCGGGCCGCTGGCGACCAGTCCGGCCCCGCCGGCGTCGCCGTCCCCCACCGCGGCGCCTTCGGCCTCCGGGACCCAGGGGCCCGCGCCCTCGGGAAGCGGCGTTCCGACCCAGTTCGCAGTCGCAATGGGCAAGGCCGGGTTGCTGGCTCCGGCCGCCGACGACGGCGCCCTCGCCGGCAGCGAGATCAACGCCTTCGCCTTCGACCTGCTCCGCCAGCTCGACCCGACCGGCAACCTGTGCGCGTCCCCGACGAGCGTGGCTCTCGCCCTGGCGATGGTCCGGCCCGGCGCCCGGGGCCTCACGGCAACGCAGATGGACCAGGTCCTGCACGACTTCGGCACAACCGGTCAGGCCAGCGAGATCGTGGCCCTGATCAAGACGCTGCAGTCTCAGACCTTCTACGACGATTCGAACGGCCTTCCGCCGGATCCGTCGGCCAGTCCTAGCCAGGCCGGCCAGCAACCGGTGGTCGAGCTGGACGTCTCCAATGCCGTCTTCTCGCAGCAGGGCATGAGCCTCGAGCAGGCCTACCTCGATGCGCTCAGCTCCGGGTTCGGGGCCGGCGTCGGGCTCGTCGACTACGCGAACTACCCGGAAGCGGCCCGCCAGATCATCAACGCCTGGGCGAGCGAGCGGACCAAGGGCCGCATCCCCGAGGTTCTCCAGCCGGGCGACATCACCAATGCGACGCGCATCGCCCTGGCGAACGCCATCTACCTCAAGGCCGGCTGGACGAATCCGTTCGATCCGAAGGCGACCAAGACCCTGCCGTTCACTCGCTCCGACGGATCTCGCGTTTCGGTTCCGACGATGGCCATGGATCACCAACTCTCGTACTCCGCCGGAACGGGCTATCGGGCAGTCGAGCTTCCGTACGGCGGCGCCTACGGGACCCTCTCGATGATGATCGTGGTCCCCGACAACATGACCTCGTTCGTGAACGGGCTCACGACAGCCGAACTCGCCGGCATCGTTAGTGGAGCCCGCGCGTACGACGTGGATCTGACCCTGCCGAAGTTCTCGGTGGATTCGCGGGCCGACCTCGCGGACGCGCTGAAGGCCATGGGCATGACGGCGTTGTTCGATCCGGACAGCGCGGACCTCTCGGGCATCACCACGGACGAGACGCTGTTCATCGCCAAGGTGATCCACGAGGCCAACATCGACGTCGTCGAGGAGGGCACCACGGCCTCCGCCGTCACAGTCGCGAGCGGCGAGGCGACGGCGGCCGGGCCAGGGCCCACCCCGCCCCACGTCCAGTTGCACGTCGACAAGCCGTTCCTCTACTTCATCCGGGAGACCACGACGGGCGCCATCCTCTTCATGGGCCGCGTCGACGATCCGTCGGCCGCGAGCTGAACCGCACCGCAGGCCATGCCGCCTGCTCGCAGGCGGGCGGAGCTGAGCCAGGCCGACCCCGGCCGTCGGGGCCGGACCTCAGGGCAGGACGCGGCGGAAGGTGAGCTGCTCGGCGGAGCTGACCGAGGACAGGGCGTAGATGCGCACCGGCTTGGCGATGTCGGGCGAATCGATGAGCTGGCCACCGCCGGCGTAGATCGCGACGTGGTGGACGGCGCCGTTCCGAGCGAAGAAGACCAGGTCTCCGGGCTGGAGCGCCGACCGCGCCACGGCGGTCCCGACCAGGGCCTGCGCATCCGCGTCGCGCGGCACCGTGATGCCGTGCGCCCGGTAGATCAGGTGAACCAGGCCCGAGCAGTCGAATCCGAAACCGGACGTGCCGCTCCACAGGTAGCGCAGGCCGATGAACAGGCGGGCCGAGTCGACGATCGAGTCGCCCGTCTGGGGCAGCGCCGCCACCCCTGTCCCGGTGACGGCGACCGCCGAGGCGTCGAGCCAGGCCGTGCCGCCGCCCGGCAGGCCGACCTCGACGCGCGTCGCGTCCGAGCCGAGGACCGGCAGCCTGGTCGCGAAGCTGACCTCCGCGATCTGCCCGCCTGAGTCGCTGCTGAGCCACGCCGTCGGCGTGACGACCGTGGCCTGGAAGTCCGCGGCGAGCGGGGCCACGGCGCTGAGCTGGGCCAGCGGCACCCACACCGGATAGCCGCGCGAGTCGAGCGGACTCGGCTGATCGGGCACCACGACGTGCGCCCAGCCGCCCGCGATCGAGACGACCACGACCCGCTCCCCCAGGAGCATCTGGGTGTCCATGAGTCCGATCAGCGCGGCCTGCTGGCTCTGGCTCAGCGCCGCCAGCCACTCGCGAATGCGAGGCGGGTTGGCCAGCGCCGGGGCGTCGACAGGCCGCGGCGAGCTGGCGGTGTGCCAGCCGGTGGCGACACTCACCGCCACCCAGGCGTCGGACCCGGCCGTGATCCGCGGTGTCGGCGCAGGGCTTGGACTCGCGGCCGTGGGCGGCGGCAGCGGCGTGGGCATCGGGCTCGGCGTGGATATCGGGCTCGGCGTCGGAGCTGGCGTCGGCGCCATCGTGGTCGGCGCCGTCGGCGCCCTGGTGGTCGTCGCCGTCGACCCCATCGTGGCGGGCGGCGCTGCCTGAGAGCTGGCCGTGGGCCCGTTTCCCGGTTGGTCGACGCACGCCCCAGACACGAAACCCGTCAGGATCAGGATCAGGGCGAGCGCAGCTGGCCGGCGGCGGCCGGAGGCACGCCGCGCGCGTTCGACATCACGGTCTGCCATCGTCAGATCGTAGACCGCCGCACAATCCGATCGCGCTCGCATCGTCGCCAGGGCCGACAATGGATCCATGCCGCCCGACATCGATCCGCCCGCCGAAAGCGAGCCCGCCGAAAGCGAGCCCGCCGAACGCCAGCCTGCCGACAGTTTCGCGGTCGACCCCTTTGGCGGCGACGAGTCGGCCGATCCATTCGAGGCGCTGGTGCTCGCGGCGCTCGACTCGTTGCCGGATGTCTTTCGCGAGCGGCTCGGCAGCGTGGCAATCGTGATCGAGGACGAGGCGTCCGCCAACCAGCTGGCATCCGTCCGGGCGCCGGGGCTGCTCGGGCTCTACACGGGCGTGCCGCGCACGGCCTGGGGTGCGGACCACGTCGCGCTGGCGAGCAAGATCACGATCTTCCGCGGCCCTCACCTGCGGCAATACCGCGATCCCGATTCACTCGCCCGTGGGGTGACCAACACGGTGCGCCACGAGATCGCGCACCACTTCGGCATCTCCGACGCTCGTCTGGAGGAGCTGGCCCGCGAACGGCACCACCGCGGCGCCAGGTAACCGCCGAGTCCGCGAAGGTCGAGCCGCCGTCGCCGGCCGGGGTGACGCCCGGGGTGATGACCAGGGCGACGCCCGGGGCGTCACGTCACCTGGAACGTCTTGCTCGCGCTGCCGAACTCGCCGTCCAGAGAACAACTCACCGTGGCGGTGGAAGTGCCGGGCTTGGTGCTCGTCCCCACCTTCCACGTCCACGAGACCTTTCCCGTCGACCCGGCCGTGGGCTGGGGCTTCAG
This sequence comes from Candidatus Limnocylindrales bacterium, assembly GCA_050014975.1. GTDB lineage: Bacteria > Chloroflexota > Limnocylindria > Limnocylindrales > CSP1-4 > Fen-1039. The sequence goes on from JBEKCH010000049.1 coordinate 12,464, forward strand.
GCCTGCCGCGCTCGACACCGTCCCAGAGGCGTAGGTCACGCTGGCGCTGCAGGTGGCCCCCGGCGAGGTGACGGCGACCAGGGTCGCGCTGGCGCCGTGCTTGATCGACGCCGGCAGGCTGGTGATGCTGACCGAGAGGCCGGCGCCCGCCGACGCTCCCGGCCAGTTGCTCGTCCCGGGGACTGCCGAAGCGACGCCCGTTGCCGACGCCCCGGCGGCTGGCGTGCCGGCGCTGGACGTACCCGACCCGAGCTGGATGCCGTAGTAGGCGTGGACCCAGTGGTCGCCGATTTCCGATTGGGCCTGGGCCAGGGTGATCGCGCCCGCGCAGACCTGGTTCTTGAGCCTGGTCTCGAAGCCGTCCTTCGTGTGCGCGCCGGTCGGTCGCCCATCCGCAAGGCTGGCCGCGTAGGGCTCGGGCCAGAGGTTGCGCGGATCGGTCGGCGCCCCGCCGAGCTCGAGCGAGATGAGGTGGTCCTCTTCGTAGTCCGAGGTCGAGGTGTCGGTGTAGCCATACTGGACGATCTGCCGGATCTTCAGGCCGGTCGTGTAATTGCTCGGCGGACGGATCGTGGCCGTCCAGCCCGAGACGCAGATCGTCGAGCCGATGGTCGCCTGGGTGACGGCCGGGTTGAGCGCCCCGGGCGTCAGGGCGGGGTCCGGCTCGCCGGGAAGGCGATCGGCAGCCGAACCCGGCGCGATCGACCCGATCGGCGCGCCGGTCGGCCCGGGAGAGAAGGAGGCCCCGGGCGGGGAGCTGGCGCCAGCTTCGTCGTCGGCGTCGACAGGGGTCGCGCTCGGCGAGGCAGCCATGGTGGGCGTACCCGCGGGTGCGGACGACGGTAGGGCCTGCGACGCGGCAAGGCTGTAACTCGGCGCCACGGGAGACGAGCAGCCGCCGGCCAGGACGGCCGCGCCGACCATGACCAGGAGCACGACCCAGTTGCCGGCTCGGGCGCGACCGCCCGTCCACCCCAGACCCAACCGTCCGACCGGCATCTTCGCCCCCAAATCACCCGTCAGGTGGACGTCCGCCAGCTTACGCCTCCGACCGTGGCGCAGGTGGGCCGCGAGCGTGCCGAACAGGCGGCGCGGCGCCGGAGCGTGGTCCGCGGCGAGGGCTGACGACATGCGGTTCTGCGCGCATACTCGGCTCGAAAGACTCGTGGCCCTGGGGCCAGCGCCACCCGGAGGAGCGTCGTGAACTTCAACGTCGTGCTGCCGTTCTGTTCGTCGGTGCTCAGCCTGGTCTTCTGCGCGCTCCTGCTCGGCCAGTGGCGCCAGCGGCGGCGCTCCTACCAGGCCGTCTGGGCCATCGGCATGCTCTGGTACGGGCTGAGCGCGGGCACAGAGTTCCTGGGCGGCGCCTTCGGCTGGTCCGAGCCGCTGTATCGAGCCTGGTACCTGATCGGCGCCATCTGGGTGGCCGGTTGGCTCGGGCTGGGAACCGTGCTGCTGCTCGGCAAAACGCGCTTCGGCTACGCCTTCGCCGGCTCGCTCTTCCTGGCCGGGCTGTTCACCGCGCTGACCCAGGCGAAGTACAGCTATGCCGACAGCGGCGCCGCGCCGATCCTCTACTTCGCGATCGCGGCGGTGCTGGCGGTGGCCATCTGCATCGACACGTACCGGCGCGGCTCCACGTGGCCGCTGCTTGCTGCGGCAGCCATGGTCGTGGGCACCCTTGTCTCGGCAGCGATGATGGCAATGGTGTCGCTCCCATCACCCGGTTGGGTCGTCGACCCCGTCACCCACATCCCGACGGGCGACCTGTTCCCCGGCTACCTGCGGCTGCTGACGCCCTTCTTCAACATCACCGGCGCCTTCGCCCTGATCCTCGGCGGCGTCTACAGCACCTACATCTTCATGCCCAAGCGCAGGGTCATCCGCTACTCGTTGGTCCGTAACCAGTCTCCGGCGCGTTACCTGGGCAACCTGCTGGTGGCACCGTTCGCGATCGTCCTGAACCTGGCCGTGTCGATCCCGGGCGCCGTGGCGGCGCTGCTGACCGGACGCCTCAACAGCCGCGTCCCGGCCACGCTGCTCATCGCCGTCGGCGGCCTCATCCCCTCCATCACCAGCGGCCTGAACCGGTTCGGCGACACCAGCGGGTTCTTCGTCGGCGAGCTGCTCGGGGTCGTCTTCCTCTTCGCCGGCTTCCTGGTCTCGATTGAGGTCTTCAGCGAGATCCGCATCCCGTTCACGAGCATCGTGCTCCGCTCGCGCGCTCCGGAAGAGACCACCTGATCGACGGCCCTCGCCCGGCCGTCAGCAACCAACGTCGTGCCTCCGGACAACCGGTAATCCGCAGTTTCTCGTCTCGCCCGCTACTCACCCTCATCCAGGGCCGTCTCATGTGCCTCGCGGAGCCTCGGTCCGAGGCTGCCGGAGAAAAGGGGGCCCGTGACATGGACACGATCGATGAGGCGCGGAGGGGCTCGGCACGACGGAGATCGCTGACGAAGCGGCGCCGGATCCGCGCGAGCGCGCTGGTTCTGACGGCCGCGATCGTCGCGGGTGCTTGCGGCAGCGCGATGGCAATCCCGACGCCGACCGGCGGGGCGACGCCGACACCATGGCCTACGTACTCGTTCTGGCCGACCTCGTCGCCGTCGCCCTGGCAGACACCCTCGCCATCGCCCTCGGAGACGCCGACGCCATCGCTCGTCGCCACGCCGTCGCCCTCGCAGACCGGCGCGCCGGGGAATTTCGAGATCGCCATGGGCAATGCCGGGCTTCTTGCGCCGGCCGCCGACGACGGCGCCCTCGCCGGCAGCGAGATCAACGCCTTCGCCTTCGATTTGCTCCGCCAGCTCGACCCGACCGGCAACCTCTGCGCGTCCCCGACGAGCGTGGCTCTCGCCCTGGCCATGGTCCGGCCCGGGGCACGCGGCGCGACGGCAACGGAGATGGACAAGGTCCTGCATGACTTCGGATCGACTGGTCAGGCGAGCGAGATCGTGGCCCTGCTTCAGGCGCTCCATAGCGTGACCGCGTACGACGATTCGGACTGGTACTCCGACGACCCGGAGGCCACTCCGGACCACACCAACCAGGTGCCGGCGGTCGAGCTGGACGTCTCCAACGCCGTCTTCTCGCAGCAGGGCATGAACCTGGAGCAGGCCTACCTCGATGCACTCAGCTCCGGGTTCGGCGCCGGCGTCGGGCTTCTCGACTACAAGAACGACCCCGAGAAGGCCCGCCTGATCATCAACAAATGGGCGAGCGAGCGAACCAAGGGTCGCATTCCCGAGGTTCTCCAGCCGGGCGACATCACCAATGCGACGCGCATCGCCCTGGCGAACGCCATCTACCTCAAGGCCGCCTGGGACAACCAGTTCGACCCAAAGGCGACCAAAACACTGCCGTTCACTCGCTCCGACGGATCCAGGGTCTCGGTTCCCACGATGGCGATGGATCAGCTGCTCCAGTACGCCGCCGGCAAGGGCTACCGTGCAGTCGAGCTCCCAATGGGAGGCCACTTCAACGGCGCCTACGGGACCCTCTCGATGACGATCGTGGTCCCCGACGACATGACCTCGTTCGTGAACGGGCTCACGACAGCCGAACTCGCCGGCATCGTTAGTGGAGCCCGCGCGTACGACGTGGATCTGACCCTGCCGCGGTTCTCGGCCGAGTCGAGGGTCGACCTCGCGGACGCGCTGAAGGCCATGGGCATGACGGCGTTGTTCGATCCGGACAGCGCGGACCTCTCGGGCATCACCACGGACGAGACGCTGTTCATCGCCAAGGTGATCCACCAGGCCAACATCGACGTCGACGAGGAGGGCACGACTGCCTCCGCGGTGACCGTCGTGTCGGGGCAGGGGATGGCCGGCCCCGGGCCTGGGCCGACCCACGTCCAGTTGCACGTCGACAAGCCGTTCCTCTACTTCATCCGGGAGACCACGACGGGCGCCGTACTCTTCATGGGCCGCATCGCCGATCCGTCCGCCAGCAGCTGACCCCCGTCAGCACTCGCCAGACCGGGCCCGGGGCCATCCCCGCGGCCCGGTCTTCGTTTCGACCCAAGTGTCCTCGCCGGCGAGTCACCGGCCAGGAGCTAGCCTGGGCTGGGAGTCCGATCCCCGGGCGCCCCGCCGCTCTCCTCCCGCTCTTCGCACTGGAGCCTGTCGGGTTCGAACCTCTCGACCAGCACGGCCACGAGCTCCGCGGCGCCCACGAGGATGATCGCCGTCAGGTAGTACCACAGCATCAGCACGATGACTCCGCCCAGCGCGCCGTACGTGGCGCGGTAGTGCCCGAGGCTCGCGACATACAGACCGAAGGCGAAGGTCACGACCAGCCAGGCAGCGGCGAAGGTGGCTGCTCCGACGAGCGTCCAGCGCCAGCGCGGCCGAACGCACGATCCGAAGCGGAAGAGCGCCGTAACGGCGAACACCAGCACGGCGAAGGCCAGGGGCCAGCGCAGGATCGAGATGGCCATCCAGGCCGCGCGGCCGACGCCTGCCCGATCCGCCAGGTCCTCCGTCATGAGCGTCCCACCGACGACCGCCAGGATCCCAACGACGATGCCGATACCGCCAATGACGGTCAGCGCGATGGCGAGGGCGACGCGGCCCGCCAGGGGCCGGGTTTCCTGGACTCCGAACGCGCGATTCATCGCCTTCATGACGGCATTGATGGCCCCGGTCGCCGCATACAGCGTCACGAGTGCGCCCACCGACAGCAGGGCTGGTTCGGTGCGCGTTAGCAGCTCGTCGAGCTGCTTCTTCAGGGGGCCGACCACGTCGGCTGGGATGCTATTGCCCAGGGTCAGTATCGGCAAACACACCCCTACCAGCGGGGGATAACGGCCCTTGACGCGGGGGTCCATGATGGAGGCCGCGCGGACCGATTAGGGCGGCTACGCGAACGGTGCCCCTGGGCCGCCCTAATCGGTCCGGGGGCGTCGGCGTTTCTAGGGGCACCGTGCCGATTAGGGAGGCACGAGACACGGACGAGTCAGTCACGCCCGCCGAGCGGGCGCAAGTAACCCTTTCGCCATCCGACCGCGAAGTCCTAGCTCGGGCTGCCTTTCGCCTGGCCCGCAAGGCGGGTGACCGCGCCGTTATGCGGGCGGCCGCCGCAGAGTGCCGCGAGGCGCGGCGGCAGATCGCAGCCGCGCGCACCGTTACCCTAACCGCTCCCCGCGAAGCGAATGCGATGCTGCACGCCTTCCGGGGTCCGTTTTCCGAGTGGCAGTTGTGACGTTCTGCCAGTTCGGCCGCATCGCACGCCCCGGGAAGGAGGCGCCATCGAACCTCGTCGCGTCCTGAACGCAAGGCACCTTGGTGGAGGAGCCCAGAATGTTTGGCGAGGACGACATAGCCGCGCAGAGGCTACTCGCGGCAATACCCATTCACCCCCAAAATGAGAAGGTTACCGCCTGCCCATTGTTCGGCTGTGCGACAACCGGCAATTCGCCGCGGCGCAAGCATCGCGTTACGGCAACCTCGGAGGCGACACTAGCAGACATCGAGAGCCACGCCGACTTTCTAGAGGCGGCGGCTACTCAGATGTGGGCCAAGGCGAGCGCGCTGCGCCGTTTCGGCATGGATCTCGGCTCGCGCGACTTCCGGCCGCACCCGCCAGTAAATCTCTGGCACACTGAGCGGCCACTGCCGCCCGCGGTGCCACACCTCAAGGTCATCTCTGGCACACGGGCGAAGACGAACCGCATCATCGACTTTCCAGAGGTCGAGCCCGCAGTCAGTGAAGGGCG
>JBEKCH010000050.1:0-17382 GCA_050014975.1 Candidatus Limnocylindrales bacterium
GGATCGATGCGCTGTCCAGATTCCTGGACTTCTACAACACCGCTCGGCCACACTGGTCACTGGCCGGCCAGCCGCCGATCAGCCGGACGCCCGTCAACAACCTGACGGGGAAGAACAACTAGACGTAGCTGTCACGGCCAGGCCGACCAACCGGCGAGATAGGCGACAGGTAGTCGGAGCGTAAGCCGCCCCCCGTCAATCTCGCCCTCAGCCCCCGCTCCGCTTGTCGCCGACGATCCTGAGACCGGTGCCAGCCAGTTGAGCGCTGCGCGAGGGCCTCGCCCGCTTCGCGGCCGACCATGCACGAATGCCATCTTCGCGAGCCGGAGGCCAAGGCTCTAGACACGAGCAACCGTCGCGGTACGCTTATTCTTTGGGTGTCTGGGGACGATCGTCAGCCCTCCGAGACCCGATCAGTGGACAGGAGGGAATGGGCATGAGGACCGACTTTTCGTCCCTCGTTGGCATTGTCTACCTCGTCATTGGCTTTGTCGTGGCGTCGGGTCACGCGTTCTTCACGAATCTCAACGCAGCGACGCCGATCCTCTCGGCAGTCCTCGCCGTGCTGCTGTGGCCGCTCGTCCTCTTGGGCGTCGACCTGCATCTCCACTAGAGGCAGCCGGAGGTCGAGGTAGCAGCCGCCCCGACACCGGACGTTCGGCGCAAGGCTGGCCGTCGACGTCGGGCCTGCCTGACTGCACGGTCGAGATCGACGCCGACGATGGAATTCCATCCTGTCGGCCCGCGCGCTGTCGGGGAAGTGACTGAAAGCTCGGTCCCACATGGTCCGGCCAGTCGAGCGGCTGCGTCGGGGGTCCTACATGGCGAGCGGCGGAGTGCCACAGGCCCAAGTTGACACTAGCGCAGGCGATCGGGCTCGGTCCAGGCCTTCCAGACTAGATCGCGCGGCGCGTCGAAGTTGCGGGCGATGAGGAGCTCTGCGCCCGAGGTCCCCTCGCGCCCGCGCCTCCGCTGCCGCCCAGTTCGGCGAGCAGCTCGTCCAGGCGGTCGAAGCTCTGGGCCTCGCCCCGCTCCATCCCCGACGCGACCATCCCATCGCGGGCCTCGAGCGAGTCGAAGAGCAGATGCTGGGTCAGCGTGGTCCTGCCGTCCTGCTCGGAGAACGTGTTCGTCACGATCACCTCGTGGATCGAGAACGGCTCCACGTCGTAGACCTGCGTGAAGACGACCCGCTCCGGCGCCGCCACCTCGCGATAGACGCCCTTGAACGGGTGGGCCCGCCGTCGGGCGACCGCTGGACGAGGCGATAGGCTCCGCCCGGCCGGAGATCGATCTCGCATTCGATTAGATCGAAGCCCCTGGGTCCCCACCATTTCTCCATGTGCTGGCACCGGGTGGTTGCCTCGAAGACGAGGCTGCGCGGCGCATCGAAGACGCGCCTGACGGCAATCTCCCGATCCGAAAGCAGGGTCAACGCCATACGGTTGGCGATCTTCTCGGCCATGGCTCTATCCCTTTGTCTGGTGGCGTGGCGTGGGGGAGGAGCGCCGAAGCTCGGCCTCCAGGTTGTCGAGCAGCTCGCGCGTGCCCTGCTCGCGCTGGCTCGGGAAGTCCGCGCCGTCGAGGAAGGCATCCTGTTCGGTGAGGACGAGGCTCGTCCCGCCGCCCGCGGGCAGCGGCGCGTCAGGGCTGCGTAGTGTCACGGTTTCTCTCCTGTGCCTGGAGTTCCTCGAGGTAGTCGTCGAGGCGATCGAAGCTCTCCTCCCAGAACCGGCGAAACTGCTCGACCCAATCCGCGACGCCGCGAAGCGGCCCCGGGTCGAGCCGGCAGGGACGCCACCGCGCCCGGCGGCCCTGCTCGATGAGCCCGGCGCGCCGCAGCACTCTCAAGTGCTTGGAGACGCCCGGCAGGCTCATCTCGAAGGGCTTCGCCAGCTCGGTGACCGTGGCCTCGCCGAGGGCCAGTCGGGCGAGGATTGCCCGCCTGGTGGGATCGGAAAGGGCGGCGAGGGTCTGGCTGAGGGGATCGGCGTGCGTTCCGTTCATGCGTTGCGCGCGTGGCTTAGATCGGGTGGGTTGCTTGAGTGGCCGGGATTCCGCGACTGCCTGGATGGTGTGAAGTTGGCACTTAGCTAATTGGTAAACTAAGCTGAGGCAAGGGTAGGCGCACGCAGCGAGGAATCAATCGCTGTTCCGCTGTGTGAGGCCTACGCCCGCCGGGTGCTTCGCCGCCCAAGCTCCGAGATCGCCGGGTCGCGATGGGCGGTCGGTCTACCGGAGCTCGGGTGGGACGGTCGGATCCGGCAGGAGCGCGCCAGGCCGCCGGTCAGACGATGGCGAGGGGCCTCTCGATGGCGGCGTCGGAGCGGAAGCGCCGATCGACCAGGACGCGGATGACGTAGTCGATCTCAAGGCCGGCCCCGTCGAACGAGGGTGCGGAGCCGGCCGGCACGAGCAGATGCGCCTGGGCGGCGCCGCTTGTGGCGAGGCCGGATCGACGTTGACCGAGGCGATGATGCCCTCAACGCCGTTCGGAGCGTTCGTCCGACGATGGATCTCGATGCGGGCTCCCTGCCCTTGCGGCGCCGACGGCCACGAGACGGTAACGTCCAGCTCCTGGCCGGCCGGCGCCGGCAGGGCCGAGACGACGTTGATGGTCGCATCGCGGACGGGGACGCCGGCCATCAGGCTCATGCCGCCCTGCTTGCCGACCCCGGCGCGAAGAAGGTCGGGGTGCTGAGCCAGCGGCAGGTACATCGCGGCCCAGTGGTCGCCGCCCATGGCGACGTCCCAGCGGACCTCGAGCGCCCAGGCGATGATCGACTCGCCCAGATGCGCCGTGGGCGGGCCCAACTGCGGCGCCGGAACGGCGAAGGTGGACTCCCAGGTCACGCCCGGCTGGAAGCTCGTCGGGATCGGCGGCTCCAGGAACGAATCGGCGACGAAGAGCTTGCCCGAGGTCTCGACCCAGCGCTCGGTGTAGATGACCTCGCCCTTCGAGTTGCGGTGGTCCACCTCGCGGCGGACCTCGTCCAGACGCAGACCGACGAGTCGGAGATAGGCCTTTCGAGCGTCGATGCCCTTGACGGCAGTCAGCCGGACCCGACCCGTGATGCCGTCGCCTACCCGGGCCGGATGGTCCAGGACGAACTCGCCCGTCACCGCGCCGTCGCTCGGGCGAAGCAACTCCTCGGGGCTGACGGAATGGAGCGGATGGCTGCCCTCGCCCCCCGCGAGCCGGGGGCCGTTGATGGCGTCGAACGGAGACGGCGCCGATCCCGCGTGGCCGACGAACGATCCGAAGCCCACGTTCAGCGACATCAGAACCCTCCTCAACAGCGACCGCGACGGGTGACAGGTTACAACCGCCGGAAGGGCGTCCGCCGGGCCGGCGCAGCGAGATGCGGCATAAACGGAGGGCCTACGCGCGTCGCAGCGTTCGCTCCGCGAAGCGCTCCAGCCGCTCCAGTGCCGCGGGCAGGTTCGAGCGCCCGTAGCCCACGCGGAAGTGATTGCCCGTGTCGGCGAAGAGCGTGCCCGGCAGGATCAGCACGCCGGTCTCTCGGACCAGTTCCTCGGCAAAGGCGTCGATCGACCGATCGGCCAGCAGGCGCGGGAAGCCGATGCTCCCGCCGCGTGGCCGCACCCACTCGAAAACGCCGGCCCATCGAGCGAAGAAGCCGTCCAGCAGCGGCAGGTTCGCCTCGATGATCGCGCGGTTGCGGGCGAGCACCCGTTCCCGGGCCCGCAACGCGATCAACGCCAGCACCTCCGAGGGTGCCGAGTTGCAGATCGTGGTGTAGTCCTTGAATGCGGCGAGCCGCTCCCACAGCGCCCGATCCCGCGTCGCGATCCAGCCGATTCGTAGCCCTGCCAGCCCGAACGACTTGGACATGACGCCGACGCTCACGCCGGTCGCCAGCGCGTCCGCGGCGGCCGGCAACCGATCGGCCGGCTCGAACTCGAGGAAGCGGTAGACCTCGTCGACCACGAGGCGCGCGCCGGATTCGGCCGCCAGCTCGACCAGTCGATCGAAGGTCGGCCGATCGCTCAGGGCCCCGGTCGGGTTGTGAGGCTCGTTGACGAGGATCAGCCGGGTGTTCGGCCGGAGGCCGGCCCGAATCTCCGAGACGTCCAGCCGCCAGCCGTCGGCTTCGTGCAGCTCCACGCGCATGACCTCCGCCCCAGCGGCGCGGGCCACCTCGGCCAGCGACTGGTAGGCCGGCCGAACGACCACGGCATGGTCGCCGGGCGCGAGCAACACGTTGTGGAGCGCGAAGATCGCCTCCTCGGCACCGGAGAAGACCAGCACGTCGTCCGGAGCCACGCGCTCGTACAGCGAAGCGATCTCGGCCCGCAGCGCCGGGTCGCCCGGCGATTCGGTGTAGCCCAGCCTCAGCCCGTCCCAGCGCTGCCGAGCGTCCGGGTCGGCCAGGGCCAGCAGCTCGCCAAGTGGCCAGGCCTCCACATCGGAGGCGCACAGGAGCATCCGCGCGCTGAATTCCCAGCGTGCGAAGAAGCGCTCGAGGGCGAAGTCGTGCAGCCGCATTGCTCCTCCCGGCCCGCCGCCGGCGGTGCTCCAGGCGCGTGGGACGCGTCTGGCAGGGTGCCCTTTCGGGTGACGGCGGGCCCGTCGGTCTTACGGTACCGAATCGGACCCAGACGTGAGCGAAAGACTACTGAGCTGGCGGTGGCGGTGGCCGATACCCAGGACTACGGGCGGCACGAACAGGTTGGCGGTCGGGTCGGCGACCACGGCAAACCCGGCGGCGCGGCGGCAATCTCGGCAGACAGGTCCGATGGCCCTTGCCCGGCGCAAGCACCGCACCCGAGCATCGGCCCCGGCTCTTCGTGCGGCAAGGGCCGGCCAGATTCGCTGTGAGGTGAGTATTGATGACGACTTCGGCGGCCGCCCCCGTTTCCGCCGTTCCCGCCCCGGCGATGGGCCGCGCCGGCCGCATCGCCTGCGGCCTCCTCGTCTGGCTGGGCCTCGGGGCGATCGCCGGCGGCGCCGCGCTGGTGGCTGCGCCGGACGGCAGCATCATGCATGTGCCCCTGAGCTGGCTCGCCGGGAGCCCCTTCCCCGACTTCTTCGCGCCGGGGCTGATACTTGGCGGGCTCTTCGGTGTCGGGTCCTTCGCGGTGGCGGTCATGGGCCTGCGCCGGTGGCGCATCGCGCCCTTCCTCGCCTTCGCCATCGGCTGCGGCAGATGATCTGGATCGTCGTCGAGCTGGCGATCATCCAGGGGATCTCGATACTGCACCCGCTGTACTTCCTGACCGGTCTGGCGATCGCGGCGAGCGCCGTCGTGTGGGGCTGGCCGACGTTAACGGCCTGGCGGACGTCGCGTCGCCGATTCGTCCTGGAGCCCTGACGGCGGCTCGCCGCCGGACCGGCCTGTCCGGTCGCAGCGCGGGCGGCCGCCCGCGCTGCCGGGGACGTTACGGAGTGACGACGAGCGTTCCCTGGGCGATCGTGTTGCCGTTGGAGGTCAGCGTGAACACGTACGTTCCCGCCTCGAAGATGGTACTGAGATCCGTCGTGTCGGCGAAGCAGTCGAGCCCCTGGGTGTCTGACGTGGGCAGTTCGGTGGGCGGGAGGAACGAGGCCCCGTCCTTCGTGATGGAGAGCGACGCCACTGAGGAACCCTGTCGAGACGTGAAGATGTACGTGGCATAGACGGACGTACCGGCTGGGATGGTGGTCACCTGGTGATCGACCGTGCAGCCGATGGTCTGACCTTCGACCGGCTTGTCGGTCGAGAAGACCACCTTGCCGGCGTCGGCCGGGTGACTTGTCATGGAGGCGAACGCGAAGACACCGCCGGCAATGATCAGCAGGACAACGACCGCGGCGATGATGCGCCGCAGGGGTGAGCGCGGCGCGGGAGCCGGGGCGGTCCAGGTGCCGGGAGGCTGGCCGTACGGGCCGTGTTGATCTGGTTGACCGGGCTGGCCGTAAGGGCCGGGTTGACCGGGCTGGCCGTACGGGCCGGGCTGTTCTGGCTGAGTCCAGCCGGGTGCGGGCGGGGGCGGGGGAGGGGGCGGCGGCGTTTGATCGAATCCGGAGGGGTCCATCCGATCCTCACTTGGTCTTTGATGGTCGCCAACCCGGCTGACGGAGCGGGTGTGGAGCCGTACCACGAGCATACCTGCCGCTCCGGCCGGTGTAGCGGCCTTTTTGCAGTCTCGCCTGGTTCGGGCGTGGGTGGCGCAACCATGGCCGTCCGGATTGCCCGCATTCGGCCCAACGGTGCTACGGTCAAACCCGGCGCAGCGCCGAACACCATGACCCACGGCGGCGCCCCATCCGCTCCAGGAGCTCCAGAATGATTCGACCCTTCTTCGGCTATCACATGCCCAGTTACACGTTCGCGGGCGTGCCTAACGCGCAGCTGTTCGACCACGTGGTCGAGCTTGCCCAGTCGGCGGAGGCTGCCGGATTTGACCTGGTCACCGTCATGGACCACTTCTATCAGATCGGCGGCGTCGGCACGGACGAAGAGCCGATGCTCGAGGGGTACACGGTGCTCGGGGGAATCGCCGCGCGGACGAAACGGGTCATGCTCGGGACGATGGTCACGGGCGTGACGTATCGGAACCCGGCGATGCTGGCCAAGACGGTCACCACGCTCGACATCGTTTCCGGGGGTCGGGCGATGCTGGGCATCGGCGCCGCCTGGAACGACGCGGAGCACGCCGGCTACGGCTTCGAGTTTCCGCCGATCGGCGAGCGCGAAGATCGCCTCGAGGAAGCGCTGACGATCTGCAAGGCGATGTTCACGCAAGAGCGCCCGAGCTTCGAGGGTCGCTACTACAGGATCGACCGCGCCCTCAACCGACCGCGGCCGATTCAGCCGGGTGGGCCCAGGATCATGGTCGGCGGCGGCGGCGAGAAGCGGACGCTCAAGCTGGCGGCCCGGTTCGCCGACATCACGAACTGGTTCGGCCCGCTCGAGGAGGCCGCCGCGAAGCTGGCGGTCCTCGACCGCCACTGCGAGGCCGTCGGACGCGATCCCTCCGAGATCCTTCGAACCGTGTCCGTGCCGATCGTTCCGGTGGCCAGCGAGGCGGACAAGGCCCGCGTCCTGGAACGAATCCCGGCCCAGCAACGGGCGATGTTGAGGCCGGTGCCGCTCGACGAGGCGGCCGCGATCCTGCGGCGCTACATGGACGCCGGCTTCGGCGGCTTCATCTTCCGCAACGTTGCCATCAGGACGCCCGAGGCGGTGGGGCTCGTCGGCGAGCTGATCGGGATGATGCGCAAGGAAGGAGTGCCCGCGTGACGGTCCAGATCGACAAGGCGGAGCTGCGGCGCCGCCTGACGCCGCTCCAGTACGCGGTCACCCAGGAGGCCGACACCGAGCGGCCCTTCACCGGCGCCTACTGGAACAGCCAGGATGCGGGCAGCTACCGGTGCATCGTCTGCGGCGAGGTGCTCTTCGAGTCGACGCAGAAGTACGACAGTCACTGCGGCTGGCCGAGCTTCTTCGACGTGCTCGACAAGGCCAGGATCACGACCAGGCAGGACACGAGCCTGGGAATGGTTCGGACCGAGGTGCGGTGCTCGAACTGCGGGGCGCACCTGGGCCATCTCTTCGACGACGGCCCACGGCCCACTGGCCTCCGCTACTGCGTTAATTCGGCCTCGCTGGACTTCGAGAGAAGGGCGGCGCAGTAGCGCGCGATCTCTCCAAGGGCCCGTCATTAGTGGGTCCGAGGCAGCGGATCGACCGGGGCGCCACTCCTTGGGGCGGGATACGATGACCCGCGGCAGCTGATGCGAGACGAGGAGGCGCGAGATGGCGGTTCCCACCGGTCGGGCGACGAACCCGTCCGAAGCTGAGGCGGCGCCCGGCTCCACCGAACCCGGCGCCGACGGGACGCCGCTGTACCTGCGCCATTGGGCGCCCGACGGAAAGCCGTGGGCCACGGTGCTAATCGTCCACGGCATTGCGGAGCACAGCGGCCGATACGAACGAACCGGTCGGCTCCTCGCCGAGGCCGGACTCGACGTCCACGCGTTCGACCTCCGTGGTCATGGGCTCTCGGGCGGCCGGCGTGTCTACGTGCGAACGTGGGACGACTTCCTCGACGACCTGGCGTGTCGGCTGGTGGCGGTGCGCGAACCAGGCCGGCCGGTGGTCCTGTTCGGGCATTCGATGGGAGCCCTCATCTCCCTGACCTATGCCTGCTCGGACCGCCCCGCGCCGGACCTGCTCGTCCTGAGCGCCCCGCCACTGGACGCCCGCGTTCCGGGCTGGCAGCGCGCCCTCGCGCCCGTCCTCTCGCGCCTGGCGCCGACATTGGTACTGGCCAACCCCATCACTGGAGAGCAACTCTCCCGCGACCCCGCCGTCGGCACGGCCTGCTTCGCCGATCCGCTGGTACAGCCCCGGTCGACGACCCGCCTTGGAGCCGAGCTGTTCACGGCCATGAATCGGGGCCGGGCGCAGCTGCACCGCCTCCACGTCCCGACGCTCGTCATTCACGGCGGCGACGATACCCTCGTGCCGACCCAGGTGAGCGAGCCACTGGCGGCCATTCCCGGGGTGGAGCGGCGCGTCCTGCCCGGCCTGCGCCACGAAACCTTGAACGAGCCCGAGGGGCCCCACGTGGTCGCCGCGATCGTCGAGTGGCTACGGTCCCAGGTGCCGGCGGCCCAGTCGGGAGTGAAGCCATGAGTGTCGAGATACGCGTTTGCCCGCCCGATCGTTTCGCCGAGCTGCTCAAGACCGCCGAGGTCGCGTTCGGTGAGGACGTCTCCGACGACATGATCGAGCGCGTCCGGAAAGTCTCCGATCCGCAGCGCTTCGTATGCGCCCTCGACGGCGACCGTTTCGTGGGCACGGGCGGCGTCTTCTCCGTGAACCTGAGCGTCCCCGGCGGCGATCTGCCTGCCGGCGGCGTGACCTGGGTCACGGTCCTGCCGTCGCATCGCCGTCGCGGAATCCTGCGCGGGATGATGCGACTGATGGTCGACGACTGCCACGCCCGTAACGAGCCGCTGGCGATGCTGTGGGCCTCCGAGGGTGCCATCTACCAGCGTTTCGGCTACGGCCTCGCCACGTATTCGCTCCAATTCGACGCAGAGACCGCCGCCTGGGGGTTCGCGCGCGAGTGGCCGGTTGAGGGCTCGTGCCGGCTGCTGCGGGTCGGCGAAGGGCTGGACCTGGTCGCACCCGTCTACGAGGCGGTTTATGCGCAGCGAGCCGGTTTCCTGTCGCGGACCCCGGACTGGTGGGTGGGACAGCTGCCGCTGGCCGACAAGGACTCCAGGGGCGGCGCGGCTCGGCGCCTGGTTGTGTACGAGGCGGACGGGGGCCCCGAGGCGTACGCGGTTTACAAGACCAAGGCCGACTGGGGACGGCGGGGCGCCAACGGGACCGTGATCGTTGATGAGGCGATCGCGTCGACAGAGCGCGGCACCCGTGAAATCTGGCGGTATTTGTTCAACCTCGACCTGGTGCAGACCCTGCAGGCCAGCAAGATGCCGGTGGATCACCCGGTCCAGCTGCTCGCGACGGAGCCACGCCGGCTCGGCATGAGCCTGGGCGATGGGTTGTGGCTGCGGATCGTGGACGTGAAGGCGGCGCTCGAAGGCCGAACCTACGGCGTCGATGGACAGGCCAGCGGGCGGGTCGGCCTGGATCTGCGCGACGAGTATTGCCCCTGGAACTCGGGACGCTGGGCCGTCGAAGTCACCGCAGGCCGGGCGCAGGTCGGCGCGACGAAGGCCGAACCGGACCTGGCGCTGGACGCGAACGATCTCGGGTCGCTCTTCCTGGGTGGCTTCACCGCCACCGCCCTGGCGCGAGCGGGGCGCATCGTCGAGCTGCGCTCGGGGGGATTGGCTGCGGCCGACCGCCTCTTCCCGACGGCCACGCAGCCATGGTGCCCTCAGGAGTTCTGAGGGCGGACCAGGCGAGATCAGCGCTCCGGTCGAATCACCTGGTTGTTGCCGGCGGGTGCGCACACGTCGCAGAGGGTCAGGCCGTCTTCGATGAGGGCTGCCCGACGGCGACCCTGACCGGCCACGAGGGCCACGGGGTGCTTGCACACCGAGCAGCGGGTTTGCTTCGCGTCCATGCGATCGCCTTGATCCGTCATCCCGAGTTTCGGCCTCGTACCGCGGACGGTGCAACTGGCGTTGGCGTTGGCGATCGGGACCGATGGCAGGGAGCTCGCAGCTGCCCCTGCATCGGATGTCGGCGATTCATGACAAGCCGGCCATCCGGCGTCTGGACCATTCTGGAGGGTGACGATCCTCCGTCGCCGACCCGATCCGAACGGACCTGCCTCGACTGCGCCGGCCCACCTATGCCTTCCGGCAATACGCGGCGTTGTTTACGGCACACTCCGTACCCGGCGATTGTAGCCGGGCCATTCCTGGCCGGAGCAGCAAATCCGCCACGAGGCAAGGTGGCTCCGTGCGCGGAGTGACCTACCGGGCCACGTAGGCCGCCGCTTCCGGCAGGCGGATTATTCGTCCGAGCGTGGGAACCGGCGGCCGGAGGGTTGCGTCTTGGGGGCGTTCGCCGCTCGCATCCAACCCGCCATTTCGACCCAAGGGAGCACCAAGATGAACCTCAGCCCGACGCTATCCCGACCCAGGCGTTCGATCCTGGCGGGCCTCCTGCTCGTATCCGCCGCGTCCCTGCTGATCGGTTGGACGGCCGGCTCGGTTGCCGCCTCGAGCGGTGCGCAGCCTTCGCCCACCACGGCGGCTACGGCCAACCAGAACAGCCTGGGCGGCGCCGAGCTGGGCGTGCCCACTACCGGCCAGGTTTCGACTGAGCCGGGCGTGGCCTCAGGGTCGAGCGGCGCGGCGGTGGCCTATCCGTACCAGATCTACCCGTCGCTGGGCGTCGCCCCGGAGAACACGATCCTCGCCGCCGGGACGGGCACGGCCGACATGAAGGCCGATGGCTCCGATCGGGCGACCGCAATGGCGAAGGCCACGGCCCTCGCCCTCGCCGATGCCAAGGCGCAGGCCCAGGCCATGGCGACTGCGATGGGCGTCTCGATCACCGGCACCTACTCGGTCAGCATCTCGTCATCGGACAGCTACGTCTACCCGACCAGCGACTGCGCCCTCCCGATGCCGCTCGAGCCGGCGACAGGCACCAGCGGCAGTAGCCAGGGCACGACCACGATCACGCCCGTGCCGGCCGGCTCGCCCGAAGTTTGTGCCCCGGGCACGGCCGTGAGCCCGACCTCGATGCAACTGGTCGTCACCGTCATCGTCGCCTACCGCTTCGCCTGAGCCCGGATTGGCAGCCGCCGGCGGTGGGGTCGGCTTGCCGCCCGGGCGTAAACTTGAGTCGAGCGAAGCGGATGACGATCCGCCTCCGATAGCGGATCTGGCAGCGGCACGGTGCCCGGGCATGGGACCGTCGGCGTCGCCTCCCAGGCGCCTTCCGGCGCGCCCGCGCCGGCTCTTGCGAATGTCCTCCGGCGTGAGCCCGGAGGAGGCCGACATGGGAGCAGTAGACGTTCAGCGAGCCTTCCACTCCTTGACCCTGCCGCCGCCACGCCCTCACGGGCCCGGCGAGCGCGTTGCCGTGGAGATCGACACGCGGGAGCCGGTGGCCGTGCCGACAGAGGCAGAGGCGGCGTACCCATGCCCCGACCTGGAGTGCCTGAGCGACGACGAGTGCGAAGCCCAGGTCAGGGAGACGGTGATACGGCTGCGGCCGATCCTCCGAATCAGGCCACAGCCGCTGCCCCTCGTCCTGGAGCTGCTCGAGTGTGAATTCGACCTGCGGCACGGCTGCGCCGAGCGTCTCTTCTGGCTGGCGCACGAGCGGGGCCTGCTGACATTGCACGAGGGCCGTGTGTACCTCGGCCAGCGGCCGGCTTCGGTGAAGGCGGGCGAAGTGCGGGGCCAGTTCGAACGGTAGCCGGCAGGGCGCCAGAACCGGAGCCGGATCGGCTTGCCGCGGACGGCTCGTCGACGTGGAAACGCCCCGTGGTGCGGCGGTGTCGTGTGCCCGCCGCCCCTGATCGTTGCGCCGGACGAATGGCGACGGTCGATCTTCTGGCACCATTTGGGCATGAGCTCGAATACCAACCAAAGCGCCGGCGCGCCGACCCTTGCCGACCTGCCCCACCCGGCGGCCCTGCTGTTCGACCTGGACGGCACGCTCGTCGACACCGTGCCTCGCCGCCTAGAAGCCTGGTGGGAGGCCTTGCGGCGCGGCGGTGTGAACGTGGATCGCGATCGTCTGAGCGGCTACATCGGGTCGGACGGTCGGTGGCTGGCGAAGGAGCTCGCCGGGGAGGCAGGTCGCGAGCTCGACTATGCCGAGACCGAGGAGCTGGACCGCGTCTCAGGCGAGATCTTCGATGAGTTGAACGCGTCGCCGGTCCCGTTGCCGGGCGCGACGGAGCTGCTGACCGCGCTCGAGGACAGCGACCTGACCTTCGCCATCGCCACCTCAAGTCGGCCGGGCCAGGTGACCGTCTCGGTCGATGCGCTGCGCCTGCCGGCCCCGCCGCCGATCACGGACGGCAGCCACGTGGCGAACGCCAAGCCCGAGCCCGACCTGCTGCTCGCCGCCGCGGCTCAGCTCGGGGTCCCGCCTGAGCGCTGCTGGTACGTCGGCGACTCGACCTGGGACATGGTGGCCAGCGTCCGGGCGAAGATGGTCGGCATCGGCGTGACCACCGGGGCCGTAGATGCCGGCGAGCTGGTCGCCGCAGGCGCCATGGTGGCCGTGGCGAGCCTGACGGAGTTGCTCGTGGAGCTGCGCAGGCGCGGCGCGGCCGGCTGATCGGCTGATGTCCGCGCAGCAGCCCCGGGTCAACCCTCGGCGGAAACGTGCTCCAGGTCGACGGCACGGACGCGGCGCGTCTTGCCGGCGTCGGTTCTGACCATCGCGGCGGGGATGATGCCGCCCACGATGGCCTCGATCACCGCCAGCTCGCCCGCGTACAGACCCTCCCCGCCGATCCTCACTCGATTGCCCACGACGAGGTCCTCTCGAATGTCGAGGGCCGCCAGGTTGATGCTGGCGACGGTCGACCTCACGTAACCGGGGTCGCCCGGCTGACCGGCGGTCCTGGGCTGTCTGGTGGCCGTCCGGGCCACCGGATAGGTCACCTTGCGTTTGCGCATCGCGGTTCTGCGGCTCCTGGCTGCGGCGGTTGGCTAGCGGGCCGCGGCAGTCGCGGCAGCGAAGCCGGACTGTCGATAGCCTGTACGTTGCGATTGGGGCCTCTGCGCCCGTCCGCCCCGAGGCCGCGCCGCCGGCGCAGGCTCGCGGTTCGGATCGGGCAGGAACTCGTCGACGACCTGGCAAGGGATGGCCCTGCGCAGCAGGCGCTGGACGCCCCGCAGCTCGTCGACCTCGTCGGGCGAGACCAGGGAGATGGCCGTGCCGCTGGCGCCGGCTCGACCCGTTCGGCCGATGCGGTGGATGTAGTCCTGGGGCTCGTAGGGCAGCTCGAAGTTGACGACGTAGGGCAGGTCCTCGATGTCGAGGCCTCGCGAAGCCACGTCCGTGGCCACCAGGACCTTGACGAAGCGGCCCCGAAAGGCTTCCAGGGCGCGGGTCCGCTCCGACTGGCTGCGGTCGCCGTGGATGGCGGACGTGCTCACGCCCCGCCGATCCAGGTACGCGGCCAGCCGGCTGGCACCAATCTTGCTCCGGGTGAAGACGAGGACCTGCTCCATGGAATCGCGCTGGATGAGGTGGATCAAGAGGTCGGCCTTGCGGCTCTGGTCGACAGGGTAGAGGACCTCGGTCAGGTTGTCCGCCACGCTGTTGCGAGGCGCGACCTCTACCGTTTCCGGATTGCTCAGGAACTCGCCGGCCAGGCGGCGGACGTCGTCGGAGAAGGTGGCCGAGAAGAGCAGCGTCTGGCGCCGCGCGGGGATGTGCCCGATGATCTTGCGGACCTCGGGGATGAAGCCCATGTCGAGCATCCGGTCGGCCTCGTCCAGGACCAGGATCTCGACCTGGGAGAGGTTCACGGTGCGCTGTCCGACGTGATCGAGCAGGCGGCCGGGTGTGGCCACCAGGATCTCGACGCCGTGCCAGAGGATCTTGATCTCCGGATCGATGCGCGTACCGCCGTAGACCACGGTGGAGCGAAGCGGAACGCTGCGGCCGTAGGTCTTGACGGCGGCGGCGACCTGGACCGCGAGCTCGCGGGTGGGGGTCAGGATCAGGACGCGGACCGGATGCCGCGCCGGCGAGTAACCGGTGTTGGAGTGATGGCGGAGGATCTCCAGGATCGGCAGGACGAAGGCGGCGGTTTTGCCGGTGCCGGTCTGGGCGGCAGCGAGGACGTCGCGGCCGGCGAGGATGAGTGGGATGGCCGCGCTCTGGACGGGCGTCGGCTCCGTGTAGCCCTCCCGCGCAACGGTGGCGAGAAGGTCGGCCGACAGGCCGAGGTTGTCGAAAGTCAAACGATTGCTCCTGATTGCGTCGATTGACGCAGGGTTCCGACCTGGTCGGGCGGGACGGATTGGGTCGCGCTCTGACGGCTCGATCGGGTTGGGCTGCCGGCACCCTCGTGGCGTACCGACGACAGACGCTGCTGCAGCGTGTCCGAAACAGCGATTAACAAAGTAATCCTACCACCTGAGCCGGAGACACACTCCGGCGGGCGACGCCGGTGGCGGGCGGCGGCACGGGGCAAGAGCTCAGGCAACGCCGATCGCGACCCTGCGAGGCGCCCGGGCCGGCGCGGCGGCCGAGCGGGAGACGCGATCCAGGATGCGCCGGTACTCGGCGCCGACTTCCCACCACACCATCTTGCGGCTGTAGTCGTAGGCTCGCCGGCCCATCGAGGACCGCAGCTCGGCGTCGCTCAGGAGTTCGATGAAGGCCTCCGAAAGGGCTGCCGGGGAACCCGCCTGGACGAGCCGGCCCCGGTCGGCGGCGAGCTGCTCCGAGGCATACGCGTAGGGCGTCGAGACGATTGCCTTGCCGGCGGCCATGGCGTAGGCGAGGGCGCCGGAGACGCTCTGGTCGAGGCTGGGGTAGGGTGTCGTGAGGACGTCGGCGGCCTCCAGCCAGGTGCCCAGTTCGACCCGGCCGACGAACCGATCGACAAAGGTGACGTTACGGCCGATGCCGAGGGCCGCCACCCGCGCCTCGAGACCGGCCCGGTACGCCTCGCCGTCGCGGCTGCGAAGGTCGGGGTGGGTTGCGCCCAGGATCACGTAGCACGCCGACGGGACGGCCTCTATGACCGCGGGCATCGCCTCGATCGCGTACTCGTAGCCCTTGTCGGGGTCCAGCAGGCCGAAGCTCAGGATGACCGTCTTGCCCTGCAGCCCGAGTCGGGGCTTGATCGTGTCGGACGCGACGAGCGGCAGGTCGGGCACGCCGTGGGGGATCAAGGCGATGCGGGACGGGTCCGCGCCGTATGTGTCGGTCAGCAGCGACGAGGCCGACCGCGACATCACTATCGACATCTGTGCGATGCCGGTCAGCTCGCCGAGAATCCTGAGCTGGGCGACGCTCGGCTGCGCGAAAACGCTGTGGAGCGTAGCCACGCACGGGACACGGAGCGCGCGAACGAAGTCCAGGACATAGGCGCCGCCGTCGCCGCCCCAGATGTCGGACTCGTGCTGGACGGAGACGACGCTCACGCCGCAGTCGTTGAGGGCCTCCGCCGCGTCGGCGTAGTCGGCCTGGACGTCGCGCCGGATGCGGTGACGGACTTCCGCCGGATAGGGGGCCGGCTGGTTCGCGGGGTGAAGCGCCACGATCTCGCGTTCGCCGACCGTCGTCGCCAGGTCGTACGTGAAGGTGGCGATGCCGCACTGGCGAGGCGCGTACGTGGAAACGAAGGCGGTCCTCGAGATGGGGATAGCTCCTGTCGGGGCGCGGTCCTATGGGACCGCGGCGACCCGCGGCCCGAGGCGAATCGACGCCCGAGCCGCGAGTGCCGGAAGTGCGGACTAGGCTGCGCTCACCTGAACGGCGCGCGGGCCCTTGGGGTTAGCCTCGATCTCGAACGAGACACGCTCGCCGCCGATGAGGCGGTCGAAGTCGAGGGGGGCCAGAAGGCCGCCGCGATGGAAGAAGTATTCCTTCCCATCTTCGGCGGAGATGAAGCCGAAGCCGCGATCGGCAACGACCTTCTTGATGGTACCGGTGGTCACGGATGACCCCTTTGTTCTCTTCCCGAACCAGACGGCAGACGCACGGTCCGTTCGGAAAGGGGGTCGACCACGCGGAGCGTCGCTACGAGTCGCAGCAACATACCCACGGTACTCGCTTCCGGCCGATCGCACAATGGCCGGCCGGCGGGGTCGCGGCCGGCGCCTCTCGCCGCGGGCCCCTTGACCGAATCTGGCCGCGGCCCCACTGTGGTAGACAGTCGACCGCGCCGGGTCACGATTCCGTCACTCGCAGCGCACGGCAGATCGGATCCGATCGTGGCTCGCAGACCCTTCTCCACCCCCGACGCGCTCATCGTCGTGAGCAGCGACGGCTACTTCGACGTGTTCCCCCCTGCCGCCCGCCGGCCGAACGACAAGCCCGCCTATCGCGGAATCCTGGCCGAGCTGGGGCAGGCCGTTCGAGGGCCCGACGACAGGCTGGCAGTCCGACCGGATTCGGCGCTCCTGGACCAGGTCGTGTGCGACTGGTCCAAGCTCCACGGCGCGGCCGCGGTGCGTGGCGAGCTCGGCCTGGGCCGCAACGGCGCTCAGAACTAGACATCCGGACAGGCCGGCGAATCTTCGGGCGAACCTGCAACCGGTTCTCCGACGGCCGGTCTCCGGCCTATCCGCCTGCTTCGCCCCCGACCACTTCCCGAAAGGACACCCCCGATGACCGAAGAGACGACGCCCACGCCCCAGCGCTCCGAACCCGACCGCGGCAGGTCCGGATACCGGTCCGCCCCCGTGGCTGCCTCCGTCGACAGCCGCAACAACGGCGGGTCCGGCGTCCAGCGCAGCCATCTCCGCAACCGCAAGGCCTGGCTCGGGCAACGCACGCGGGCCGGCCAGACGTGGGCCCAGCGCAAGGCCTCGAGTCTCACGTACTGCCCAGCCAAGCAGCGCGCCTGAGCGTCACCGCTTCTCGTCGAATCCGGGACTCCGCGCCTGTAGGCTATTGGGGCCGCGCGCCCAACCGCGCCGGCAACCGAGCCACATCAGGCCGCAGCGCCCGGAGGTTGAGGTTTGATCGCGCTGATTCGGCTATACGTTCGGCAGCTTCGGCGCCACGACCCGACCGGTCTCGCGGCCGAGCTGGCGTTCCGCTTCATGTTCGCGACCTTCCCGTTCATCCTCTTCCTGGTGGCCCTCGGGGCTTCCCTGGCCGGCTGGCTCGGTGTCGCCGACCCGACCGCGCGGATCATCGCGACGCTAGACAGTACGAGCTGCCGCCGCTGCGGTCCTTTTGCCGTGAAAAGATACGCCAAGAAGGACGGCCTGGCGAACATCGGCGGCTG
>JBEKCH010000051.1:0-16852 GCA_050014975.1 Candidatus Limnocylindrales bacterium
ACCGCCCCCGTGGCCGGGTTGAACACGGGTCCCGTCTGCTCCAGGGGGACCTCGACAGGCCGTCCATCGATCCAGTGGGAGAGGATGGGCAGCTGGGCGGGCTGCGCTGGAACGTTGTGGGTCGCGGGGGTCGTCGTTGTCACGATCGAGGCCCTCCATCCTGGACGGCAGCTGCGAACGGTCGGCCCTTCTGGCCAACGACGTCGTGGGCAGCTCGCACCACGTCGCCGACAGACATCCCGAACTTGTCGAGCATCTCGAAGTAGCCTCCCGATTCGGCGAACCGGTCGGCAATCCCAACCCGCCTGAGTGGAACCGCAAGGCCGACATCGGTGATCGTTTCGGCAATTGCACTGCCGAGCCCTCCAATCACGGTGTGCTCCTCGGCCGTCACTAGGGCGCCCGTTTCGTGGGCTGCCGTCAGGACCGCGTCAACGTCGAGCGGCTTGAGGGTGTGGAGATCGAGGACCCGGGCCTCTATGCCCTCCGCTGCGAGCAGGGCTGCCGCCTCGACGCACCGGCTGACGAGCGTGCCAATCCCAATAAGGGTGACGTCCGAACCATCACGCAGCTGCGCAGCCTTACCAATCTCGAGGTCCACTGAGTCGCTGTGAACGACCGGGACCTCCTGACGGCTGAACCGGAAGTAGACAGGGCCCGACCAGGCGGCGACCTGGGGCAGCAGCTGCCGCAGTGCGACGGCATCGGCGGGCGAGACGACCGTCATGCCAGGTAGGCAGCGCATGACCGCCAGATCCGTTATGGCGTGATGAGTTGGGCCTTCCATTTGAGGCGAGATTCCGCTGTAACCGGCCATGAGCTTCACGTTCGCCTCGCCGTAACAGAGGTGGGTCAAGATCGGCTCGAGGGCCCGGCTGGCCATGAAGACGGCGAACGTGTTGACGAAAGGGATCTTCCCGGTATAGGCCAGCCCGACCGCGACATCGATCAGGCATTGCTCGGCGATCCCGACGTTGAAGTACCGCTCGGGGAAGGCGTTCTCAAAGAGGTAGCTGAAGTCCGAAGTCTGAACGTCTGCGGTCAGAGCCACGACATCGGAATTCGACCGACCGAGTTCAACCAAAGCGGCGCCATAGGTGGGCCGCATTCCCACTACTTCGACCATTGCCTAAGCCCTTCATCGAGCTCGGCGAGCGCCACCTCGTACTGGGCCTTCGTTGGGGCCCCGCCGTGGAAGCGATGGTCATACTCCATGAAGGTAACTCCCTTACCCTTCGTGGTGTGGGCGATGATCACGCTCGGTTGGGCATGAACTTCGTCAGCGCAGTCGAGTGCAGCTAGGATCTCGGTGACGCTATGGCCGTCGATCTCCTGGACGTGCCAGCCAAAGGCGCGCCACTTCTCGGCGAGCGGCTCGAGCGGCATCACGTCGGCGGTGGCCCCGGTCTGCTGGATGCCGTTGCAGTCGACGATCGCCACGAGGTTGCCAAGGCGATACTTG
Organism: Candidatus Limnocylindrales bacterium; assembly: GCA_050014975.1. GTDB lineage: Bacteria > Chloroflexota > Limnocylindria > Limnocylindrales > CSP1-4 > Fen-1039. The sequence continues at coordinate 1,463 of JBEKCH010000051.1, forward strand.
GCGGCTGTCATCACACCTTCCCAGACAACCCCGGCGTCGAGTTCGCCGTCCCCGAGGAGGACATAGACTCGGGCGAGGGAAGCCTGACTCGACGGGGCGGAGAGCGCCGACGGTTTGCTTATCCCCGTCCGCAATGCGAGGGCCATTCCCGCCCCGATCGCTACGCCGTGGCCGAGAGGACCAGCGACAACCTCGACGCCTGGGATCTTGCGGTCCGGGTGCCCGTTGAGGCGGCTCGCCAGATGCCGGAACGTAGTTAGTTCCTCAATCCGGAAGAAGCCTCGCCGTGCAAGAGCCGCGTACAGAAGCGGCGACGCGTGGCCTTTGGAAAGGAGGAAGCGATCGCGAGCCAGCCACATGGGCTGCTGTGGATCGATCCGAAGATGGTGCCAGTAGAGCGCGGCGACGATCTCGGCCGCGGAAAACGCGCCGCCGAGGTGGCCCGACTGAGCGCCGAACACCATCTGCAGGACGTCGATACGTAGCCGTTGAGCCGTGATCGAGATGTCCCTGTTGAGCGCTTCGGAATGGAAGTGCATGGTCCGCTCGTCTTTGGGCTACTCGTGAGCCATCACCGGCCGGAGGTTGGCGCGGGCTGTTTGCCCGGCAACGCCAGAACGCCTGGTGTCTGTTCAGGTACGGGCATCTCGAAGAACGTGATGGTCATGCCTTCGGAATCCGGGAACTCGGAGGCAGTTGGGATCTCGAGCAGCCCCGGGAGCTCCGCGTCGACCAAGCGACGGAGGGCCGGCCCGATCTCATCGGCGGTCGACACACGCTCGGCGCTCACGCCGTAGGCGCGGCCGAGCGCGACGAAGTCGGGACTGCTGCTGGCCTGACCACCGTGCACCTTGAACTCCGTGCCGCCAAAGCGCCGCGAGCCCAACGCGGCGATCTGCAGGTCGCGGATCGACAGCAGGCCGCCGTTGTTAAGCACCACAGCGACAACGGGGACGCCGTACTGAACAGCGGTTGCCAGCTCCGGCAGGCTCTGCTGGAAGTCACCGTCGCCCATGATCGCCACTACGGGCCGGTCCGGGAGGGCCAGTTTCGCCCCTATTGCGGCGGGCAGGGCGAACCCCATGGTCGAGAAGTGGCTGGAACTCAGGTGCGTCCTCGGCTCATAGGTCTCCCACTCGGAGAACATCTGGGCCTGCGCATGCCCGGCAGCGCCTGTGACGACGCTCTCTCGAGGCATCGCCTCTCGAAGGCGCCGGAGCGCGAGCGTCGTGCTGATCACGGGCCCGCTCTTTGCCTGGTCGTCGAGGCATGCGAGCCACTCCGCGCGCCATACTTCCAGGCGTGCGACCCAAGGGGACGTCGGACGGTCGACGCCTCGCGTCCGCTCGCGCACGGCAGCCAACAGATCGGCGAGCCCCGCCTTCGCATCCCCCCAAAGGGAGACCTCGGTCGGGTAGTTCTTGGCGAGCTCACGGTCGTCGATGTCGAGGTGGATGAGCCGCGTTGGGGGAATAGCAAACGTTGCCCCGGGCTTCCACGAGCTGGTGTCCCACTCGCCAAACCTCGTCCCCACGGCCAGAATCACGTCCGCGTTGCGTGCAAGGGCGTTGGCGCACGTGGTGCCCTTCGAGCCGCACGTTCGCCCCGAGAGCGGATGGTCATCTGGCAAGGCACCCTTCCCGTGCAGGGTGTTGATGACTGGACTTCCAAGGCACTCTGCGAGTTCGCGAAGTTCGTTGTGAGCACCGGCATTGATTACGCCGCCGCCAGCGAGGATCAGCGGCCGCTGGGCCGCCGCAAGCAGCGCAGCCGCTCGCTGCACTGCCGACGCGTCCGGGCGTACCAGTGGGGCCACCGAGTGCAAGGCAGGATCTGGAACGTCGGCATCACAGGGGGCGGCCTGGATGTCCATGGGGAAGTCCAAGTGAACGGGCCCAGGTCGCCCGGTAACCGCGATCTTTATCAGCTGCGCGACCACGCCCGGAAACTGGTCCGCGCGCTGCACCTGCCATGAGCGCTTCACGAGGGGCCTGATGACGCTCGGGAAGTCAGACCAGTACTGGCGCTCGATCTCTTGGAGGCAGCCCCGGCCGTATAGGTAGGTTGGAGGGGTGCCGGTAACCACGACCATCGCCGTCGAGTCGGCATACGCCGTTGCCACGCCGATCAGCGTGTTGAGCGCCCCCGGCCCGACCGAGGTGGTGATCGCGAGCGGGCGGCCGGACGCTCGAAAGTACCCATCCGCCAGATGGGCAGCCGATTGCTCGTGCCGTACAAGGATCCAGCCGATGCGATCGCTCCGCTTGAGGATCGCGTCCTCGAATACGAGGTTGCCATGCCCTGGAATCCCGGCCACATAGCGCACTCCAGCGGCGATAAGCGCCTCAGCTATGTAGTCGGCGCACGAAACCGCCAGCATTGCGGCATCCTCCTTGTTTGAGTCTTCCAATCGTCCTTGGGGCGTCCTCTAACTACTGCCCCGCATCTCAGAGCCTGTAGCCGATCGAGCGCCGCCTGACCGAGGTCCTGCTTGCCCGCGTGATGCGATCGACCGACGATAGGGGGACTGGAATCCATCGAGCTGATCCGCGAAGGCCCGCGCCAAGGACGACACCACCCATGGCTCCCAGAGGCCGCGCCGCTTCAGAGCTTCAGTTCGATTCTCCAGCTGGCCGAGCGTCGGGTGGCCCGCATGTTCGCTCATCGGGCGTCGGGCCCGTTGCACGGGCGTCATGCTGTCCAGGGCAGGGTTCTTGTCGACATTCTCATAAGGCCACCCGAGATAGAGCTGTGCCTAGAACACGAGGTCGTAGTCGGCCTCGTCGTTCTTGGTCGCATTGGGTACGAAAACTCGATCTGCGGCCCTCATGTACTCGTGGACGAGGCCCCCGAAGAGATCCCGCCGGTCGATGTCGGGCACACCGTCGGCCTCTTCGACGGGCGCGAGACTCTCGAGTACCTGAAGCTCCAGTCCTCGATGCGGACGTCGTCGGTTGTAGTGCCGCACATAGATCCGAAGGATGCCATCGAGATGCCGGGGGCCGAGCATGAGCAGCGGGTCCAGGCACTCTGCGCGAAGCGTCTCGATCCAGCGCTCGGCGAAGGCGTTCGCGTTCGGCGCCCTGATCGGCGTGCGGATCACCCGGATCCCTTCTGATGCGAAGACATCATCGAACGAGCGGGGGAACTTGGCGTCTCGGTCGCGAATGAGACAGCGGATCTGCGCGCCCTCCTGGGCGAGGCTCATCACGAGGTTCCTTGCCTGCTGGGTGACGAAGGAAGAGTCGGGTTGGTCGTTGAGAGGGTGACGTGCACGCGCCGTGTCCCGATCTCGATGAAGAACAGGACGTAGAGCGTCTCCAGAAACGCCGTCTCGACGGTGAAGAAGTCGCACGCGAGGATGCCCGCTGCCTGAGCCTTCAGGAACCCGCGCCAGCTCAGGCCCCGGCGGGGGGCCGGACCGACGCCGGAGCGGCGAAGAAGCATCGCGATACTCGTCGCGGACGCGCGGATCCCGAGCTTCCCCAGCTCGCCTTTGATCCTCAGGTACCCCCACCGGGGGTTCTCGTTCGCCATCTGAAGGATCAGCCTGCAGACCGGATCGATCGCAGGGCGCCCGGGCCGGCGATGCGGCCTCGTCCACTTTCGCGCGACGAGTGATCGGTGCCAGCGCAGAAGCGTCTCGGGACGAACGAGGAACGCGCCCCAGCGTTCCTTGGGAAGGATCCTGCTTGCCGCAGCGAGCAGCGCGCGGTCCCGGCGCCGGTAGACCGGGCGCTTGACCTGCCGGCGCAAGACCTCGAGCTGGTGGCGAAGCACGAGGATCTCAATCTGTGCGGCATCGTCGGAGCGATGGTTTGGTGCGACAAAGGTGAGTAGCCGACGAAGCACTAGGTAGAGGAGTGAAGCAAGCATGGCGGCGATACTGCCACGCCGGGCAATGCTCAGCCATGGACAACCTCGGCAGGCTGACTGATTGAGTTCTCGTACCCCACGCGCTCAACAAGGAGATCAAGCGCCGGACCAGCGTGGTCGGTGTCTTCCCGTCCCGAGCCAGCCTCATCCGCCTCGTCGGCATGGTCCTGGCCGAGCAGGACGACGAATGGCAGGACGGCCGCCGCTACTTCCGGGCCGAGTCGATGGCCCGTATCGATGCCCCAGCCGATCGTGAGGAGGTGAGCCCGGCGCTGCTGATGGCGAGCTAACCGATCAGGCGTGAGAACGACGCGCTGTTACACCATGTCCTGGGAGTTGACCCATCAAAGCCAGGGCGGGTTCACTCTGCTCGAGATGATCCTGGGGCCCGAAGCAGCGCAGAAAGGCGTCACGAACCGCGAGGGAGCAGCTGTACGGCCCTTCGTATCCTTGTCTTCCTTCGGCCTGCCCACACGGTGGCTCAATCGCTGCCCGACTATGGCCCTCGCCGTACACCAGGGAGCGTCAAAACGGTTGCGACGTGGCTCGGCGAATCACGCGGATCCGCCTACGACTGCATTGAGGAAGAGACGCCGTACACGGAGTCCTCGCTCGTTCTGCCTGCCAAACTGAAGTCGATTGGTCAGAATGGCCACAACGAGGTCGAGTCTCGGATCGATCAGGAGTGCCGCTCCCGTGAAGCCAGTGTGGCCGTAGGCATCCGGCGAAGCGAGGTCGCAGCAGAACGACATGGATCCGGACAGGGCCCATCCAAGGCCACGTCGATCATTCAGTCCAGCGGTTGCATTGCTCACCGCGACGTCGATCGCAGATTTGCTCAAAAACTCACCTCCGTCGTAGCGCCCACGGTTGAGCAACATTAGACCGAAGCAGACGAGGTCGCGAGAAGTCGTGAAGAGGCCGGCGTTGCCGGCGACGCCGCCCATGTAGGCGGCATTCTCATCGTCAACAGCGCCCCTAGCGATCCCTCCTGGATGCCGCTTGGACCATTCGTTCAACCAGGTGCCTTGTATGCGCACTGCGGCTTCAAGCATCCGACCGCGCGAGTCCGACTCGCGCCGCTCAGTCATCACCAATCGTTCCGATACGCCATCGGGGATGGGCTCCGTGAACGGTAGGTAGCCGGAGTCAGCCAAGGAAAGGGGTCCGAAGATGCGGTCTCGGGCGAACAACGCCAGAGGCGTCCCAGCGACGATCTCGATTATGCGGCCGAGAAGTATGAAGCCGGTGCAGCTGTAGTCGACGCGGGTCCCGGGCTCGGCAACCAGCGGCGTCTCAGCGATCGCCTCTGTCCACTCTTCCCATCCGTTGCCAAGTGCGTAGAACGGTATCCACGGGAGCCCAGAGGTGTGGGTCAACAGATGAGCAATAGTTGCCTTGCCGACCGGTGCGGAGGCTAGCTCGGGGAAGAAGGAATCAAGCGGGTCCCTCAGCGAGAGCTCTCCCTGCTGCAACAACAGCAGCACGGCGGTGGTTGTGACCACGACCTTCGTCAGGGACGCAACATCGAAGATTGCACTTGTGGTCATCTGTGGCGAGCAGGGTTCGCCGGAGATCGTTCCCATTGCCTCGCATCGGATCGCTCCGCCTCGGTGCCCAACCGCGACGACAGCACCAGGGAAGGCGTGGCGGGCGGGATCGCATCCCACGTTCTGCCGGAGAACACCAAGGGCCCGCTCCAATTCCAAACCGCGAGTACGCATGGACTCCCGCAACCTTCTTCACGTGCTGTCGAAAGCCGGACGTGGACGTGCCGGATCTTGCCCTTCCGCAGCTATTCTAAGTCGCTCCCGGCATGGTCCTCTAGCGGTCCGACAGAATGTGCCGGGCGTCGCAGGCGGAGACGCACACGGTATCGATCGCCCCGCATGAGTGAACGAGTGAACTCCACGGGCCGTCCGCCACTCCGACCGAGCCGTTCGACCAGAAACGCTGGAGCCGAGACGGGCACGGACAGGAGTTCGGCTGTGCGGCTGTCAAGAAGTGTGGCCGTGAACGTCTCTTCGGCGTCGTCCACCATGGTTCCATACCGACGCTCAAGTACTGCATAGAGCGACTCGTTGGAAAAATCGACGTCGAGTAAACCCGGAAACAGCGTCGCTGGCAGCCATGCCACCTGGATCCCGACGGGCTGCTCGTCGCCGTGGCGAATGCGCTCAAGACGTAGCACTCGATCACCGGCCAGGAGTCCGAGGTGGGTCGCGATCTCCTCGTTTGCCGGCTGAGCGGTCCATGACAACACCTGGGAAGACGGGCGGATGCCCTTGGCACGCATCTCGATGGAGAAGGACGTCAACCGAGAGGGACGGGCTGTGATTGCCGGATCGCGCACGAAAGACCCGCGCCCGCGCTCACGGGCGACGAGGTCCTCTTGGGCAAGCACCGAAATGGCCTGGCGAATGGTGACCCGACTCGCCCCGTAGCGCCGGACGAGTTCCGACTCGCTCGGGATCTGTTGCCCGGGCGGCCATGTCCCATCCGTGATCCTGCGGCGGATGTCGTTGGCGATCTGGTGGTACAGGGGGATCTGGCTCGCGCGGGAAACCCGCCCATCGGGGTCCAGCACCGAAGTTGGCTCGTCTGTCATGCGGTCTCACCTTGTCCTGATGTTGAACATCATGTTGTCATAACGTATACTAGCACTGCTCGGCAACCTCGAGGCACTCCGGTGTCGGGCTAGGGGCAGGAGCCGCACCGTGCGGGGCGGTTGCTGCCGACGAGTGCCAGTTGTAGCCGCTCGCACGCGCACCGAACTGACCGCCGATACGAGAGAGGTGCGAGCAGGCTCCCATTGCGGCGGCAAGATTATGCAAGGAGGAGTGGAACGTGCGGAAGGTCTTGGCGCTACTCGTCGCAGGCGTCGTTGCCCTGTCTGGATGCGGCGGTGGTACCACCGCGACCGGCAGCCAAAGCACGGTGATCACGGTCTGGAGTTGGCGGGTTGAGGACACAGCCGCCATGAAGCAGATCTTCGACGCATTCACCGCGAAGAATCCTAGCATCACTGTCCAATTCGCCCCGAGCCCTGACACCGACTACGAGACTAAGCTCGAGACTGCTCTTCGCGCCAACAAGGGCCCGGACATCGCGCAGTTGAACGCCTACGCAGGCATTCAGCCGCTCATAGATGCGGGCTACCTCGTATCGCTGGATGACAAGATCCCCGACCTTACGAACTACTATCCGTCGGCTCTCGCGGGAGCTGAGAGTGTCAAGGACAAGAAGATTTACGGAGTGCCGTACTCCGTGCCGGACATGGGTGTCTATTACAATACAAAGATCTTCGCCGATAACGGCATCGACGTGCCCCAAACCTACGCCGAATTCTTGGCCGCCTGTCAGAAGTTGAAGGCAGCTGGGATCATCCCGATCGCTGCTGGCGGAGCGTCTGGCACAGAGTGGGCGTTGGAGGTCGCGTTTGGCGTGATCGCTCCTAACACATACGGCGCGAACGCGTTCTGGAATGACATAACCAGCGGCAAGACGACGTTCACTGATCCTCGTTTCGTCGCAGCCCTCCAACGAATGAAGGATCTGGCTCCTTACTATTCGCCTGGCATAGAGGGAGTCGACTACACCACCGCGACTCAGCAGTTTATCAACGGACAGGCTGCCATGTTCATGGGCGGGTCATGGGAGAACGGCAGCTTCAGGTCTCAGAACAAGGACCTCTCGTTCAGCATCTTCCCGTTCCCCCCGGATAATGCCGGTGACCCAGCTTACACCTCCTCGTTCAGTGACGGATCCTACGGCCTGATCGCGCAGTCACCACATCGTGACGCTGCCCTAAAGGTCCTCCAGTACATGGCCTCGACTGAGTTCGAGCAGCAGTTTGCTGATCTCCTCGCTTGGCCAGTTGCACGCCCGGGCATCACCGCCACAGACGCCAATCTCCAAGAGATGCTGAAGATGCAGGAGCATCAGACGCCGTATCTGGATCTTGCGGGCTTCAATTGGCAATCGCCCACCGGCTCGTCACTCATTCGCTCCGAGATCGCGCAGCTGATGGCAGGGAAGGCCGACCCCGCTGAGCTGGCCAAAAAGATGCAGGACGGGGTCTCAACCTGGTTCAAGCCCGGCGTCTATCCAGTCCCTAAGGTTTAGTGTCGAGTCTCAATTTCGCTCAAGCCCGGGGTTTGTCCAGTCCTGCGGTTTAGTGTGAGTACGTCGGGGCGCAGTGGGCGCGTGCAGCGCGCATTCTCGCTCACTGCGCAGCCCGCACCACCTAGTCGACCGTTCTGAGAGCTGAGATGTCGCGAAAGACACGCACGCCCATCGCAATCGCGTTCATCGCGCCCGCATTTCTGGTCTACACGCTCGCGGTGATCTATCCACTTGTGAGCACTCTCTGGAGCAGCTTCTTCTCGTGGCAGGGAATCGTGTCGGGCGACTTCGTTGGCCTTGCGAACTTCAACCGATTGTTTGGCAATGTCTACCTCGGGACCGTACTTGCCGCGTTCTGGCACAATGTCTACTGGTTTGTCGGCATTATGGTCATTCAGAACGTAGGCGCCCTTCTCATCGCGTATCTCCTCTTCACAAGGCGCCGGCAGCTCGGTTCATTCACGTCTGGAATGTTTCAGTCGATCTTCTTCCTTCCGGCTATCCTGAGCCCCGTTCTCGTGGGTGCATTGTGGCGCCTGCTCCTAGCGCCGACTGGGCCTCTGGACTCACTCCTCGTCGCCCTTCACATTGCGAACGGCCCGGTCCCATTCCTCGGAGACCCCACGATTGCCTTGCCTATCTTGATCAGCGTCGACGCCTGGAACTGGCTTGGCTTTCCCCTTCTCGTGTACCTAGCGGGCTTCAACGACATTCCTCCCGAAATAATCGAAGCCGCGACCCTAGACGGAGCGGGCAGCTGGAGAATCCTTCGATCCATCGGTTTGCCGTTGATAGTGCCAGCCCTCGGCACGATCACCATCCTGACCTTCATCGGCGCCTTCAACCAGTTCGACACCGTCTATATCATGGAGGGACTCCAAGGCAGCCCAAACTACTCGACGGACGTACTGGGCACGTTCTTCTACCGCCTGGCATTTGGCACGATGACAAATGCTGGCGTTACCGACATCGGCGTTGCATTAGCCGTAGCGACTCTCCTATTGATATTCCTATCAGCAGGTACTGTCATCGGTCTTCGGTTGGTGATGCGCCGGATTGTCCAATTCTGAAGGCGGCATGATGGACCGACTACGGAGCCTTTCAACGTGGACGGTATTGGTGGCATATTCGCTGCTCGTTCTCGTCCCGCTCTATCTCATGTTCGTCTCGTCGATGAAGACGACACAGGAGATCTACGCTGCACCGTTGGCCCTCCCGAGCCGGCTCACCCTCGACAACTTCGTGAACGCGTGGCAGCGGGCCCATTTCTCGACATACTTCATTAACAGCGCAATAGTCACGGTGTCGTCCGTTGTACTCACCCTGCTCGTAAGTCTGCCCGCATCCTACGCGATGAGCCGCTACCGCATGCGATGGTTGGCGGTAGTCTTGGTGTTCTTCCTTCTGGGGCTGATGCTACCGGTTCGGCTCGGTGTCGTGCGCTTGTTCCTCTTGATGCGGGACTTGGGGCAACTCGACACACTGACAGGACTTATAATGATCTATGTTGGAGTTCGGATACCGTTCGCGATCTTTGTGTTGGCGAACTTTATGCGGACAATTCCTCGGGAAATGGAGGAGGCTGCTCGGATCGACGGCGCGAACGACGTGCAGATTCTAAGATACGTGATTGCACCCCTTGTATCTCCTGCGATTGCGATTGTCGGCATATTCACGGCCATAGCTGTCTGGAATGACTTCTTCTTTCCCCTCATCTTCGTGTTCAGTGATGAAAACAAGACGATTCCACTTGGCCTGGCTACGTTCATCGGGCAATACCAGTCGGATTGGGGTGCGCTGTTTGCAGGGCTGACCATTTCGGCCCTTCCGCTTATGTTCGTGTACCTGCTGACGTCGCGACAGATCCGGTCAGGGATCAGTACTGGAGCGGTGCGGTGAATGTGATGAGTTCGGACGGGGTGTTGGTGATAGGCGCGCACGCGTTCGATGCCGAGGTTATGGCCGGCGCAGCGTGCGCGACCTACGCGATGCAGGGCAGACGTGTCGTGTTGGTGCATCTCAGCCAGGGCGAGCTTGGGCACGCGACGATGGAACCGAGGAGTTACGCTTCCCAGAAGCGGGCGGAGGCAGAGGATGCCGCTAGGCTGCTTGGTGCAGAGGCGTTATTCTTCGACTACCCCGACGCCGGAGTGCCCGACTCTGATGGGCTCGCCATTCGAGTGGCGCACGTTATCCGCGCCGTGCGGCCGATTACCATCATCGGTCACTGGAAAGGGACCTGGCACAAGGATCATCTAGCCGCGCACCGTGCCATGGTCCAAGGCGTCTTCTATGCGGCGCTGCCCACGTTCGACGCTTCGTTGCCGGCCCATGCGCCACACGAGGTTCTGTTCGGCGAGAACTGGGAGGATGATGACGGGTTTAGGCCGGATGTATACGTCGATACTACGCTCGGGTACCCCGCGTGGCTCAATGCCATCAACGCATACCAGCTCGGCCGGGGCGAACTCGGAGGATTCCACTATCGCGATTACTATACCTCGCTCTCCCGACTTCGTGGGTGCTTGGCGGGCTCAGAGCACGCGCAGGCGTTCATGCGGATCGATCAATCCGTGCTCGTCGGTCTTGGGCAGTTCGCAGTCGATTCGGCGAATGTGCGATGACGGGTGCAGCGGCTGACGCAGTCCTCGCGGTCGACATCGGTGGCACGAAAGTTGAGTTCGGCTTGTTCGACCGCCTAGGCGTCCTCGTCGCCCATAAGCGGATTCCAACGCCACCTGGACTGCCGGACGCAGCCATTCCGCCGCTGCTCGATGAGGCGCGACGGCTGAGCGCCGGGATGCACATCGAGGCCGTCGGAATCGACCTTCCTGCGGTCGTCTCCGAAGGCGTCATCGCGTGGGCGGCTTGGAGTTTCCCCGGGTGGGATGGCTGTCCGCTAGCTACGCGGTGGGCTGACGCGTTCGCGGTCCCGGCGATCTTGGAGTTCGACGGCTACGCTGCCGCTCTGGGCGAGTTCTGGCAGGGAGCGGCGCGAGGATTCTCGGACGCGGTCGTCGTGATCGTCGGCACAGGCGTCGGAGCGGGTGTCGTGCACGCCGGTGAGCTGTACCGTGGCGCGACGGGCGTTGCTGGCGCAATCGGCTGGATGCGATTCCCTGAATCGGCCCGGCTCGGCGTTCCCATGGAAGAGATCGCGTCGGGGACGGCAATCCTGAGACGCGCGCAACAAGCACGAGAGGCTGGCGCGATCCCTTACGGCACTACGCGCGACGTATTCGACGCCCGCGATCGCGGTGACCCAATCGCAGAAATGGTGATCCGCGAGGCAATGGTGGCACTCGCTGCCGGCGTTGGCGCAATCGTCTCGATGCTCGCCCCGCAGGTCGTTGTGCTAGGAGGCAGCGTGGGATCTCGTCCCGACGTCGTGAAGGAGGTGCGGCAACTCGTCCTTGAGACGGCACAACCACATACGGTACAGCACGTCGCGATCGTCCCTGCGAGGCTGGGGACGCGGTCAAGCCTCTATGGGGCCGGCTATATCGCCCATACCTTCCTAAGCCAAACGAAGGAGTCACGATGACCTCCGCCGCCTACTTCGATGCGGCCGAATCTCTGGTCTCGAAGGTTCGCAATACCCAATCCGAGGCAATCCGGCATGCCGCCGTGGCGATGGCGGAGGGTATCAGCAAAGGAGGACTCGTAAACCTGTTCGGAAGCGGCCACTCGGTACTTCCGGTGATGGACGTGTTTCCTCGCTATGGAAGCTTCCCTGTCTTCCGGCCGCTGGTCGATTCGCGGCTTTCGTGGTTCAACGTCCTTGGGTCAGGCGGGGTGACGGAACTGCTCTGGCTTGAGCGAGCCGAGGGGTATGTCGCGAACTTCTTGAAGAACTATCCCCTTAAGCCCGAGGACACTATGGTCATCTACTCGCACGGTGGCCTGAACGCCGCAGGCATCGAGGCGGCGCTCTACGCCAGCGAGCGTGGCCTCACGACTGTGGCGGTCACCTCAGTCGCCAACTTGTCGAAGAACAAGGCAACGCACTCAAGTGGCAAGCGGCTAGCGGAATTGGTGGACATTGTCATCGACAATTGCGTCCAGCCTGAAGATGCTGTTGTCCCAGTCGAGGGTTGGGCCGGTCCCGTAGCCGCATTGTCGACGCTGTCCGTGATCACAATCACGATGGCGCTCACGGCCGAACTGGCCCACCAGCTTGCGGAACGAGGGATCAAGTTGCCCGTCTTCGTCTCGCCGAACAACGCGAACGTGCCGCCCGACAACAACCAGTGCGTGTTCGACTACTACCGCCGAGTCTCGCAGCGCTGATCCCTGGTGGATTTGCGTCAGCCGCGGGTCGCTATGTCTGCGCAAAAGGGGGCGACATCGCCGCCAAAAAGGGCGGCACAGAGACTGAAGCGCGAAGGCGACTTCCTGGTCGGGCTCGAAATCGTTTCGGCGCCCATCAGCTCGCGCTCGTCGCTCTGGAGCGACCGCACATGTTCGATGCCTCAAACAGGTCGAGCGTGGCTCGTCAGTGTCAGCCCATAGGAAGTGAGGGCTTGGTGCACGCAGCTAAGGCTTCGCCCAGGCATGCGGCGGTGCGCAGCGGCAAGGCTTCCTTCGAGGTTGCCCTCGAGCGCGCGGTCCGGGGCGAGGTCTGCTTCGATGCCGGTACCCGCGCGGTCTACGCCACCGACTCGTCCAACTACCGCCAGGTCCCGATCGGTGTCGTGTTTCCGCTAGACCACGACGACATCGTCGTCGCACTGCGCATCTGCGCCGAGCACGACGCACCGGTCCTCGGGCGGGGAGCCGGCACGAGCCTCGCCGGCCAGGCCTGCAACGCGGGAGTGGTGATCGATATGAGCCGCCACATGACCCGTATTCTCGAGATCGACCCAGCGAAGCGCACCGCGCGGGTGGAGCCCGGCGTCGTCCTCGATGACCTCCGCCGCGCCGCCGAATCGTACGGCCTAACGTTCGGGCCCGATCCCGCGACACATGCCTGGTGCACCCTCGGCGGGATGATCGGCAACAACGCCTGCGGCAGCCACGCGCTCTTCGCCGGCAAAACGGTCGACAACGTCGAGCGCCTGACGGCGGTCCTGTACGGCGGCGCGACGCTCAAGCTCGGCGCGTACGACGAGGACGCGTACCAAGCCGGCCTTGCGGGGGGCGGTCGGTTCGCCGAGGTGCTCGGCGGCCTTCGGATGATTGTCGAGCGGTATGGGGAGCGCGTCCGGGCGACGTATCCGGCGATCCCCCGGAGGGTGAGTGGCTACAACCTCGACGAGCTGCTTCCTGAGCGCGGCTTCCACGTCGCCCGCGCTCTCGTCGGCTCGGAGTCCACGTGTGCAATCGTCACCGAGGCCACGCTACGGCTCACGCAGAGCCCGCGCCACCGCCGGCTCCTCGTCCTGGGCTACCCCAATGTCTTCGCCGCGGCCGATGCCGTGCCTTCGTTGCTGCGGCACCCGCTGCTCGCGCTCGAGGGCTTCGACGCGACGCTCACCGACCAGATGCGGGCGCGGCCCCTCAACATGGAGCACCTGCCGCTCCTGCCCGAGGGGCGCGGCTGGCTGCTCGCCGAAGTCGGCTCGAACGATCCGGGCGAGGCCGACCGGCTCGCCGAGGTCTTCCTGGCCGAGCTGCCGGCGGGCGTCGCCTGGCGCCGCTACGACGACGCGGAGCGCCAGGCTCGCGTCTGGCTCGTCCGCGAGTCGGGTCTCGGCGCGACGGCGATCACCGGTGGGGGCCGGCGCAACCACGAGGGATGGGAGGACGCCGCCGTGGCGCCCGAACGGCTCGGTGAGTACCTGCGCGCGATCAGCAATCTCTGGGACGAGTTCGGCTACCACGGCGCCTGGTACGGGCACTTCGGGCAGGGCTGCGTCCACACGCGCAACGACTTCGACTTCACGAGCGCCGAGGGCGTCCGCGTCTTCCGCGCCTATATCGAGCGCGCGGCCGATCTCGTCGTCTCGCTCGGCGGCTCGCTCTCGGGTGAGCACGGCGACGGGCAGGCCCGCGGCGAGCTCCTCGGACGCATGTACGGCGCGGAGCTGCTCGATGCCTTCCGCGCCTTCAAGGCCGTCTTCGACCCGTGCGGACGGATGAACCCCGGCAAGCTCATCGACGCCCGGCCCCTCGACGCCGACCTGCACTTCGGCCCACGATACCGGGCGTCCTCGCTCGGCCCGGCCCGGCTGCGCCTGGGCAGCGCGGGCCAGTCACTCCAGGCGGCCGCCGAGCGGTGCGTCGGGGTCGGGCGGTGCCGGCGCGACGACGCAGGGACGATGTGCCCCTCGTATCGCGCCACGCGAGACGAGCGCCACTCGACGCGGGGCCGAGCGAAGCTCCTCGTCGAGCTCTTCCAGGGAGAGGTCACTCCCGCCCGCTGGCGGAACGAGGACGTGCGCGCGGCGCTCGATCTCTGCCTCTCCTGCAAGGGCTGTGTGGTCGACTGCCCGACCCAGGTCGACATGGCCAGCTACAAGGCCGAGTTCATGTCCCACTACTACGAGGGCCGGCTCCGGCCGCGTTCGATGTACACCTTTGGGCTTCTGCCCTGGGCGGTGCGATTTACCTCGCCGATGCCCTGGCTCGCGAATGCGCTGCTCGGCGCGCCCGGCGTCGGGCGGGTGACCCGGCGCGTCCTTGGGGTGACGACGGCGCGCCCTGCGCCGCACCTGGCCGCTCGGCCCTTCCGGCGTGGCCGCGTCGCCGCAGCGCACCGCGACGAACCTGACGCGACGGTAGTCGTCTGGCCCGACACGTTCACCGACACGTTCCGCCCCGCCCTCGCCGGCGATCTCGTGGCTGTCCTCGAGGCGACGGGCGAACGAGTCGCCGTGCCGACGCGCTGGGGCTGCTGCGGGCGGCCCCTCTACGACGCCGGAATGCTCGGGCTCGCGCGGCACGCGCTCATGGGGCTGCTCAACGTACTCGAGCCATGGACCTCGCGGGGCGTGCCAATCGTAGTCGCGGAGCCGAGCTGCCTGTCGACGTTCCGCGACGAGCTTCCCGCGCTTCTCTGGCGAGATCCCCGAGCAGCTCAACTCGCCTCGCTCGCCCGGAGCCCCGCCGAGCATCTGGTCGCCTCGCCCGGCTTCGCGGCCCGGCTCGCGGAACGGGGAGGGCGCGCGAGAGGGCAGAGGGGCGGCGGGCGGGCCGTGGTACACCCCCACTGTCAGGGGCGCGCTGCAGGTCTGCCGGACGCCGACCGGGCGCTCCTCATGCGCCTCGGCTTCGAGCCCGAGATCCTGGACGCGGGCTGCTGCGGTCTCGCGGGCTCGTTCGGCTACTCATACGAGCACGAGACGCTCTCGCGGCGCATCGGCGAGGACCAGTGGCTGCCCCGCCTAAGAGCCGCGGTCGGGGAAGGCGATGTCCTCGTGGTCGACGGGTTCAGCTGCGTCACACAGC
>JBEKCH010000052.1:0-16755 GCA_050014975.1 Candidatus Limnocylindrales bacterium
CGAAGCGAGCCTGCTGGCCAACCCGGTCTCGGACCAGACGGGGTTCGAAGGTCGCATCAGAAATCTGACGGGGTCCATCGTCGACGAGGGCGGTTTCGTGCTCGTCCAGGGTCCACGCGGGGCCGTTCGAGTTGTCGCCGGAAATCCCTCCTCCGCCACGATGCCGCCGCCTCCGCCCGCCGGAGTGAAGAATGCGATCGGGACGCTGAAGACCTCCGACGGCAGCCGGTACGTATACATCGAGCCGAACGCCAACGCGACGGGCGGCTTCAAGTTCGTCTTCGCCATGCCGGACAACTCCATCGAGCAGGCGCTGAGCGACCTCCTCAGGACGCTGCTCATCGTCGTCATCGTCCTGCTTCTGGTAGGGCTGCCGATCGCCTGGCTCCTGGCCCGATCCGTGACCGGACCGATGCGCCGCCTTGCAGGCGCGGCCCGCGACCTGCCGACCGCGGCCGGTGAGATCGAGCCGCTGCCGCTCGAAGGGCCCAACGAGGTCACCGCCCTGACGGAGCGCTTCAACGCGATGGCCCACGAGCTTGCCTCCACCCGCCACGAGGAAACCCAGCTCCTGGCCAACCTCCGCCACGACCTGCGCACGCCGCTGACGAGCATCGCCGGCTTCGCGGAGGCAATCGCCGACGGGACCGCTTCGGGCGATCGGGCCACGGCCGCGGCGCGGACGATCGCCGAGGAGGCTCAACGGCTGGAGCGACTCGTCGGCGAGCTGGGCGTCGTAGAGCGGCTGCGCCAGGGTTCGGCCAGTCTGCGCCCCGAGGCGCTCGACGCGACCGTACTGCTGACCGATGCGGCCGCCCGGTTCGAGGCCCGTGCCGGCGGAATGGGCGTGTCCCTCGAAGCGGCGCCCGCGATCCCCGGCGAGCCGGCGCTCACCTTCACCGGCGACAAGCTGGCCGCCGAACGGATCCTCCAGAACCTCGTGGAGAACGCAGTCTCCGTGGTGCCCCGGGGCGGCCACATCTGGCTGCGCGCGACGTCGCTCCGGATGCCGGGCCGCCCGCCCGGAATCGCATTGAGCGTCACCGACGACGGCCCGGGGTTCCCGCCCGGGACGTCGGAGCGGGTCTTCGAGCGCTTCTACCGTGCCGACCCGTCGCGCACCGGCAGCGGCTCGGGCCTCGGGCTGGCGATCGTGCGCGAGCTGGCGCGTGCTCACGGGGGCGAAGCCTGGGCCGAGAACGTGGCCCCGCACGGAGCCCGGGTGACGGTGCTGCTGCCACTCACTCCGGCGATCCCCGGCCTGACGGATGCGCCGGCGGCCGCTCCCACCCCGGCTCCCGAATCCGAGGCCTGACGGGCGGAGCGCGGGCGAAGGGACGGCCCGGCCGAAGGGTCGGCCCGGCCGAACCGGCGGGACCGAATCGGCGGGCCCCGTGCAACTCCGGCTATCCTTCGCGGGTGACCGACCCCATCAACCCGTCCGGTCCGCCGGCCGAGATCAGCCATCTGGTCCGCCAGCGCATGGAGGCCCGGGCCCGACGCGACTGGGCCACGGCCGACGCCCTCAAGGCCCAGATCGAGGCGGCGGGCTGGAAGGTAACCGACCACGGCGGCAGGACCTCGGTGAGCCGCACCGCTCCGGCCAGCGTCGAGATCGCGGGCGAGGTTCGATACGGCTCTGCCGCGGCGGTGGCGTCCCGCCTGGAGAAGCCGCCCGACGCATCCTGGACGGCCATGGTTCTCGCGTCCGAGACCCCGCAACGGGTCACGCGGTTGCTGGCCGGCCTGCGAGCGCACGCTCCGGCCGGGACGCAGGTCGTGGTCGTGGCCAACGACCCGAGCGAGCTGCAGGAGGCCGCGCTCGCGGATGGAGCTCCGGATCGGGACGCCATCGGCGGGCGCGAGGTCGAGGTCCTGCGAACCGCCACCCGCCTGGGCCACGCCGCTGCGCTCAACGTCGCGCTCAGGCGCGCCGCCGGTGAGCTGGTGCTGCTGGCGGATGGCTCGACCTGGCCGGCCGGCGACGCGTTCACTCCGCTGGCCGGCGCCCTGGCAGACGCGGACGTGGCCGTGGCGGGAGCCGTAGGCCTTGAGTCGGCCCTAGCCGGACGCCTTCGACCGTCGGCTCTCGAGCCTACGGATGCGCACCGGGTCGCGGCCCTGCTGGCCGGCTGGATGGCCTTCCGGCGCGCCGACTACGCTGCCCTTGGCCCTCTTGACGAACGTTTCGTCACGCCCGCCTGGCTCGACGTCTGGTGGAGCCTGCGGCTCCGTGCCGGCGCGGACCCGGATTGGTCGGAGACCGAGGCCACCGAGCCGGAGGCGACCGAGATCGAGGCCGCGGAGGCCGCCGAACCGCCCGTCGAAGTCGAATCCGAGGCCGACCGCAGCGTCGACGTCCGGGTTCCGCCCGCCCGTCGAGCGGTTCGTCTGGACCTGCCCCTCGGGCGCGAGGAGATCGTCTGGCCGCCCGATCGATCACGGCTCAACCGCCGGAACATGTACCGCATCCTCGACCGCTGGGGCTGGCGCGAGGATCTGGTCTGATCGGGCCGATCGTCAGCGCAACGCGAGTTCCGCGGGCCATTCCACGACCGGCCCGGCGGGTGCGGTGATCGGCTTGACCACAGGCGAGACCAGGCCGGTGTAGTACGGGTAGAGCGGATTCGCCTGCCACTCGCTCGTCCCCACGAAGAAGCCCACGACCATGACGGCCACCAGGGCGGCCACGCCGAGCAGCGGCAAGCCGAGCTGCTCCAGTCGCGACCTTGCCACACCCTGGGGCACGTGCCACAGCGAGGCGAGCGTCGGAACCCGGCCCGGCGGCATGATCACCGCCAGCCACAGCCCGGCCAGCAACCCGCCGATGTGGGCGAAGTTGTCCACGTTGCCGAAGATCCCCGAGATCCCGAGGAAGAGGTTCAGCACGATCAGCAAGCCGATCTGCGAGGCGATGGCGCGCGATTGCATGTCCAGGACCGCGTGGTGATATTGCGTCGCGACGAGCACGACGCCGAAGAGCCCGAAGATGGCGCCCGAAGCCCCCACGGCCAGGTCGTTGTCACCGAAGACGTAGCTGGCGATCGAAGCCGCGATCCCGGCCAGGATATAGAAGAAGAGCAGCAGCCTGGCGCCGTACATCTTCTCCACCAGCTGGCCGGCAAACCAGAGGGCGTACATGTTGAAGATCAGATGGAAGATGTCGTTGGGGTCGTGGACCAGCACGACCGTGAGGAGGCGGTAGACCTCCCCGTGGGCGACCAGGAGCTTGTCCAGCTGGAGCTGCAGTTCGAGCGGACCGCCCGGGCTGACCTGACCTGGCGGCGCCGTCCCGCCCTCCATCGCGATCAGGGACGTGACCACGGTCACGGCGATGATCAGGTAGGTCATGAAGGCCGGCAGCGCGTCGCCCCGGCTGCGGGCGAAGTAGTGGCCTGCGGCGCGGGTGTTGCCGGTCTCCTTCGAGAGCCACCCCAGGCGCGAGGCGATCAGCGCCCTGTCGGAGGCTGGGGCGCGCCGCTCACACTGGCGGTAGGCGTCGAGCGCGCCCGGGAGGTCCCGGGTGCGCACCCGTGCCGCCGCCACCTGGCGCCAGGCCCGGTACGTGGCCGGCGTCTCGCCCATGGCTGTCACTCGTTCCCACGCGTCAAGCGCTTCCGCCTCGCGATCCAGGCGGTAGAGGGCGTTGCCCATGCCGTACATGCCGGCGGCCGCTATGTCCTTGTCCGGCAGGCCGATCGTCCGGCCGTACAGCGAGAGAGCCTGATCCGGCTCGCCGGCCTCCATCAACTCGTCGGCCTGGCGGATCAGGGCGATGGCGGCGGCTCGATCCGGCGGCTCAGCGGCCGATGGGCGCGGCCCCGATGGAGGCGAGCCCTCGAAACGAAGTCCCTCGGAAGCACGATCCATGGCGGGCACTCTACAGGAAGGAAGATCTACGGCGCGCAGCCGGACGCGGGCGGGGCTGGGAGGGCGGATTCGTCAGTCGGCGACGGGCTCCCAACCTGTGGCCTCGACTGCCTCCCCGAACGCGGCGGCCGGTTCGGTCCCGGCGTCCAGCCCGGCGGCGAAGGCACCCACCAGGCGTCCGAACGAGCCATCGTCCACTGCCGGGACCTCCAGGACGGTGGCCTCCGGCGGGAGCGTCAGAGGCGTGGCGTCGGGCGGCATGAGCACCACGAGCTGGCCTCCGGCGAAGGCCGCGCCTTCGACCGCGGCGGCGACCGCCAGCTCGCGGAGTGGCTCGGCCAGGACAATGACCCGCGCCTCCGCCAGGTAGCGCAGCGCCAGCGAGATGTCCCCCGCCTCCAGCTCGGGCCGCTCGGCGGGATCGGCCGGCAGCAGCGTCGGCGGCGGTGTCTCGGCAGCCGGCTCCGATTCGGCCTCGAAGGCCTCCTCGACCGCGGCGGCCGCCAGAACCGGCGTCGGACGGGCCGGATCGCGCAGCAGCGCCGCGTGCCCGACGCCCAGGCGGGACAGCGCCAGAACCACGGCATCGCCCGCTCCGTCGTCCCCGACCTTCCCGACCAGTTCCACCGAACTCCCGCGGGCACTGGCGGCGGCGGCCACGTCGACCGCGAGGCCGCCGGCGCCGCCCTCCCCATCCGCCAGACCGACGTACGCGGGCAATCCAATGACAACGATCATCCGTTATCCTCCGCTCCCTCATCGGCCTCGCCGGAAACGCCGGCCGGCAGCTCCTCGCGAACCACCTCGAGCTCCCCGAAATCGGCCGCTTCGAGGTCCCCGGCAACGACATCCGCATCGCCGACCAGCACGATCGCCAGCCGATCCGTGTGGATGTGTTCCACGGCCGCCTTTAGGACGTCTTGCGCCGTGACCGCCTCGACGCGATAGCGATAGAGAGCCAGCTCGTCGTCGGGCAGGTCGTGCACGAAAAGCCCGCCGATCGCCCCCACGACCGCCCCCGGCGTTTCGAACCGCAGCGGAAAGACGCCGACCAGGTAGTCACGCGCCGCCGCCAGCTCGGTGTCGGTCACGAGGCTGTCGCGCATGCGTCGCAGCTCCTTGAGCGCCTCGGCGATCGCCGGGACGGTGACCGACGTCTGTACGGCGGTGCGCACGCCAAACGGGCCGGCGCCGCGGCGCATGTCGAACCCGGCACCGACACCGTACGTGTATCCCTTCTCCTCGCGCAGGTTCATCTGCAGGCGGGAGTTGAACAGCCCGCCCAGGATCGCCGCCATGACCTGCACCGCGTGGAAGTCCGGGACCCGTCTGGGTAGACCAACATGCCCGATCCGAACCTCGGATTGGACGGATCCCGGTCGGTGGAACAGCCGCACGATCGGCCGATCGACGGCGGAACCGGCGAGCGGGACCTCGGTGGCCGCTCCCGGCCCGGAGCCGCGCGCGGTGGCGAGCGAGCCCACCACATCCTCGGCCAGCCGGGGCACGTCCAACCCGGTCAGGTCGCCGCCGACGACCAGGGCCGCCCCCGCTGGCGCTAGGAAGGCGCGATGAACGTTCATCAGCTCGTCGCGGGTCAGCGGCTCGACCGTCTTCTCGTCACCTCCGGCGAGCCGCGCGTAAGGGGAGTCGCCGGTGTAGATCGTCTGGGAGAAGGCCTGCTCCACGCGGCGGCGCGGCTCGGCGCGCATCTGCAGCAGATCGTTGAGGCGCTCGTCGCGCAGGCGCGAGACTTCCTCCGCCGGGAAAACGGGCCTCTCCACCAGCTCGTCGAGGAGTTCCAGCGCGGCCCGCAGCCGGGACGCGGCGACCTCGACGCTGGCGACGACCGCGTCCCAGTTCGCTTCCACGTGAAGCGTGGAGCCGAGCCTTTCGGCCGCTTCGATCAGCTCGAGACCCGGATAGCGCTTCGTCCCTTCCGTCATCGCCCGAGCGGCAAGGACGGTGGCCCCGGCCAGCTCCGCCGGCTCGTCCACCGCGCCGCGGCGGAAGATGAGGTTCGCCGAGACGAGAGGCCGGCCCGGAACGTGGACCGCCAGCACCTGCAAACCCGACGGCAGAACCGTCCGCTCGAACGCCGGGAAGCTGTAGGCGCGTGGCTGACCCTCGGCAGGGCGGACTGCGAGTATCTCTTCGAGCGTCATGCCACCACCTCCTCGTCCTGGCCACGGACCGCCGGCCCTGTCGCCGCAGGCACATACGTCAGGACGACACGGTTCTGCGCACCCAGCACCTCCGCCGCGACGGCCTGGATCTGGGCCGCCGTTACCGCCAGGTACCGCGGCAGCTGGCGGTTGATCATCTCGGGGTCGTCCAGCAGCATCGCGAACATCGCCAGCCGGTCGGCTCGCTCTTCGACCCGTTGCAGCGCCTCGAGCTCGTAGGTCTCAATCAAGGCTCGCGCGCGGGCCAGCTCGTCGTCGGTCACGGGCTCACGGCCCAGCCGATCGAGCTCCTCCTCGAAGGCTCGCTCGACGACGCCGGGGTCGACTCCCGGCCGAACCGTCGCCTGGCCGGCGGCCATCGATGCGCCGGCGACGAACCCGAGCGCGAAGAAGGCGACGTCCTGGGCGATCCGTTCGTTCCGCACGAGGCGGCGATACAGTCTGCTGCCCTTGCCCCCGGCGAGGATCTGCGTCGCCACCTCGAGAGCGTCCAGGCGCGGGTCGCCGAAGAGCGGCGCCCGGAAGCCGAAGTAGTGGCGCGGCAGGGGCACGCGATCCTCGACCACCTCCCGCTTCTCGCCGCCGAGTGTCAGGGGCAGGCTCAAGTCGCCGAGCGGCGGAATCTGGAGGTTAGGCGCGATCTCGCCGAAGTAGCGCTGCACCCAGCCCCGGGCCTGGGCCGGATCCGCGTCCCCAGCTATCGCCAGCACGGCGTTGTTGGGCGCGTAGTAGGTGCGGAAGAAGGCGATCACGTCCTCCAGAGAGGCCGCTTCCAGGTCCTCCATGGAGCCTATCGTCGGGTGATGGTATGGGTGCTCGGGCGGAAAGAGAAGCTCCTGAAGCTTGATGAACGACTGGCCGTACGGCCGGTTGTCGTAGCTGGAGCGCTTCTCGTTCTTCACCACTTCGCGCTGGTTGTCCAGGTTCTCCTGGTTCAGGGCGTCCAGGAGGGTGGCCATCCGGTCGGCTTCGAGCCACAGGGCGAGCTCGAGCTGATGGCTCGGCAACGTCTCGAAGAAGTTGGTCCGGTCCAGCCAGGTCGTTCCGTTGAGCGTCCCGCCCGCTGCCTGGACCAGGGCCATGTGCTCGGTCTTGGCAACGTGGCGGGAGCCCTGGAACATGACGTGTTCGAAGAGATGGGCGAAGCCAGTCTTGCCCGGAACCTCGTGCTTGGAACCGACGCCGTACCAGATGTTGACTGCAACGACCGGAGCCAGGTGGTCCTCGGCGATGATCAGCCGCAGTCCGTTGGCTAATCGCTCGTCGGTGAACCTGACTGTGGGTGCGGTCATGCGCGGAGACTCCTGCAGCAGCTGCGGTCGCCGCAGAGCCGCGACGTCCGGCGCAGGCATTGTACGGGCCGCCGCCGGGGCAGTGGTTGGCGCACGAGCCGAGCTGCGCCGTTGACTCTGGTCCGGAGTCGATGTTAGTATTTCAACTAACACAGGTAAGAGGAACTGCAGAAGTGGCCATGACCCACCATCCGGCGCGAGCGACCCGGGACCGACCGGGCGGCCTCGTCCGGCGCGGCCTGACGACGACCCAGATGCCCGCGGTCGAGCTCGACCCGCGCACGGCCTACGACTTCCTCACCAGCGCCTGCAACGACTGCGGCGAGCTCGACGATCTCCTGTCCGAAGATCGACGCTGGCTGGTGGAGGGCCGCGCGGCGGTCGCGGCCGAGCTGGGTTCCGACAGCCGCGCCGAGGCGTGCACTGGCTTCGTCACCGAGATCGGCCGGATGCTCGTTGTCCGGCCAGAGATCAAGACGGCGCGCCAGGTCGTTGCCGCGGCGGACGAGCTTTCCGACCGGGAGCTCCTGGAATGCATGGTCGGCGAGCTGCTCGACAACGCAGAGCTGGGAGACATCACCCGCAAGGCCCTGGACGGCGACCGCGAGGCCTGGGCCGCGCTTGGCGGCCACCTCCAGAACACGAAGGGCTTTCCGATCCTGCCAGACTCCCCGGACGCGCTGGCGCCGAGCGCCCGCAAGGTGCTCCACACCTGGCTGACTCGCTACGAGAAGGTGGAGGAACGCGTCGGCCGGATGATCGCGAGCGACGTGACCAGTCGGCGCCGTGAAGAGGCGATGGGCGACCCGCTCGGCTTCGTCGAGCGGACG
Organism: Candidatus Limnocylindrales bacterium; assembly: GCA_050014975.1. Classification (GTDB taxonomy): domain Bacteria; phylum Chloroflexota; class Limnocylindria; order Limnocylindrales; family CSP1-4; genus Fen-1039. Next base: position 8,179 of record JBEKCH010000052.1, read on the forward strand.
ACGAATGGCATCCGGTTGCTGCCCGAGCCCGGGATTCGCAGGATCGTCCTCGCGCCCAGCTACTTCGGCCGGCCGTACAACTCGCTCTCGAAGGTGGGTGAGATCCAGCTGGTCTGCTATCCCATCGCCGACTCGGCGCTGGGGGCCTCGGGCAGGGCCGCTCCCCCGGTGGCGACAGTCCGCCTGTACCGTGCCCTCGGCGACGAAAGCAGGCTGCGCATCCTGCGCCTGCTGGCCGAGCGGGACCGCTACCTGACCGAGCTCGCCACGGAACTCGAGCTCAGCAAGCCGACGATCAGCCACCACCTGGCCCAGCTTCGGAGCGCCGGCCTGGTGACGATGACCGAGCAGGGCAACCTGACCTACTACACGCTCCGCCGCGACCGCGCCGAGGAGGCGGGGCCGGAGTTGAGCGCCTTCCTGGCGCGCTGACCCCATGGCAGACCGAAGCCCGGGTTTGATCGACTCGATGTTAGATCAACGACTAACAACAGACATGAACAGCTCTAACTCGGAGGACTAGGACATGTGGTTCGAAGCGCCCGAAGAGCGCCTGTATTTCGCCCGCCTGCGGCAGGCCGAGCTCCGCGCCGAGGCCGCGGCAGTCCGCCGCACGCACCATGCGGTCAGGCCGCCCGTGTCGATCGAGCGTGTCCGCGGGCTGCATATCCGCGTTGGCCGGATTCTGATAGTCGTTGGGAGTACCCTGCGCGAGGAGGATCTGCGGCCCGATCCGATCCACCCCTGACTCGTACACATCGCTCATAGGATGGGGAGCCTGTGATTCGAGCCCTGATCCGGTACCTGCACACCTTCACCGGGTTCGGCCGCGACGCGCGGCTGTTCCTGGTCACCACGGTCGTCTACGGCGCCGTCGTGAGCCTGTATTGGGCCGACTTCAACCTGTACCTGGGAGCGATCGGCCTCGACCCCTCGATGATGGGCTGGCTGATGTCCGTCTCGATGCTGGCCGGCGTCCTCGTAGCGCTGCCGTGCGGCGCGCTGTCGGACAGGATCGGCAGGCGCGCGGTGATGGGCGGCGGCATGGCCCTGGTTGCGGTGGCCCTGCTCGCTGTCCTGCCCGGAAACGTGGCGCTGCTCTTCGTGGGCGTGGCGGCCCTGGGGGCGGGCTCTCAAGCTGTGAGCGTGGTCCAGATCCCCTACATCGCCGAACACACCCGGCCGGAGCAGCGGAACGAGTACTTCGCCACGTGGTCCGCCATCGGCAACCTGACGGCGCTCGTCGCCACCCTGGGAGGCGGCGCCGCCGCGACCGTGCTGGCCTCGGATCTCGGGCTCGGCGGAGGACCGGCCCCGTACCGGGTGCTGCTCGTGGGGATCGCGGTCCTTGGCGCCCTCGCGCTGCTGACCATACTGCCGCTTGCCAGCGACCGGCCCGGGCCGGACCGTCCGCGCCATGCCCAGACCGGCCGTTTCGGCACCGTCATCTCCGATCGAGCCCTGTTCGTGCGGCTGCTGCTGCCGGGCTTCATCACCTCGCTCGGGGCGGGCCAGCTCATCCCGTTCCTCAACGTCTTCATTCAGACCAAGTTCAACCTCAATCTAGCCTCGATCAACGCCGTTCTCGCGCTCACCAGCCTGGGCACGACGATGGCGATCCTGGCTCAGCCGGCGCTGGCAAGGCGGTTCGGCCGCATCGGATCGATAGTGCTCGTGCAGGCGTCCAGCATCCCGTTCCTGCTGGTGCTGGGTTTCTCGCCGTTGCTCTGGACCGTGATCGCGGCAATGGCGGTGCGCAACTCGCTGATGAACGCGGGCAGTCCCATCTTCGACGCCTTCGCCATGGAGCGGGTATCGGTCGCGGAGCGGGCGACGCTGGCGGCCGGCATGACGCTGCTGTGGTCCCTGGGTTGGACCCTCTCCCCGCTGTACTACAGCGCCCTTCAGAACGCGCTCGGCTTTACGGCCGGCTACACCGTGGACTTCGTGACGATCATCGTGCTCTACACCGTCTCCACGGGGTTGCTCTGGAAGTGGTTCCGCGGTGCCGACCGGGAGGCGCCCCGGGCGATCGAGCTGGGTCCGGTCCAGCCGACGATCGTGGAGACGCCGGCCAGCCTGCTCGAGCACGCCTGAGACCACGCCCGAGACGGGTTCGCCTCAGCTCGTCCGGGTCGCGCTCCGCAGCCTGGTCAGCAGGTCGGCGACCTTTTGGTCCGGGCCGAGACGCGCGATGTCGCCCAGGGCGGCGTCGGAGAGCCGTACCGGCCCCAGCGATAGGACCCGTTCCAGGGCCGCGGCGGCGCGTTTGCGGTCTCCGATCCGGGCCGCGCTCCGAGCCTCCAGCACGGCACTGCGCGGGCCGCCGGCGACGCCGAGGATCGAGGCCGCGGCCATCGAGTCATCGAAGCGGCCGAGCGCATGGAGGCCGACCTGCAGCTTCAGCAGGGCGGCCGTTCGGCCGGGCAGCGTCTCGCGCCGCAGAGTGCCGAGCGCCTGAGAGACGCGCTTGGCCTCGACCACTCGGGTGACGATCCCCAGCACCGCCAGGGGATCGGTCTCGCCGGCCAGGCGCGCGGCCACGGCCGGATCGTTGCGCCGCGCGATCATGCCGACCACGTCCGGCAGGAGAGGCGCCGGCCGGCGTTCCAGCTCGTCCAGGTCCGCCGTCGCCGCCTCTCCCGCTTCACCCTCCAGCGTCTCCGCCAGAGCCTCGCCGAAGGCGCGGCGCGATTCCATCGCGACGACGGCGATCGGACGCCGGTCCGGTCCGCGACCCTCGCCGCCCCTCCGATCGCCGCCGGAATCCGAGCCCGATCCGCTTCGTACCCCCGCCCAGCTCCCCTTCAGCGGCGCGTTCGGTGGCGCGCCGGCGGCCAGGCGCGACCCGCTAGGCCCGCCGGAGGCGAGCCGCCAGAGCGTCAGATACGGCTCGGGGTTGAACAGCCCGAAGAAGAAGATGACGATGGTGAGGTAGATGAAGCCGGAGAAGATCGCACCAATGGCGATCGCCGCGCTGCACAGCGCCACCGCGACGAGGCCCGCCCGCCTGCCCCGCTGGCCCAGGACGACCACGAAGAGGTTCGTCAGGACGCTACCGCCGTCCAGGCCCGCGATCGGTAACAGGTTCAGGATGCCCCACCACAGGTTGACGAAGATCAGATCCGCGGCCGTCACGGCGAAGAGGCCGCTGGGCGGCAGCCACGGTCTCACCGCCATGACCGCGATCGCCACCGGTATCCCGACCAGGGGGCCCGCCAGGCTGACCAGGATCGACTTTCGCGGGGGCAGCACGAAGCCCGAGATCGTGAGACCGCCCATGCCCCACAGCCGTATCTCCGGGTGAATGTTGCAGACGTCGAAGGCGAAGGCGTGGCCGAGCTCGTGGATCAGGATCGACACCGCCACGACGACGACCCATTCCAGGATGTAGACGCCGGGGCGGGCCTGCAGCCCGATGATCAGCGTGATCAGCAGGAAATCGACGCCGATCGCGACCGGGAAGCCGAAGAGGCGAAAGCGAAGGCCGGGGAGCGCGGGCGACACGGACGGCATCCTGACTGCGAGGTCGATTGCGGGACGCACCCGGATTTGGTGCGCCCGACCGCTGACGCCGTATTGCGGCGCGCGCTCAGGTTAGCCGAGCCAGGGCCCGGCGGACAGGGGCAACTCCCCGATCTCGGAGCGGCCGCAGCTGCTCAGCCTGTGCGCGGCGACGCGAACCCGCCCGAAATCGGACCGGTGGGCCCGACCGCGCTCAGCCGCCCGACGCGGCTGGATCAGGCGGGACCCAGCTCGGCCACGGGATGTAGATCACCTGGCCAACCTGGATATAGTTTGGGTTCTTGATCTGCGGGTTTGCGGCCTTGAGCTGCGCCAGCGTTATGCCGAACTTGCTAGCAATGGCCTGCATGCTGTCGCCGTTCTTGACGGTGTAGATCTCGAACGTTCCGGCGGCCGTGGGAGTCGGGCCCGGGGCCGGCGTCGGTGGGATCCAGGCCGGCCAGGGGATGTCGAGGGTATCGCCGACAAGCAGGAAGTGGTCGACAGAGATCCACGGATTTGCCGCCTTGAGCTGCGCCAGCGTTATGCCGAACCTGGCCGCGATGGAAGCCAGGGTATCGCCCTCCTGGATCCGGTACACCTGGAAGGTGGGGACGGCGGCCGTCGGAGTGCTGGCACTGATCGTCGGGGAGGGGGACGCCGGACTCTCGGTCGGACCCACGCCGCCGGATTGGCGGGGACCCTGCGCCGCCAGCGACAGCCCAACGATCACCGCAACGACCGTGACGGCGACGACACCCCCTAGGCCGATCGCGCCCGCGGGTCGGACATGGATGTTCATTCGTCCCTCCGATCCGGCGACTTCTGCGGCGGTCCCCTCCGGCTGCCATGCCGGCGGCACCGGAACCAGCCGCTCGACGCCCGTGAGTCGCCTGCGCACGCCGTCGAGGACCTCCTTGTCGGAAGCGGTTGAGATGTTCGTCGGTTCGTTCTTGTTCATCGCCAGATCTCCGGGTTGCGGCGCAGCGTGGCGCACGCACGGGCCACCAGCGAGCGGACGGCGGACGCCGAGATTCCCAGGATGTCGCCGATCTGGGGGTCGTCCAGGTCGCGCTGGTAGCGGAGGATCAGGACCTCACGCTGCCGCGGCGGCAGCTCTCGGGCGAACCGCTCGAACCACAGCCAGAACTCCGTCCGGCCGGTGTCCGCCTCATCCGCCGGCTCGTGGGCTGGGTGCACGCCAGCCAGGGGCAGCCAGAAGAGCAGCTTTCGGCGGCGCATCCTGTCTATCACCAGCCGGCGTGCGATGAGCAGCAACCACGGCAGGGCCTGGCCCGCGGGCCCGTGGCCGGAGCGCCAGGCCCCGTAGGCCCGCTGGAAAGCCTCACCTGCCACGTCCTCGGCGTCCTCGGCGCTGCGCAGCATCAGCAGCGCATAGCGATAGACGTCCCGGTAGCGCTGTCGATACAGCGCCTCGAAGCTCGTCCTGGCTGCCTCGACGTCACCGGAGGAACGGGCGCTCTCCACCCGCTCGAGCAACTCCTGGCTCCCTCTCTCGACGGTCACGATTCCCATCATGACCAGATTGACGAAGCAGCGCGCCGTTCCGTCCCGCGCCGTTTCCGGGACCGCGGCCCCCTACCCGGTTGCCACCGCCCCGCGTGGCACGCCCGGCTCCGGCACCCACTCGCCGAGCGAGCGGACCTCCGCCAGGCGCGCGACCAGGTCCGGGTCCAGGGCCTCGGCAGCGGCCACCGCCGTCTCGATCGCCGTCAGGCAGAGGATCCCCTGGGCCGTGGCCGCCAGCCGGATCTCGGCCGCGTCGCGGACCGGACCGGACTTCGGCGCCGGCGTGTTGACCACGAGCCGCACCGACCCGCCGGCGATGAGATCCAGGATCGACGCCTGTCCCTCTGCGGGCGTCTCACCCACCTTGGCCACGACCAGCGCCTCGTGGCCCAGCCCGCGCAACTCGGCCGCCGTCCCGGAGGTGGCGGCGAACCGATAGCCGGCGCGTGCCAGCGCCCTGGCCACGCGCGGCAACTCCCCGTGGTCCCGTTCAGCGACGGAGATCAGGGCCAGCGCCCCGTCCGCTCCCGGCCGCGGCGGGATCAGCGCCGCGCCCTGCATCGCCTTGGCGAGGGCCACGCGCGGATCGGCATGCAGCCCAATGACCTCGCCGGTGGACTGCATGCCCGGACCCACCGACGGGTCCACGCCCCGGAGCTTGGCCGTGGAGAAGGCCGGCGCCTTGACGGCGACGAGCGGCGGCTCGGGCAGCAGCCCGCCCGGCCAGCCCATGCCGCGCAGCGTCTCCCCGAGCGCGATCCGTACTGCGAGCTTGACCATCGGCACGCCGGTGACCTTGGACATGAAGGGCACCGTGCGGCTGGCACGAGGGTTCACCTCGATCAGGTAGACGCCGTCGTCGCGGACGATGAACTGCGCGTTGACCAGGCCGTGGACGTTCAGCGCCCGCACGATCCGATCCATCGCGGCCACGATGAGCTCCTGGTCCGAGACGGAGACCGTCTGGGGCGGGAACATCCCAACCGAGTCGCCTGAATGGACGCCGGCCCGCTCGACGTGCTCCAGCAGCCCCGGGATAAGAACAGTCTCGCCGTCGGCGACGGCGTCCACGTCGACCTCGATGCCTTCGAGGTAGCGGTCGATCCGAACCGGCCGGTCGGGGTCCACGACGGTCGCCCGGGCCAGCTGCTGCACCAGGTCCGACGGCGAGTAGCTGAAGTCGATGGCCAGGCCGCCGATGACGAAGGACGGTCGCACGATGACCGGGTAGCCGATGCGCTCGGCCAGCACCAGCGCCTCCTCGATCGAGCGAGCCATGCCGCCTTCGGGCTGCGGGATGCCAACCGACTCCACCAGGTTGGCGAAGCGGATGCGATCCTCCGCCTGGTCGATCGTCTCCAGGCTGGCGCCCAGCAGCGGAATCCCGGCCGCGCACAGAGACTCGGCCAGGTTGAGCGGCGTCTGACCGCCGAACTGGACGAAGGCCGGCAAAAGCGGCCGATCGGGCGATTCGGCCTCCACGACCGATCGGACCGACTCCGGGTCCAGAGGCTCGAAGTACAGCCGCGACGAGGCGTCGAAGTCGGTGGAGACGGTCTCCGGGTTCGAGTTGATCATGACCGCCTGCCAGCCCCGGTCGCGCAGCTCGGCCGCGGCCTGGACGGCGCAGTAGTCGAACTCGATCCCCTGCCCGATCCGCACCGGGCCGGAACCGATGACCAGCGCCGCGGGCCTGTCCACCGGCGGCAGCTCCGGCTCCGAGCCCGCCGCCGCGTACGTGGCGTAGAAGTACGGCGTCTCCGCGGCGAACTCCGCGGCACAGGTGTCGACCATCGCGTAGCCGGGCACGAGGCCCAGCTCCAGACGAGCCGATCGGATCGCCTCGGCATCGGTGCCCGCCATCTGCGCCAGCTCGCGATCCCCAAAGCCGGCGCGTTTCACGGTCGCCAGGAGAGTGCCCGCCTCATCGTCCGCCGGGTCCGCGATCCGCGGCCCAAGCGCCCGCACCTCGCGCTCCAGCGCGATCGCCCGCTCGAACTCCCACAGGAACCACGCGCTGATGCCGGTCACGCCCCGGATCGTCTCGGCTGGCATGCCCCGCCGCAGCAGGGCCAGGATGCGCCACAACCGCGAGTCCGATGGCGCCAGGAACCGCTTGAGGACGATGGGATAGGCCATCCGCTCGGCGTGCGCCTTCGCTTCGCAGACGAGGCCGGCGGAGTCGACGACGGCCAGCGGCGGTTCGGCTGCCTCGGCCGCCTCTCCCGGCGCCGTCTCCGGGCAGTGCGCTATCAGGTAGTCGAGCGTCGCCTGCCAGCCGGCGCTCTCGGCCAGGAAGCCTGCGCCCGCCTGTTCGAGCCCGCGCAGCGCCTTGTTGAGAGCCGAGCCGAAGGTTCGGTCGATCGCCATGACCTCGCCGGTCGCCTTCATCTGGCTGCCGAGCGTTCGGTCGGCCGTGGGGAACTTGTCGAACGGGAAGCGCGGCAGCTTGACCACCACGTAGTCGAGTGCCGGCTCGAAGGCCGCTACCGTCGTGCCCGTCACAACGTTGGGGATCTCCGCCAGCCGCCGGCCCGCCGCGATCTGGGCCGCGACGCGTGCGATCGGATATCCGGTCGCCTTGGACGCCAGCGCGGAGGATCGGCTGACGCGCGGGTTCACTTCGATGACCGCGTAGTCGCCGTAGTCGGGCGAGAGCGCGAACTGGACGTTGCAGCCGCCTTCCACCCCCAGCGCCCGGATGATCGCCAGCGAGGCGGAGCGCAGCCGCTGGTGGACCGGGTCCGGCAGCGTCTGGACGGGCGCGACCACGATCGAATCGCCGGTGTGGACGCCGAGCGGGTCGACGTTCTCCATCGAGCAGACGGCGATGCAGGTGTCGTCCGCGTCGCGCATGACCTCGTATTCGATTTCCTGCCAGCCCACCAGGCAGCGCTCGATCATGACCTGGTGGATCGGGCTCAGGCGCAGGCCGGTCCGGGTCCGCTCCCAGTAGGCCGCCTCGGTCTCGACGATCCCGCCGCCCGTGCCGCCGAGGGTGAAGGCCGGTCGAATGATGGCCGGAAGGCCGATCTTCTCGAGGGCGGTGCGAGCCGCAGCATCGCGCTCCTCGTCGGTCTCGCCCTCGACGACCCAGCTCGGCGCGTACGGCTGGCCGATCCGCTCGAGCAGGTCGCGGAACAGCGCGCGGTCCTCGGCCATCTCGATCGCTTCGAGCGGCGTGCCGATGAGCCGGACGTTGTAGCGGTCCAGGACGCCGGCCCTGGCCAGCGCCACCGAGAGGTTGAGCGCGGTCTGGCCGCCGAGCCCGGCGAGGAGGCCTTCCGGCCGCTCTTTGGCGATGACCTGCTCCAGGGCCTCGACGGTGAGCGGCTCGAGGTAGACGGCGTCCGCCACCTCCGGGTCGGTCATGATCGTCGCCGGGTTCGAGTTGACCAGGATGGTCCGAACGCCCTCGGCCCGAAGGGCCCGGCAGGCCTGCGTGCCGGCGTAGTCGAACTCGGCCGCCTGGCCGATCACCACGGGCCCGGAACCGATGATCAGCGCGCTCTTCGGCTTGGGCCGCTCGGCGCGCGGCGCCGG
>JBEKCH010000053.1:0-16739 GCA_050014975.1 Candidatus Limnocylindrales bacterium
GGCCAAGGCGCAGGCGCAGCTGCTGGCGTCCTCCCTCGTCCATGATCAGGCCGGAGAGCGTTCCGGCCAGCGCAGGCCCGAGACGCAGCAGCGGTGAGCCGGGCGGCGGCTCGGGCGTGGGGCTGAACGCCTTGAACTCGATGATTCGGCCGCCCTCTTCGCACCACAGCAGTGCCACCCACCAGCCGTTGGCGATGGTCTGCGGCCGGCTCATGCCCACGCGGCGAGGGTCGCCCGGACGGATGCCCAGTTCACGCAAGTACGAGGGACCGGGCGCTGCGAGCCCGGGCTCAGAATCGGCCACGGGGCTATTGGCCGGTGTTCTGCGGCGAGCCGGCGTCCCGTGGCGAGCCAGCGTCCCGTGGCGAGCCAGCGTCCCGTGGCGAGCCAGCGTCCTGCGGCGAGCCGGACGGGTCGCCCGGGGGCATGATGCCGGCCGCTATCTCGCGGTCGAGCCTCTCCATCTCGGCCCGCACCTCGGCGCTGGGCGGGCCGATGACGGCTCGGTCCACCTCCGCGCTCGTCGGCTGGAGAAGGCGCGCATCGGGATCGGCCATGATCAGCGACAACAGTCCCACGCGCTTCTTCTTGCGGGCGGCTTTCTCGGCGTAGGCCTGGAGCTCGGGTGCGACCGTTGTTACGCCGGGGATTGGATACGTGTCGGCCTGGGCCGTGAGGACCAGGGCGGCCCCGCAGCTGGAGCAGCGGTCTGCTCCCCTGGTCGTCCGGGCGGAACACCAGGGGCACTCGACCTCTGCCGAATGCGCCGCCTTTACCGATTTCTTGGCCGCCCTGCCTGACGGGCCGGCGGAGGATGCGGGCTCGTGTGCGGCCCCCGGCTGGGCCGTGGCCGCTGGCCGGGCCGGCCCCGGCTCGGCCGTCGCCACCGCAATGTCGGCCGCGGCTGCCGGTAGGGCCGTCCCGGTCGCGATGATGGCCTGGGCCGGCGCTTCGACGAGTGCTCCTATCTCGCCCGCCTGATGGAGCCACCAGCCGCCGGCCGCGAACAGAGCCGCGCCCGGCAGAATGGCCTGCGCGAGTGCCCGGCCGAGTTCGTCGGGCATGAGGACGAGGCCGGCGATTGCCATCGCGGCGGCGACGGTGTAGAGCTTGCGGCTCGGATCGGGGGCTACCATGGCCGCCACCGCCGGGACGAGGGTCAGGACGGCGAGAGCGACCAGCACCCACAGGACGATGATGGCTGGAATGCCGTAGACGCCGTTCGGAGGCAGGTTGCCCTCTGCCTGGTTCAGGCCCATGAACTCCGTCGCGATCAGCCCGAAGACCGCGCTCAGCACGATGCAGAGCCATCCCCCAAAGACGGCCAGCGCACCGAAGATCCTCTGCATCGTTTTCCCTCTTTGGCCTGCTTCCTTCTTGCGGCCCCCGTCGCGCTGGCTCTAAGCCGGCTGATCCGAAGAGGTGTCGGCTTCGTCAGGCCGATCCCCCATATTGGGCGTCAGCTCGGCCTCCGCCGAGTCGAGCTGGTTGGTCATCTCGAGCGCCGCCGGCGCGACGCTTCCCCGGTCCTTCGGATCGACCGGCGCCACGGACCCTCCGGTGATCGAATCTCCGGCCGCCGCCGGGGCAGCCCCGGTGAGCGGGGCCGACTGGCCCGCTGCCTGCCCGACGGCGCCGAAGGCGTTCACCCGTGCCGGCGTCCCGAGCCTCGAGGCCGTCGGCGAGAGCTCGCGCGAGGCCGGATCGACGTCCGTGACTCCGGGGATGACGAGACCGTCGAGCGACTCTCGCTGGGCCATGACCGCGCCGCAGCTGGGGCAGTAGGTCGCGCCCGGCTCGGCAGGCGCCGAGCACCATGGACAGGTGGGGCCGCGGGCGGGCTGGTTCGCGACCTCCTTGCCGGGCTCCGCTCGCCACGGCCGATCCCACCAGTCACTCACCTCGGACCTCCTTCCTACCGGGCCGCGCTTTCGACCTTCGTCATTCCCACTCGATCGTCGCGGGCGGCTTGGAGCTGATGTCGTAGACCACCCTGTTCACCCCCGGGACCTCGTTCACGATGCGGGCGCTGATCTTGGCCAGGACGTCGTACGGAAGCTTGGCCCAATCGGCCGTCATGCCGTCCTCGGACGTGACGGCGCGAATCGCGACCACGTTGGCGTACGTTCGGCCGTCGCCCATGACCCCGACCGACCGAAGCGGCGTGAGGATCGCGAACGATTGCCAGACGCTGCGGTACAGCCCGGCGGCCTTGATCTCGTCGACGACGATCCAATCGGCCTCGCGCAGGGTGTCGAGGCGCTCGGCCGTGACCTCGCCGATGATCCGGATCGCCAGGCCTGGGCCGGGGAAGGGCTGGCGCTGCACCATCGAGTCCGGCAGGCCCAGCTCCATTCCGACGGCCCGGACTTCGTCCTTGAACAGGTAGCGCAGCGGCTCGATCAGCTGGAAACGGAGGTCCTCCGGCAGGCCCCCGACGTTGTGGTGGGTCTTGATCTTGGCCGCGGCCCTTTCCTTCACGGACGTGGCCGACTCGATGACGTCCGGGTAGAGCGTGCCCTGCGTCAGGAAGTCGATCTGGCCGAGCTTGGCCGCCTCCTCCTCGAAGACGTGGATGAACTCGTTGCCGATGATGTGGCGCTTGCGCTCGGGATCGACGACGCCTTCCAGCTTGCGCAGGAACCGCTCTCTGGCATTGACTACGATGACGCGCGCGCCGAGCTGGTCGAACGCCTTCTGGAGCAGCTCCGTCTCGTTCTTGCGCATCATGCCGTGGTCGACGTGAACGCAGGTCAGGCGATCGCCGACGGCGCGGTGCACGAGGGTCGCTGCCACGGCCGAATCCACTCCCCCGGAGAGTGCGCACAGGACCCGACCGTCCGTGCCGGTGGCACGGCTGTGCTCGTCGACGCGGCAGCGGATCTCCTCGATGCTGGCAGCGATGAAGTTGGCCGGAGTCCAGCTCTGGCGGGCACCGGCGATCTCGACGACGAAGTTGCGCAGGATCCGGCGGCCGTTCCGGGTGTGGACGACTTCTGGGTGGAACTGGATGCCGTACAGGCGGCGATCCGAATCCGCGACGGCGGCATAGGGAGTCGAGCTCGTCCGGGCCGTCGGGCGGAAGCCTTCGGGCAGGCGCTCGATCGAGTCGCCGTGGCTCATCCAGACCGACTGTTCGGGCTCGAGGCCGTCGAAGAGGCCGTCCTTCTCGATCACCGAGACGACGGCCGGGCCGAACTCCTTGCGGGCGAACGAAACGACCTCACCGCCGAGCGCCTGGGCCATCAGGTGGAGCCCGTAGCAGATGCCGAGGATCGGGACGCCGCCGGCCCAGAGCGCCGGGTCCGGGTGAGGCGAGCCCGCGTCATAGACGCTCGCCGGTCCGCCGGAGAGGATCACCGCCCTGGGTTTGCGGGCCGCTATCTCGGGCCATGGAGTGTCGTAGGGAAGCAGCTCGGAGTAGACGTTGAGCTCGCGCACGCGGCGGGCGATGAGCTGGCTGTACTGGCTGCCGAAATCGAGCACAACGACCGTGTCCACGTCGGTCGCGACTGCCGGATCCGCCACGCGTCCTTCGCTCACTGCCGACCTCCCGCTTGCTGCCGCGATTCTAGCGGGGCAAGCTTGCGGCCGACCGATCATCCGATCGGGCGGCCTTCGCGCGAGCGCCGGCTGGTCGAAACCTCGGCCCGTTTAGGCGCGCTCGGTCGGGTAGCCCTGCTTCTTCCAGTCCTGCAGGCCGCCGTGGAGCTCCTTGACCTTGAAGCCGAGGGCCTCGAGCCGCTGCGCCGTCCTGGTGGAGGCGTGGCAGCTCGCGTTCCAGCAATAGACGACGTACAAGGCCTCACGTGACAGGTGGGCCGTGCCAGCCTCGTCGAGGTCGCGCCACGGCAGGTTGATCGCGCCAGGCAGATGCTCCACGGCATAGGTCTCCGGGTAGCGTGCGTCGACGATCACGAGATCGGGCGTGCCGGCCACGATGTCGGCGTAAAGGTCTGCCGGGTGGCGGTTCTGCACGAAGCTCCCGATCCAATGGATGTGTGCGGTGGGTCCCGCCGGGACGACAACGTGGGCGGAGGGCGTCGGCTCGGAAGCGACCGAGACGGCCTGCACGACCGGCATCTGCTGCGGTGCCGAAGCCACCTGCCCGGCCACAAGGTTCAGGTCCGCGGGCTCATCCAGGGTGTCGGATTCGATGGCCACGAGGACCGGCGCGGACGGCACCGGCGAGCTTCTCCGTTCGGCTTGCGGCATAGTGGCGGAATAGTAGCGAACGACGTCATATTCCGCGACCCGATTTGGTGCGGCTGGCCGCCGGGGACGGTTGCGCTTTGGTACGAGCGGGGCGCAAGCGGCTCCGCGCTGTGGGCAGACCTGGGGCGATGCGGCCGGTTGGCGTCCGAGCGGCGGCCTGGTGGGGGATGCGGGCGCAGTTCTCGCTCAACTCGACCGTGTCGGGATGACGCGACCGGCGGGTCTGCAGCCGGCCCTCAGTCGAGACCTGCTGCCCTTGCCGAGGGACCGCTGGCATCAGCCGGCGAACGCTCCCATCACGGCACTCCGCCGAACGCTACAGTCACCGGAGCAAGGGGTCGGGCGTCGCTCCTTTGGCGGTAGTAGCGACGACCGCCCGCCCGGCGCCGCATGAGGGAGCCTGCGAATGGCAATCGGTCGTGCTACTGCCGGCACAAGGATCGGGATCTTCCGCGCAGCCGGCCTCGGCCTGGTGGTCGCTCTCGCCGTCGCAGGCTGCGTTGCAGCTTCGGCCACCGGATCGCCGACCGCCAATGCGTCTCCCGCCGGATCTCCCGCTGCCAGTGTGTCTCCCACCGGCTGGCCAGTGTCTCCGTCGTGGTTCAGCCTGACCGGATCGATGGTTCAAGGCCGCGCCTGGCACACCGCCACCCTGCTGCGGGATGGCCGGGTCCTCATCGCGGGCGGCTTCGACGTCCCGGGTGGCGTGGGCACCGCATCGGAGCCCCTGGCCTCGGCCGAACTGTATGACCCGGCCACAGGCACCTTCAGCCCGACCGGGTCGATGACGACCGCTCGCTCCAACCACACCGCCACCCTGCTCGCCGACGGCCGCGTCCTGATCACCGGCGGCGAGGGCGCGGACAACCTGGGTCTCGCCTCGGCCGAACTGTACGACCCGGCAACCGGCAAGTTCACAGCCACCGGATCGATGATGGTTCCCCGTTACGACCACACGGCCACCCTGCTCGCCGACGGCCGCGTGCTCATCGCCGGCAGCAACTTCGCGGCGGCGAAGGAGGACCGGGCCGAGATCTACGACCCCGCCACCGGCAGGTTCACCCCAACCGGATCGATGATCTGGCCCGGCTGGTACCGGACCGCGACGCTCCTCGCCGATGGCCGGGTCCTGATCGCCGGAGGGGGAGAGTCAGGCTCGATGCCTGCCCCCACACCAACACCGACTGCGCTGGCGACGCCAACTGGGGCGGTCGTGTACGAGCCTGGTGCCTCCGCCGAGCTGTACGACCCCAGGACCGGGATGTTCTCGGCGACCGGGTCGATGACGGACTGGCGGAGTCGCGGCAGCGCGGTCCTGTTGGCCGACGGCCGCGCGCTGGTATTGGGCGGAGGGGTTGCCTCCGCCGAGCTGTACGACCCGGCCACCGGCAAGTTCACCCCGACCGGGTCGATGGGCGTTCCACGCACCAGCCAGACAGCGACCTTGCTCACCGATGGTCGCGTCCTGGTGACCGGGGGACTGAGCAGCGCAGGATCTGAGCTCGACTCGGCGGAGCTGTACGACCCAGCGACTGGCGGATTCAGCCCGGCCGGCTTGCTGTCGCAGGGCCGTGACCTGCACACGGCCACACTGCTCTCCGACGGCCGCGTCCTGATCGCGGGCGGGACGGCCAGCGACGGGACTGTCCTCGCAACCGCGGAGCTGTACGCGCCGGGTGCCCGATAGCGCGACCCGCTCAGGTTCAGCGTTCGATCACGGCGCCGGTCGTCTGCTAACTGGCCGCTTGCCGAGCTCCAAGCGATAGCCGGAAGCGGCGCCTGGCAGCCCTTCGAACTCAGTCGTCCAGGTTGGGGGCGAGCCAGCGCGCGGCCTCGGCCAGGGACCAGCCCTTGCGGCGGGCGTAGTCCTCCAGCTGGTCGCGCCCGATCCGGCCCACGCCGAAGTAGTGCGCCTCTGGGCGCCAGAAGTAGTAGCCGCAGACCGACGCCGGCGGGAGCATCGCGAACGACTCGGTCAGGCCGATCCCAGCGCTCGCCTCGGCGTCGAGCAGCGCGAAGATGGTCGCCTTCTCCGTGTGGTCCGGGCAGGCCGGGTAGCCCGGCGCCGGTCTGATGCCTTGGTACTCCTCGCGGATCAACGCGGCGTCATCCAGTGCTTCACCGGCGGCGTAGCCCCACAGATCGCGCCGGACTCGCTCGTGCATCACCTCGGCCAGGGCCTCGGCCAGACGGTCCGCTAGGGCTTTCGCCATGATGGCGTCGTAGTCGTCGTGGTCGGCCTCGAAGCGGGCGACCAGCTCGGCCGAGCCCGCGCCGGCGGTGACGGCGAACGCGCCGAGATAGTCCCTGACCCCGGTCGAGCGTGGCGCCACGAAGTCGGCCAGCGCTTCGTTCGGCCGGCCGGGTGGCTTCTCCATCTGCTGGCGCAGCGTGTGGACGACGGCCCGGACCTCTGTCCGAGTGGAGTCGGCATAGAGCGCGATGTCGTCGCCGACCGAGTTGGCCGGCCAGATGCCGACCACCGCGCGCGCCCGCAGAAGCCGCTCCCGCACGATCCGGTCGAGCAACCGCCGGGCGTCTCCGAACAGCCGGCGCGCCGATTCGCCCACCGCGGGTGCGTCCAGGATCGCCGGATACGTGCCCTTCAGCTCCCAGACGCCGAAGAAGGGCGACCAGTCGATCCGGTCGACCAGGTTCTCGAGCGGGAGATCTTCGAAGACACGGACACCCAGGAAGCTCGGCTGGGGGACGGCACGCTCGACGTCGACCGGCGCCGGATTCGCCCGTGCGGCCTCGATCGAGATGCGGGCCAAGCGCTCGCGGCGGCCGGCCCGCTCCACCCGGAGCTTCTCCTGGTCCTCGCGCAATGTAAGGGCATAGTCCGCCGCCCCATCGCCGAGCAGCTCGGAGACGACGCCGACGGCCCGCGACGCGTCCGCCACGTGGACCACCGGCGCCGAGTAGCGGGGCGCGATCTTGACGGCGGTGTGGGCGCGCGACGTGGTCGCTCCGCCGATGAGCAGCGGCAGCCCCAGACCTTCGCGCTCCATCTCGGCGGCGACGTGAGCCATCTCCTCCAGCGAGGGAGTGATCAGGCCCGAGAGACCGACGATGTCCGCGCCCTCTGCCCGCGCCGTCTCGAGGATTCGCGCCGCCGGCACCATGACGCCGAGATCCAGCACGTCGTAGTTGTTGCACGCCAGCACGACGCCGACGATGTTCTTGCCGATGTCGTGCACGTCGCCCTTGACGGTGGCAAGCAGGATCCTGCCCCGCGGCCGGGCGTCGCCACTGGCCGCCTTCTCCGCCTCCAGGTACGGCACCAGGTGCGCAACGGCCTTCTTCATGACCCGCGCGCTCTTGACCACCTGGGGCAGGAACATCTTGCCCGCGGCAAACAGGTCGCCGACGGCGCTCATGCCGGCCATCAGCGGCCCTTCGATCACCTCGATCGGGCGGGCGACGGCCAGTCGCGCCGCTTCGGTGTCTTCGACCACGAAGGCGTCGATGCCTTCCACGAGGGCGTGCCGCAGCCGATCCGCCACCGGCAGCTCGCGCCAGGCCAGGTCCGCCTCGGCTCGAGTGGCGGCACCCTCACCGGCGTACTCGGGGGCGATCTCCAGCAGCCGCTCCGTGGCATTCGGGCGGCGGTTCAGGACCACGTCCTCGACTCGTTCCAGCAGTTCGGCGGGGATCTCCGTGTAGATGGCCAGCTGGCCGGGATTGACGATGCCCATGTCCATTCCGGCGGCGATGGCGTGGTAGAGGAAGACGGCGTGGATCGCCCCGCGGACGGCGTCGTTGCCGCGGAAGGCGAACGAGACGTTGCTCACGCCCCCGCTGACCCGAATACCCGGCAGCTCGGCCTTGAGGCGGCGAACGGCTTCGATGTAGGCGACGGCGTAGCCGGCATGCTCTTCGATGCCGGTGCCGATGGCGAAAACGTTCGGGTCGAAGACGATCTCGTCCGCCGGCAAGCCGGCCTGCTCGGTCAGGAGCCGGTAGGCGCGCCGGCAGATCTCGAGCTTCCGCTCGACCGTGTCGGCCTGGCCCGCTTCGTCGAGGGCCATGACGATGACCGCCGCACCGTAGCGACGAGCCAACCTTGCCTGGCGCAGGAACTCGGCCTCGCCCTCTTTGAGCGAGATCGAGTTGACGATCGGCTTGCCGCCGATACAGCGCAGGCCGGCCTCGATGACGGGCCAGCTCGACGAGTCGACGACGATCGGGACGCGGGCGATCGCCGGCTCCGAGGCGACCAGGTTGAGGAAGCGGGTCATTGCCGCTTCCGAGTCCAGCAGGGCTTCGTCCATGTTGACATCGATCGCCTGGGCGCCGGCCTCCACCTGGTGACGGGCGATCTCCAGCGCACCGTCGAAGTCGCCACCGACGACGCGGCGGGCGAAGGCCCGAGAACCGGTCACGTTGGTCCGTTCGCCGATGTTCACGAAGAGGCTGCCCTCGCCGACGTCGAGCGCCTCCAGGCCGGCCAGCCGAAGCGCCGCCGGGCGTTCGGGAACGGCGCGTGGGGCGAGGCCTCGCGCCGCCTCCGCGAACGCGGCCACGTGTGCCGGCCCGGTGCCGCAGCAGCCGCCGATGACGTTGACCAGGCCCGCCGCGGCGAAGTCGCGCAGCACCGCGGCCATGGCTTCCGGCGACTCGTCGTAGCCACCGAACTCGTTGGGCAATCCCGCATTCGGGTGCGCGGCCACGAAAGAGTCGGCGAGCCCGGCCAGCTCCTCCACGTGGGCCCGCAGCTGGCGGGCCCCGAGAGCGCAGTTGAGGCCCACGATCAGCGGCCGGGCGTGGCGGACCGAGTTCCAGAAGGCCTCGACCGTATGCCCTGAGAGGGTCCGCCCGGACGCGTCGGTGATGGTCCCGGAGATCCAGAGCGGCACCTCGAGGCCGAGTTCCTCGAAGACCCCCTGGATGGCATAGATCGCCGCCCTGGCGTTGAGCACGTCGAAGATCGTCTCGACCATGAGCAGGTCGGCGCCGCCCGCCAGCAGCCCTCGCGCCGCTTCCGCATAGGCCTCGGCCAGCTGCCCGAACGTCACGGAGCGGGCCGCCGGGTCGGCGACGTCCGGCGAGATCGAGGCGGTCTTGTTGGTGGGACCGAGCGACCCGACGACGAAGCGGGGCCGGCCGGGCTCGCGGGCCTCTGCCGCGTCGGCCGCGGCGCGGGCGATTCGCGCCGCCTCGAGGTGGATCTCGTAAGCCACGTCCGCCAGCCCGTAGTCGGCCTGGGCGATTCGCGTGGCGGTGAACGTGTCGGTCGTGACGATGTCGGCGCCGGCGGCCAGGTACGCGTCATGGACGGCGCGAACCACGTCCGGGCGGGTCAGGCAGAGCACGTCGTTGTCGCCCCGCAGGTCGCGCGGGTGATCGCGGAAGCGATCTCCGCGGAAGTCGGCCTCGGACAGGCGGTAGCGCTGGATGAGCGTCCCGGTCGCCCCGTCGAGAACGAGAATCCGCCCCTGCAGCAACGGCCGGAGCAGGAGCAGGCGCTCCTCGCGCGTCCTGGGGATGCCTGCCGGCGCCCCCGGCCGGGCTGCTGTCTGGGCTGTCGCGCTCGCCGGCCCGGCGTTCACGGACGTTGTCGAGGGCACGTGAGTCTCGGTGAGCCTGCCTCCTTCTGGCCGCAGTGTACCCGGCAGGGACCGGCGCCGCGTCCGGCCCGTCCAGCGGTCGACCGGCCGTGCGCGGCTACTTCGGGCGCCGTGCGCGCAGGAAGACCGATGGGCTGGGGGCGATGGAGCCCAGCGGTGACTGCAGCCTGGCTTCGGCCGCCACGAGCAGCGGCTGGGGCAGCCGTCGCGTGAGCAGCGGCATGCGGAAAAGCGAGGCGGCCCGCAAGCACTCGATGCCGAGGCCGGCTCTGTGCAGTGAGCGGCGCACGTCCACCGGCGCGTGGTCGTAGTGGAAGGGCTTGTAGGCGACCGAACCGGGCTCGAACGGCGACCAGCTCTGGCGGCCGAGCATCCGTCGCGCGATCGACTTCAGGTTCCGCTTGTTCGCGTATTCGAGAACAAGCACGCCCCCGGGTCGGACCACCCGCCCGAGCTCCAGGAGCACGGGGGTCGGATCCGCGAAGTGGTGCAGCACCCGCACGCAGACGGCGGCGTCGAAGTGGCCGTCGGGGTAGGGCAGGGCCAGGGCGTCGCCAAGAACCACCTGGAAGCGCGAGTCGCCCGCGACTGCCTCACGTGCCGCGGTGACGTGAACCTCAGACGAGTCGAGCAGAACGACCTCGCGGTAGCCGCGGTATTCGTCCGCAAGGCGCCCGAATCCGGCGCCGACCTCGATCAGCCTGTCGCCTCGAGCCGGCAGGAGCGCCCGGATCGCGACTCGATCGCAGGCGTCTTCGTACCGGCGGGCGGCCCAGAAGACGTCCCGGTAGCCCAGGTCCTCGTAGGTGGCCAGGGGGCGATTTGGGGGCTGCGGCTCGGGGCCGCGCGGCTCTGTCAGGAGGGGCTTGCGGCGCCGACGGCCCGTCTGTGGATGGCGAAATCGTCCGCGTTCCCGGACCAGCCGCAGTCGCACCGGACGATGTTCGTCCGGGCGTTGTACTCCTCGATCAGGTGGGACTTCACCGGCCGAAGCGGGGTCGTGGCGACCGCCGTGCGGACAGGCCGAGCCATGGTGCCTCCTCCAATCTCCCGAGCCATTGACGCTGCGAGTTCGGCGGTCGCGCGCCGCGATCACCGGTAGGCGGATCCGTGGGCGCCCGGATACGGCAACGCCGTTTTGGGAGCGCAGTCATTCTATCAGAGCGGAGCCGGAAGCCTCCGGTGAGGCCAACCCGGCCCGGGGCGCCGCGCCGTGGTCGGCGGCCCGGGCCGGGCGCGGAATAGGCCGCGGCCCACCGCGCTTTCCACCGCCGGGACCGCGGTTGCACCTGCCGAAACGGGCTGGTCAGAGAAATCGGACGGGTGCGACCCCATCGCCCCTGCGCAGGCGGCAATCTCCCCACGGGCGTCGGCCCACGCCCGAGGATCGGGGTCCTCGACACCGGCCCGCGGCTCGCCAGGCGGTTCTCCGGGTCGACGCGAGGCCACTCGTCCCGGTAGGTGGGCCGGCCGTCCGCCCCCTCTCGCGCAACACGGAGTCGGTGCATGCTCAATTTGGATGGTTTGGCGCTGGTCGATAAGTCTGGTGAGCACGGAACCATCTGGTCACGGTCGGGCCCGGGGTGTAGGCTGCGCTCGTTCTCATCGGCCTCGGCACCCGTCATTGAGGCCGACAGGAGCGAGGCAGTCGGCGGCCCCGGACGGGGCGCACCAGGATCAATAGGAGAAGGAGGCTCAACTCGTGCTCAACGAACTTTGGGCAAAGGTTTCGGCCAATGAGCGATTCGTGGCGTACGGCGTAGTTGGCATCGTTGTCGGTTGGATTGCCGGCCTGGTCCTGGGAAGTGCGTCTGTGTGCACATCCGTTCTCAACCAGAACTACTGCGTTGGCAGCGTCAACTACTTCAACTACAGCAGCGCGGGCCTCTTTGGCATTCTGGCGCTCGTCGTCGGCATCGTGGTAGGGGTCGTTCTGTACCTCAAGATCGCGCCGAACATGAACATCACCTGGCCGATGCCTGTCGTGCAGATCCTTCTCGGCGGCGCCGTTATCACCCTGGTTTGCGCCGTCCTGATGACCCTCATGCAGTTGACTGGTCCCTCCGGCGCGCCGGTCCTGATGTACGTCGCCGACATCATCATGCTCGCCGGCGGCGCTCTCATGAGCTGGGGCGCCTATCAGGCGTTCGTGGCCTCCAAGGCCGCGTAATCTCTGCATACCAAAGCGGCGGTCGCCGTCCGGCGACCGCCGCTTTCTCTTTTGCGATGAGGTCTACGCGCCTTGGGCGTGGACCGCGCGGAAGCAGTCGGAGCAATAGACCGGCCGATCCATGTGCGGCTTGAAGGGCACCTGGGCCTGATTGCCGCAGCGCGAGCAGACTACGGCGAAGTACTCGCGCGGCCCGTTGCTCACCCCGCCCCCGCGGCCGCCGCTTTCTCCCGAGTCCCTCATCGACCGCCGCGTCGCCCGACAGCTCGGGCAACGTTTGGGGTCCGAGACGAACCCCTTCTGCACGTAGTAATCCTGATCCTCGGCCGAGTGCACGAACTCGGCCCCGCAGTCGACGCAGGTAAGCGTCCGATCGACGTAGGCCACTTTCTCCTCCTGGAGGCGCGATTTACGCACCGGTGGAGGTCCGGGGGCCAGGCGAGCCGAAGAAGCTCCCGTCCCGCCGATGCCGCCGGAGGGAGAGGCGGATCCGGTCGAGCGGCTTCTTGCCTTGAAGGTGCCTGTCGGGGACGCACCGGTAGCCCGGGAGGATACCATGACCTGTCAGCGACTCCGAGTACGGCCCGGGTCTCGGGACGCCGGCCCGCAGAGTCCCCGGCCGGGGCGTATGAAGTGGCCCAGAAACTGGCACAATCGTGCCGTCGGCCGTCGCGACACGTGTAGGCGCGGCCGAGGTGGCCGCAGCTTCCGTCGACCAGACCGCGCGAGCCTCCCACGGACCAGGCACGATCACTCGGCTCCTGGTGGGAGAGGAGCCAAGAGGCCCGATGCTTCGCCTGCTTCACACCGCCGACGTCCACTTGGGGGCCAGGCACACCGACCTGGGAGAGCGTGCCGCGGTCCTGCGCGAGCGCCAGTTCACGGCTTTTCGGGTCACGGTCGACCTCGCCGTCGTCGAAGCGGTGGATCTGGTCCTGATAGCCGGCGATCTGTTCGACTCGAACATGCAGCCCCGGCGGTCCGTGGAGCGTGTCGCGGCGGAGTTGGCCCGGCTGGCCAAAGCCTCAATTCGAACCGTCATCATCCCGGGCACGCACGACGTCTACGATGGCGCCTCGATATACCGCTCGTACGATCTCGCGGCCATGGCCCGCACGAGTCACGAGTGGATCGCCGTCCTGACGCCCGAGCAGCCGAACATCTGGCTGCCTTCGCTTGACGCGGTAGTCCACGGTCGCGTCTTCAACACCAAGCGGGCGCCCAAGAGCCCGCTCGACGGGTTCGACTCGCGCACCGATGGGCGCGGGACCTGGCGAATCGGGATGGTCCATGGAGCGCTCGCTATCCCCGGCAAGACGGAAGGCGACGAGGTCGTCTTCACCGAGGACGAGATCGCGCAGACCGGGCTCGACTACCTGGCGCTCGGGCACTGGCACTCGGCAATCGAGGGCCGGGCGGGAAACGTCACGTATGCGTACTCGGGGGCTCCCGAGCCGGTCGCGATGGACCAGGACGGCGCCGGGCAGGTCCTGCTCGTTACGCTGGCCGAACGCGGCGGCCGGCACCAGGTGTCCATCGTGCCCAAGCGCGTAGGCCAGACGCGCAGCGAGAAGCTCGACCTCGACGTGAGCGGTATCCAGTCTCAGCCTGCCCTGATCCAAACGATCGCGAGCCATGCCGATTCGAATCTCTTCTTGGACCTTCGCCTGACCGGCCTGATGCCGGACACCCTGGACGTGGACCTGGACGAAGTCGAGCGTGCCCTGGCGCCGTCGTTCCTGCGATTCCGCGTCCGCGATCTCGCGATCCCGGCTCTGCCCGACGGGCCCATGCCCCCACCGGACACCGTCCTGGGCGCGTTCGTCCGGAACATGCAGGCGAGGATCGCCGAAATCGAAAAGGCTGGATCGGGCGGTGGTGCCGGGCCCTCCGGCACGGCGTTGGCCGCAGACCAACCCTCCGGCGCGGCCGCGACCGACGCGGGCGAGAACGCGGCCCCGACGGTCGGGGCCGCCCCGGATCCGGGCGAAGAGCTGGCCGACCTTCGCGAGATGCTGCGCCTGGGACGCCACCTCCTCGAAGGTCGCGAGGTGACGCTTTGAGAGGGGCGGGGCGATGAGGATTCTCCGTATCCAGCTCAAGGACCTCGGCAGGCACCGTGAGCTCAACCTGGAGCTGGCGCCCGGCTTCACCATCATTCGAGGCCCCAACGAGGCCGGCAAGTCCACAATCCAGCGCGGCATCGAGCTGGCCCTCTTCCGCAAGGCGACTGCCACAGCCTCCGAGCTGGAGTCACTCCGCAGCTGGGGCTCCGGCGAGGAGGCGCGCTCGAGCACCCGCATCGAGTTCGTCGTCGAGGAGGAGAGCGAAGCGACGGGCCGGCTCAACGTCCGCCGCGGTGTCCTGGAGAAGGAGTTCCGCGGCCAGAGAGGCCGCGTCTCTCTCGAATACGACGGCCAGACCTATACGGACCCTGCTCGGGCGGACCAGATCATGGCCGAGCTGACGGGGATCCCAAACGAGGGCTTCTTCCGATCCACCGCCTCGATCCGCCACGAGGAGCTGGAGAACCTTGACCGCGACGAGGGAGCGCTGCGCGATCGGCTGCAGGGCAGCATCGGCGGCGGCGACAAGGGGAGCTCGCGGGCTAAGTCCCGTCTCGAGGAGACGATCCGAGCCCTCAAGTCCCGCGGCGACAAGAACCCCGGGCGGCTAAAGATCGCCGAGGAGGCCGTGGCCCGCGCCGAGGGGGCGCTCCGAAGCGGCGAGGCGGCGCTCGAGAAGCTGGAGCGGGATCGCGATGCCCTGGCCCAGGCGCGTATTTCCCGACAACGGGCCGAACAGGCGCTGGCCGAGAGCCGCAACATGCTCGAGGGCGCTCGCCAGGCGGATCGGCTGCGGTCCGATCGCACCGTCGTATCGGAGCGCTACGAGCGTCTTCGCCAGGCCGCCGATGCGCAGCAGCGCCTGCAGGCGCTGGAGTCGATGCCCGAGCGCTCGATCGCGAGCCTCCGCGAAACCCTCGATCGGCTGCGGACGATGCAGAGCCGCGTGGCGGTTCTCCAGGAATCGCTTCGGGAGGAGCAGGGGCCGGAGGTCGAACCGGACGAACCCGTGCCGAGCTACGCGCTGTGGACGCTCGCCACGCTCTTCTTCCTGGTCATCGCCCTCGGCTCCGTCGCCTTCGGCCTCCTGGCCGGCGTCATGGCCATGCTCCTGACCGGCGTTGTGTTCGTTGTCGTGGCCGCGATGCTGGTCTACTTCATGATGGAGCGTCGGTCGGCGGCAAAGGTGGTCCGGCACGCCAATGCCGCTCGCGAGCAGCGGCGGGCCGTTAGACGGCAGAGCCGCGTCGGGAACGAAGAGGGCCTGCGGGTCGCCCAGTCTGGCGTGCAGAACCTCCTGCGCGAGCTCGGCGCCACGGACGTCGCCTCCGCGGAGCTGTTGCTGAGCAGCGAACAGGCGCGGCGTCAGGAGATCGCCACTTTGCAGGTCCAGGTGTCGGCGTTCCTGGCGGGTCAGAGCGACGCCGACGTTGCGGGTTTGCGCGACCAGGCCGCCCTGGAGATGGAGAAGAAGACCGCGGCCCTCGAGGCGCTGGGGCCGATTGCCACGGACGCGCGGGCCCGCGAGCGGCTGGAGGCGGAGCTGCGAGAGCGGCAGGATGCGCTGGAGCGTGCCCGAGACGCCGAAGCCGGGGCCACGGCCCGGGTCGACGCCAATCCGGTCGACGCGGAGCAGGTGGCCGGCGAAGCGGAGCGGCTCGTCACCTGGCGCGAACAGCTGAACGCTCTGCGGCGGCGCGTTCGCATCTACGAGGCCACGCTCAGGATGATCGAGGACGCCGAGGGAACGACGATGCGAAAGGCCACGCGCTTCCTCGAGCAGTCCGTGGCCCGCGACATCGCTCGACTCACCGGCGGCCGTTATCGCAAGGTCGAGATCGACGACCGCACCCTCGACATAGCTGTCTGGGCGCCCGAGCGAGGCGACTGGGTGGCGGCCACCGACCTGAGCAAGGGCACGATCGACCAGATCTACCTGGCCGCTCGTATCGGCCTGGTCCGCCTCGTCACTCAGGGCAAGCGGCCCCCGCTGATCCTGGATGACCCGTTCGTCACGTTCGACGACCAGCGGGCGGCACGGGCGGCCTTGCTGTTGCGCGAGCTGTCGTCGGACTTTCAGGTGATCTACATGGCCTGCTCCAATCGATACGACGGCCTGGCGGACGCGGTCGTGGAGCTGGCTGGTCCGACCGACACGGATGCCACGGCAACAGCCCGAGCCGCGGCCGCGGGGGCGTCTGCCGAGACGAGCGCGGAATCTGAGGCCCCGCCCGAGGCCGCGCCAGAGGCGACCGAAGCGGAGACTCCCGCCGCGCCCGAGGCCGAACCGGCGCCGGAGCAAGGGGCCGAACCGGCGCAGGAGCAAGGGGCCGAACCGGCCACCGTACCGCCGGCGGCGATGAAGCCCGAGTCCCCGGCCGGCGAGCCCCACCCACTCGGGGCGGCCGAACCGGCCTCGACCGTCCCCTCGTCCGCCGTGCCCGGGCCGACCTCAAAGACCGGCTCCACGGACGACAACCCGGATGCCGACCCCGACGGCGTCATTCAGGTCTCGGTGCCGGGCGAGCAGCTGGCCGACTGACGGAGGCAGCCGTGGCGGAGGCGATTCCCGAGGGCCTCGCGATCGAACGTATCTGGGCCATCGAAGCGACGTATGCGCCGGACGCAGCCGAGCGCCGTCAGGCCGTGCGGCAGGAGCACCTCGAGAGGATGGGTCGGTTACGCGCCAGCGGCGCGATAGTGGAGGTCGGCGGTTAC
>JBEKCH010000054.1:0-15711 GCA_050014975.1 Candidatus Limnocylindrales bacterium
TCGTCGGCCATCGTGGTGTCCCTTTCGTCGTCGGTTGCTACTCCAACGACGCGAGGATGACGCGGTGGCCGTCTCGCTTCACGGCCCGCCCGCTCTGTTACACCAAGTCTGGGGACTCAACCGTCCTCGGCCATGTGCAGCGATCCGTCACAAACAGCCGAATACAGAGCCGCCTGTCTTCAGACGCTCAATGGGGAACAGGCGGAGCTCAGTCGCTTTAGTGCGCACCGCACGTGGATGAACAAACATCCCGTGGCCTGCCTGAACGATGCCTACGCGAGTGATCGGAGCCTGATGAGCTACCTCCAGAATGTGATTCGTCTCGGGTGGACCGCTGCAGGAACCAACGAGACTGACATCCAGAAGCGACTCGATGCCTTCAGCGGGAAGCTGACTGCATATATCAGCGATTGCCCCTAAAGGGGAGTCGGGGTCATCCTCTGGGAGCCCGCTACTCGAAGACCTCCCGTTCGACCCAGGAAACACCGGCCTGGTCGAGATCCTTGAGTGGGCCGCCCAGCCCATGTAAGCCGCAGATAAGCGGCTCCCGATAGGCTCCCACGACACTTGCCCTGGCCTTCGCTCCGCTGGTCGCCGACGATCCCGGCCCCGTGCCGGCCAGTCGAGCGGCTGTGTCGGGGGCCATAGACCCCGGTGGGAGAATGTGCGCTGAGCACGGGGGCTTGGGCACGCGGCCCACACACTGGCCGCCGGGACCGCGCCGAGCCACTGGCGGAACCGACGCGCCTGCGCGGACCTCGGTATCGAGGACCGGCGGGTGTGGTCGTGCGATCAAAGGAGGCCGCGGCCGTGGCGGCGACTTGGACCACTATGAGGTGGCTCCCCGCGGGACGACCGTACCTCCAGCGACAGGGCCCGAGGGCGGCTTCGGGGTCGTAGGAGGGTGCACCAGTGGGCTTGATGAACCTCGATTTCGTAAGCCTTGGCGCACTGTTCCTGCTTGCGCTTGTGGGGCCGGCCTTCGTGGACGGCGGGGAAGTCATAACGGCGCAAGGCACAAACACCCCGGTGGTTGTGGTGATAGGACTCATCGGCGCGGCCGGGATCGGAGCCCTGCTGCAACTGAGCGGCCGCGCTATCTGGAACTTCGTATGGCCGCTGAATCCGGTTGGCGGGTGGAAGTGGCTTGCAACGAAGTTACCGGATCGGGCGAAACGGAAGTGGAAGCCAACGAGCTTCCGGACCGCCATCGCTGAATCAAGAGGTGTGAAGGAGTACAAGGACCTCGCCGATTGGAGCGAGGGCGACAATGTCGTCATCGCCACGGAGTATCTGTTCTACAGCGAGGCTCCATCTGAACTCCGTGAGTGGGTCCGTCGGAGGTACTACAGGTTCAGCGACGGGCTCTCAGCGGCTGCGGCCATCCTTCTAGGCATCTGCTTTGGGGCTTTCTTCCCGGGCCAGGATCGGTTGTGGGAAGTGGTGCTGGATGCCGTTCTTGTCCTTGTTGGCTTGGCGACCCTCGTCTTCGGATACGACAGCCGGCGCGACGCCAAGCACATGGAAACGTTCTGGTTCAAGGTGCGCGACAGGTTCCCCTCCAAGTCTCACATGATAATCAGCGATATCGAAGGTATCGGACCGACGTACGCCGCCCTGCTCGAGGCAGCGGGCGTCGACTCGCCGGTCGAGTTGGCCCATCGCGTTCCGGCGAATCTGGCGGCCAAGCTTCAAGAGGTCAACAAGGTCAGGAAGCTCGTTCGTCGCGTTCCGGGCGAGAAAGTTGTCACGGGCTGGATCGAGCAGGCCAAGAAGCTGCCGAAGGTCGAGCACTGATCCGAAGAAACCCCGGACAGCGGACCGGAACTGGCGCCGATTGGTGAGCTCATGAGGCGCCACCGCCAAGGGAGTACTTACTCGCCGTTTACCCAGATACGGACCGCAGACCTGAGCCAGGCGGTCCCAGGTCAGGAGTTTAGGGCTAAATGACCCTTGGTCGCTAGGAACGCGACCGCCATACTGGACTCTGGTGGCCCAGCGCTTGGCCGCGTGACCGGTGTTCGTCGATGGGTGTCGGGTTCAAGCCTGTGCGTCATCACCGAGGTCGCCAGATAGGGGGAAGGGAAATGAACCTGGGACTGTCCTCTGATCAGATCACCGCCGTGTTCGGCTTCTTCCTCCCGCTGCTCGTTGCCGTCATCAAGAAGGAGAAGTACAAGGACTCGACGAACGCGCTCATTGCGTGTGTGGTGTACGCGGTCGCCGCCGTGATCTTGGCCTACTTCACGAACTCGACACTCACGGTCAGCAGTCTCCTAAACAGCTTCCTGCTTGTTGCGGGCTCCGGCACGTTCGGTTATGTCGCCCTCTGGAAGTCAACGGCTGATACCGCGATCGTGACGAAGATCAACCCATGACGGCTCCATCCAGCTGCGCACGAAAAGGGGAATGAGGTGGTGGGGATGAAGCAGATACCGAAGGACCCAGTTCGACAGATGGTCGTGAAGAATGCGCCGCCCGCGCCGTCAGGGATGAAGAAGCACTACAACCCGCAGACCCGAACGGTCGAGTACGTTCTTAAGACGCCCCGCGAGCAACTCCGCGAAAACCTGCGCAAATAGGCCCGTCCGACCGAGTCTCGAGTGCCGCCCATCACCCCAGCCGGCGTGCGAGTTCCGGAGGCACAATGACGACGAGTTCGGTCGTCGCCCGAGTCAGCCCGACGTAGAGGAGTTCGTCGAGGCGGTCGCCATCGGTCGGGACCCGAAAGCGACAATGTGCGGATTCCTCGCCCTGAGTGCCGGATATGCATGGTTGTTGTTGGACTGGAACAACCAAGTGGCGACGCCGTTCGCCCAGGAGACAGCCACGTGGTGTGGGTTTGGCTGTTCGGCGAGCGTCACCCAGGGCATTGGGTTGTTCCTGGGCCTCGGTGTCGGCCTCGTCGGTGTGGTGCTGTGTCTGGCGGACTCCGGGGCGACGACCTAAGCCGAGGCCGGCGAACACGATTGTCTGCGATGCGACCACGGGAACGTGTTTCCATCCCCTAACTGAGCGCCTTTTGGTGGCCTGCCCACGAGGCAGAGCACGCCGGATGGCTCCCGTTGACTCTGGATCAGGGGATTGAAGGTTCGAATCCTTCCTCGCCAGCCAGACTTGGGCACGGAATAGGCCCCCGGGAGCAACTCCGAGGGCCTTTTGATACGGTGCCATCTCTTACGCATCGCTTGCTGCCTCTGAGGTGCAGCCAAGGTCCAGCCGCCGCGTCATCCTTCACATCTCTCTGCCGGTTGATGCTCGGCAATGCCGTGCATGGCATTGAAGCTGGCACCGAAGCCGTTACGATCGTGAAGGTTGGGAACTGGGCGCGAGTTGCGACCCGAGGCCCGGCCGATGCGCGGCGTCCCCACTGACCCCTCAGGCAGCGGACGGTACGCTTCCCCAACGGCTAGGTCGGGCCATGACACCCTGAGTGAGGAGCAGCCTCATGGTCAGTCACTCCTACTACGACCGCGGCCCCGAGACACCGGTGCAGTGCCGCCATTGCGGCTGGGACGGCCCGTTCTCGGCCCTGAAAGCCGCCCTCTTCAGCGAGGTGATTGAGTACGACTGCCCGGCCTGTTACGAGATCGTCCTCGTCCTCAGCCTGCCAACTTACGACGACGTCCGGGCGGCTGCGGCAGCGGGAAACCAACGGGCGATCGCCGATCTGCCCAACGCTGAGCGCGTGGAGCAGGCTCAGGCCGCCATGAGAGCGACGATGCTCCGCTCGGCGTCGGATCTGCCGGAGCTCCTTCTTGGCAGGCCGACCCTGTTCGTTTGGGACCAGGAGTCGTTGGCGGGCGCTGGTTCGCGGCCGAACGAGTGGACGGTGGTTCGGCTTGCCGGCAGCGGCCGCGAAGTCTTCCGCGAGCGCGCCTTCTACGAGGGATACGAGCGGTTCATGAAGGTCCGCGATCTGCTCCGACACCGCTACGGCGATCACTTCTCCGACCTCCTGCCGACAGGTCGTTCGAAGCTGTATCTCGGTGGCGACGCAATCTCGGCGTTTCGGATCATGGGGGACCCGCGAGAGCCGACGTGCGAAGAGGCCCCTTGGCTCCCGCCGGACCATCGGTAGCCCGGCAAGGGGTTCGCAGCGCCGGAACGCCACCAATGGCGTCCGGGCGGTTTCAGTTGGGCCCGTCCGACATCTTCGCGCCCCCGAACGGCTCACGGAGCTCGTTGTCGAGGCGGTCGACAAGGGATCTGATCTGAAGTCACGTGAAGGCGATCTGCTCGGGCGTGCTTTCGAGACTTGCCGTCGTGGCCGAGCCGTCCAGGCGAGCCATGGCCCTCGCCGACCCCGACTTCGACCTGCTGGCGGCCGAGGCGGAGTTCGGTCCGCAGTACCGGCGGGTCGTTGGCGACGGGACCGGGAGCCCGCGGCGCCGGGGCGGTAGGGCGAACAGAGCATGAACGAACCGATGGCTCCTGACACGGGAGCCGCGCACGACGTCCTGCCGGTCCTCGGGCTAGCCCCCGCGAACCCGTCGCGTCAGCCTGCCCGGCATCGCCCTCAGGCGTGAGTCGACCTCCAGTCCCGCCGCGACCACTACGCCGCCGAGGATAAGCGCGGCGCCGAGGAGTTGTGGCTCATCCAGAGTCTCACCGAGTAAGGCTGCCGCGAGCACCGAGGCCGTGATCGGGCTGATGAGCAGCAGTGCCGCAGAGGACTGTGTCTTCACGCGGCGGACGCTGGCGATGACGAACAGCTGGGCGGCGACACCTGGTACTAGGGCGAGCCAGATCAAGGCGAACGCGGCATCGGGGCGGATCTGCTGCGGCACTAGCTGTGCGGGCTCGTAAAGAAGTTCGATTGGCAGTAGGCCGAGCCCCGTCGTGGCCGCAACCGACAAGGCGATCGCGCCTCCCGTCAGCCGGTACGCCTGTGACCATCGGCGTGACAGCAGCAGGAACACCGCGAAACAGAGTGCCGCCAGCACCCCGGCGAGGACACCAAGCCCGTCGACGGCGGACGTACCAGTGCCGGAGAGAAGGGCGGTGCCGACGGCTGCCGCGGCAAAGCCGCCAAGTGCCGGGATAGTGAGAGCCTCCCCGAGTACCACAGGGGCGAGCACCGCTGCGACGACCGGAGACATCGACGCCGCAAACGCTGCGATGGTGGCGCCGGTCATGGAGACCGCGACATTCATGGCCACGACGAAGCCGAGGCCTCCGCTCAGCCCCAGGATGATCAGTCTCCAGATTCGGCCAGGAGCAAGATAAACCGGGCCGGGGTGTCGCGCCGCGGCAAGAGCCGCCGCCAGGACCGCGGTCGACAACAGGCCCCGCCACATGGCCGCTCCCAGCGGCGTGAGTGAACGGATCGCGACCGACG
The DNA here is from genome assembly GCA_050014975.1 of Candidatus Limnocylindrales bacterium. Classification (GTDB taxonomy): domain Bacteria; phylum Chloroflexota; class Limnocylindria; order Limnocylindrales; family CSP1-4; genus Fen-1039. The sequence continues at coordinate 5,342 of JBEKCH010000054.1, forward strand.
TAGCGACATAGGCAGTGCCAAAAAGCACCGCAGCTACCGCTGCCGAGGCCTGTCCAACTGATCTGCTCCTGGAGCTACCACTTTCCTCGGCGTCCATGCAGGGCCTCCCTGGGTGACGCAGGCTGGGCGGTCACAGCCGAATTGCCAAACGGGCCATTTATGCGGCTGTTCCACCGAATATCGTAGTTGACAAGCGGTATTAGACTCCTGACATGAGCAAATACGCTCCCGGTCAGAATAACGTCTTGTTCGCCGGTGTATCAGAGGTCCTGGACGCTATTCGCCTCGAGGGGGCCACGTCGCAGTCCGACGTAGTCAGGGCAACGGGGCTTGGAAGGGCCGCGGTCGCGGAGCGGATCAGGCAACTTGCGGCAGCCGGGCTGCTGGAGAACGCCGGCACCGTGGCTCAGGCGCGCGGCCGTCCACCCCGCCGTCTACGGTTCCGGGCGTCCGCCGGCCACCTGTTGGTTGCCGCACTTGGGGCATCGAGCGCGCACGTTGGCATCACCGATCTCGCCGGCGACGTCTTGGTGAGCGACGCTGTGCCGCTGTCAATTGGCGACGGGCCGGAGGCCGTGCTTGGTCAGGTTGACAGCTTGTTCGCAGGGCTGTACCAGCGCTGCCGTGGCAATGCCGGTCCTCTGTGGGGTATCGGCATAGGAATCCCCGGCCCGGTTGAATTCAGCACCGGGCGTCCAGTCGCACCGCCCATCATGCCTGGGTGGGATGGCTATGCGATCCCCGAACGTTTCAACGCTAGATATGGTGCGCCAGTCTGGGTCGACAACGACGTCAACGTGCTGGCGTTGGGAGAGTGGCGCGAGGGTGTAGCCCTCGGTCACGCTAACGTCGCCTTCATCAAGGTCGGTACCGGCATCGGGGCGGGGATCATCTCAGATGGGTCGCTGCACCGAGGCGCACAGGGTGCCGCCGGAGACGTTGGCCACATCCAGGTCACCGAGGATTCGACGGTTGTCTGCAGGTGCGGGAACGTCGGCTGTTTGGAGGCGGTGGCAGGTGGTTTTGCCATCGGTCGTCAGGCCGAGAAAGCTGCCAAGGAAGGGCGAAGTCCATTCCTCGCGGCGGCGCTGCAGCGGAAAGGGCTGTTGACAGCAGCCGACGTTGCTGAAGCCGCGTCGCGCGGCGACCCGACGAGCACCGAGATGCTTCAGCGTGCCGGCAGGTTGATCGGGTCGATGCTCGCCGGCGTTGTCAACCTGCTCAACCCCTCGCTCATCGTGATTGGAGGGGGAGTATCTGGTGCCGGCGACGCCTTCCTTGCGGCCATTCGCGAGAGTGTCTACCGACGGTCACTGCCGCTTGCCACGCGCCACCTACTCGTGACGCGCTCCACTCTCGGAGAGCGGGGCGGGGTCGTTGGTACAGCTGCCATGGTCCTCAATGAGCTGTTCTCCAGCTCCAATCTCGCTGCGACGCTGGACCGTTCCGCGAGGATCTCGGGGTGGCCAGGCCTGGACGAACGCGAGGAGCGGATACGAGGACCTGACCCACAGGCGCCGTCCGCGACACCGAAGGAGGTAGACGCGCGAGATGAAGACCGCTCTGTACACGGTGACCTACAACGGGCAGTTCTACAAAGGCCTCCCTCTGCCCCTTGAGGAGATCTTCGCCCGAGCGGCGGACATGGGATTTGACGCCGTTGAGATCGGGGCCAAGCGACCCGTGGCCTCGCCCCTGGACTTGACATCCGATCGTAGGCGCACCATCCGTCAACTCAGTGCACGGCACGGCGTGGAGATTGGCTGCGTTGGCAGCTACAGCAACCTCGTGAGCCCTGTTCTCGAGCAGCGTGAAGCACAACTCTTGGCGCTCCATGAAACGGTCCGTCTCGCCCACGACATAGAAGCGCCGGTGGTACGTGTCTTTGCGGCGTGGCCCGGAGTGACCCTGCGAGACGGCCAGTCCTACTACGAACTTGCCAAGAGCTACAACTGGCACGATGTGACTTGGTTTGAACAGTGGCAGTGGGCCCGTCAATGCCTGGAGGAGGCCAGTCGTTGGGGCGAACGGTACGGCGTCGTTCTGGCTCTGCAGAACCACAAGCCGGTCACAAATACATACCGCGACACCCTTGACATGGTGCGTGAAGTCGACTCGCCCTGGCTCAGAGCGTGCATCGACGCGCCTCATCTCCAAGACCAGAGCGACGAGGGCGTGAGACGAGCGCTGCTCGACGTAGGGCAGCTCGAAGCTTGGTCGCACTTCGGTGGCTACGAAGAAACGCCTGACAACCTGATATACGAGGACACCGGCGAAGGCGTAGTCGCGGTCAACTACCCAGCGTTCTTCCGCGGACTGTGCGAAATCCGGTACGAGGGAGCCATCGCCTATGAAGGCTGTGGTCCTTCGCTCGTCCGCCACGAGTACCGAGGCATAGAGGAGGTGGATCGTCGCGTTCGTCTTGCATTGGCGTACATGCGCCGGGAGATCACAGCAGCCGAAACCGCAGGAAGGCAGTAGACGAATACGTAGCGTTCTAGCTGAACGCAGACGGGAGGAGCGTTATGCGGACCAATCTGTGGGCCAAGCGAGCGATCGCTGTAATCGCTACCGTTGGCCTTGTATCGGCGTGTGGCAGCGCCACATCGTCGGGTAGCCCCGGACCCAGTTCGAACGTCACACTGACCATGTGGGTGCACACAGATCCGAACTACGAGGCCGTTGCTAAGGCGGACGCGGCTGCGTATGAGGCGGCGACCGGAGTCAAGATCAATCTATCCTATGTTCCATGGGATGAATACGGCGCCAAGATTGTGGCCGCGTTTGCCTCAGGCTCACAGCCGGACATTATCCAAGGCGTCGCATCCTGGTTGTACCCGCAGAAGACTGGCGGCCAGCTGTCGGAAGTCCCCTCTGATTTTGCGGCAACCCTGGCCGACACTGCACCGGCGTCCCTCCCGCCGGTGGAATACAACGGCAAGTACTACGGCGTGCCGCTAAACGTCAACATCGATGCAGGCCCATTCATCATCTACAACGTCGATGAGTTCGCTGCAGCGAGTGTTACTCCAAAGTGGAGCACTTGGGACAGCTTCGTCGGTGACTTGCAGAAGGTGACTGTCACTCAGGGCGGTACGATCACGCGATCAGGGATCGAGATGACCGGGAGTGACCCGGTGACTCAGTTCCTGCTTTACTTCCTGCGGTCCGGCGGAACGTTCTACTCGACTGACCACAAGAGCGTGCAGATTGCCAATCAGTACGGGCAGAACGCCTTGCAGATCATGCAGGATCTCATCTCTAAGGACCATGTGGATAGCACCAGCCTGACTGACTACGAAGGGATTGCCTCAGGGACGGCAGCGTCCATCATCTATGGGCCGTGGTACACTGCTGTTCTAAAGCACGATTTTCCTGATTTCAAGTGGGGGTGGGCCCAGATCCCGCCTAGTCCAGGGCAAGTCACAGAGGCATTTCCCGGGACCAACGTTTGGGCCTGGATGGTGCCATCAAGCAGCCGGAATGCGACGGCCGCGTGGGACTACATCCGCTGGCTAAGCAAGCCGGAGCAACGTGTTGCTTGGTCGCTGGCAACTGGCGAGATTCCCGCAGTGCAGTCGCTTTGGACGGATTCGCAGATTGCCAATGATGTCCGGTGGGCTCCTTGGTTCCCGTACCTGAAGGACCAGGTCCCGGTGCTCTACGTTGGTCCGCAAGATCCGCAGTACAAGGACTTGACGGACATGGCCATGAGCGTCCTCCTGGGCAAGTCGACGATCCCGCAAGCCTTACAGACTGCTCAAGATCAGCTAGACGCGATCCTGGCCGCGTCGTAGCCGCCAACTGGGAACCTAGCAGTGCCACTCCTCGGAAGGGTTCGCCGAGGCCTCCGCCGGCGCGGGTGGAGCCCATTTGTCCTCGTCGTGCTCGTGCCGGCAATCCTCTGGTTCGCCGTCTTGAGGTACCTACCGATCGGGTACCTTGCCGGCCTGAGTCTCCAGACCGGCGCGGCAGGCCAGTCGTCCTACGTCGGTCTTGCAAATTACCAAACGGCCATGACGGACGATGTGTTTCACACAGCAGTCCTCAACACGATCGAATACACCATCCTTCTCCTAGGTATCCAGATTCCACTTGCACTGCTGATTGCAGTTGGCATTGACTCGATCAAGAGTCACACAGCCCGCGATACCGTGCTCACTCTCTACTTCATGCCTCTGGTTACGTCGACCGTGGCCTCCGCCGTTGTCTTCGTGTTCCTCTACCACCCTATCTACGGGCTGTTCAACTTCATTCTGGGGAGCTTGGATTTGCCGACCTTCAGTTACCTCCAAGATCCAAGCACAGCCCTCCCATCCGTAGCCTTGATGGACATCTGGAAGAACCTTGGCTTTCCAGTAATAATCATCTTGGCAGGCCTCCAGACTATCTCCCCAGAATTGTACGACGCAGCATCCGTTGACGGCGCTGGAGCATGGGGCCGCCTCCGTCACATCACCCTACCGTTGCTCCGGCCCACATTGGTCCTCGTCCTCGTCATGCAGGCAGTCGAGACACTGAGGGTGTTCACCCCTGTGTACGCAATGACCGGCACTGGCCAGCGATCCCCAGGTGGCCCCATAAACAGCACCCTTGTATGGTCGCTGTACATCTACTTCCAGGCCTTCAAGTTCAACCAGTTTGGCTATGCCGCGGCCTTGGCCATGCTCATGTTTCTTGTCGTGGCGGGTGCGATGGTGATCCAATTGACAATCGTGCGCAGACGAGCCACATAGGATGCGTATCATCATGTTGTGGAGATTCACAACCGGTGGACACCATGGCTAGAAGAACAACCAGGAGCCTGGCCAGGCTGAAGGTACGGGGGCCCCGGTCGATCGGGTTGTCCGTGCTATGGCTGGGCGGCTTTGTAATGATCGTGCCGTTCGTCTGGATGATATTGAACTCTTTCAAGACGGCCGAAGAGATCCTGCGCAAGCCGCCAACGTTCCTGCCCACGGCGCCCACGATCGAGAACTACGTCCGCTTGGTCGTCGACTTCAACTTCTTGCAGTTCGTCCTAAACAGTCTGTTAGTTACCGGATCCGTTACAATCTGCGTGGTAGCCACATCAGCTCTGCTGGGCTACGTGTTCGCAAAGACGCGGTTCGTCGGGCGCGATGTGATCTTCTGGGCCTTCTTGGCGACGATGGCATTACCGTTTGAGGTGTTGGCGGTCCCGCTTCTCCTCATGGCCCGTTCGGTCGGGGCGGTTGATCAGCTGTGGGGTCTTGTGGTTCCTTTCAGCCTCGATGCGTTCGCTATCTACATCTGTCGACAGTATATGATGTCGATTCCGGACGACTACCTGGATGCCGGTCGCGTGGATGGTTTGGGCCAATTTGGGCTCTTCCGGCACATAGTCCTACCGATGAGTCGGCCGGCGATCGCTGCAGTGGCGATCCTGAGCTTCTTGTACAACTGGGATCAGTTGTTCTGGCCGCTTGTTCTGATTACGAGTGACAGTAACAAGACTGTGCCGCTTGGGATCGTGTCGTTGTCCACTCAGTTTGGTCCGATCTACGATCTGACAATGGCGGCGAGCACGGTGACGATTGTGCCGTTATTGTTGGTGTTCCTGGTGTTTAGACGGCAGTTCATTCAGGGGATGATGATGTCAGGTTTGAAGGGATAGTTGACGCGAGATCTATCTTTTTGGAGGAAGATCGTGAAGCCGTTGGGTATTGGGGTTGTTGGAACTGGGGATGTGGCGCTGAAGCTGTACTTCCCGGTGATCGCGGAGTTGGATCCGGCCAAGGCGTGGCTGTCGGCCGTGTGTGACGTGGACGTTGATCGCGCCAATCGAGCGCAGAAGATGTTCGGTGCCGACGCTGTGTTCAGTGACTACCGAGACTTGCTTGCGTCCGCGGAAGTCGATGTCGTTGTCAACCTTACACGGCACCGTGTTCATGGCGAGATCAACTTGGCGTCGTTGGCGGCCCGGAAACACTTGTACACGGAGAAGCCGATGGCTACGACGCTGGAGGATGCGGACCGGATCGTTCGGGCGGCCGCAGAGGCTGGAGTCATGTTGGCATCGGCCCCTGCGATAGTCCTCGATCCACAGGTCTCGTTCACGAAGAAGCTCTACGACGAAGGGCGGCTCGGGCGGATGTGCTTCGCTCGCGTCCACGGGTCTCACGAGGGCGGGACTCTTCACGGCCACTACTACGACTCGTCCTGGTATCACCTGCGCTCCGAAGGGGGCGGTCCCCTCTTCGATACCGGTGTCTATGCCCTTCACACGGTGACGGGCGTGCTGGGGCCCGCCAAGCGGGTTGTGGCATTCTCGAGTCTGTGCATTCCCGAGCGCCATGTCACGAGCGTGTGGCAGGAGGGGTTTACGCCGTACACGATCACCGCCGACGTCGACGACAACGTTGTGCTGATGCTCGATTGGGGCGATGGAACCTTCGCGCAAGTCGATTCGTCGCACTGCATGCTCGCCTCTCAGGGCCCCTGGGCTGAGTTCTACGGCAGCAAGGGCGTCGTGGTGTCGGGAGCCGGTGAGGCACCACGGAACGAGGGTGAGCCGATGCTTGAGGTCTATCAGGAACCCCTGGTGTTTGAACAGCGCGGGTGGTTCAAGCCCTATCCGGACCGGGGCGCTCATCACTGGCACATCGGTCACGGCGTGGCCAGCTTCGTCGACGACATTCATTCCGGGACCAAGCCGCTGAACAGCGGCGAGCATGCCCGTCACGTCATCGAGATCATCGAGAAAGCGGTCGAGTCAGCTCGCACCGGTCGAGTGGAAACGCTGAGCACAACCTTCTAAGGGGACTCAAAGTGAGAGTCGCGGCGCATTCATGGCTGCTCGAGACCCGATATCCGCTGCCGCAGGCGATGCGGCGTGCGCGCGAGATTGGGTACGACGCGTATGAGTTGGACATCGGCAACTTTGGAGGCAGCGGTCTGGGTCTGCAAATACTGCCCGACCGGCTTCAGCCGGCCCAGCGGGACGAACTGGCGCAGTCGGAGCACGATGCCAACATACCGATCTGCTCGCTCTGCCTCGGGGCGCTCTGGCATTACCCAATCTCGGGAGGAGACGCGGCGCATAGCAAGCGCGGAGTCGAGATCATCCTCGCCTCTGTGCCCCTCGCGAGGCATCTCGGCGCCGACTGCATCTTGTTGCCACTCGATCAACCACCCGGCGTGAGCGACGCGGATGCATGGGAGGCCACGCTTCGGAATCTTGAACCCTGCGTTCGACTCGCAGAGGAGCAGGGGGTTACGCTCGCGATTGAGAATGTGTGCTCGCCGTTCCTGCTTGGCGCCAGTGAACTCGCACGGATGGTCGACCAGATCGCTTCCCCGGCGTGCCGGGTCTACTACGACGTGGGCAACAACACCTGGATCGGCCGAGACCCCGCTCAGGAGATAATGGAGCTTGGCGCGCGGATCGTGAGGTTCCACTTCAAGAACCGGTCGAGCCCCCGGGGTACACCCGGCACGGACACGGTCTCCGTTGGCGCTCCTGGGATCGTTCCCTTTGATCAGGTGATGCGGGCCATCAAAGCCATCGAGTTCGATGGATACCTCGTAGTCGAGGTGCCCACTCTGAACAAAGATGCCGATCTCATCGCTCGTGACAGCCTCGAAGCCCTGCGGAACCTCATTGCCCCACCGCAGGTGGCGCCTTGATGGCAGGGTCACCGGAGATCGATGCGTTCGGCTGATCGTCGCCGGAGGATGAGATGAAACTTGGAGTCTTCTTGGTCCTATTCGGTCGGCTTCCTTTCGAAGCTGCGTTGGACCGGGCATGTGAGGCTGGCCTCGACGCCGTCGAGATTGGCACCGGCAACTTCCCTGGCGATGCCCATTGCCGCCCTGTCGAGCTGTTGAGCGATCCAGCAAGACTCGCGGCCTTCACACGCGCCGTTAGTGAGCGGCGGCTCATGATCAGCGCGTTGTCCTGCCAAGGGAACCCATTGCATCCTCGCTCAGAGATCGCCGCGGGTAGCCACGACACGTTTGTCCGGACGGTGGAGCTGGCCGAGCGGCTCGGCGTGGAGACTGTCAACGTCTTCAGCGGCTGTCCAGGCGACTCGGACAGGGCGAGATACCCCAACTGGGTGACCTGTGCGTGGCCTACTGAATACGGTGAGCTGCTTGAATGGCAGTGGCAGAAGAAGGTCGTCCCGTACTGGCGGGATGCCGCGTCTTTCGCCGTCGCGCACCATGTCCGGATTGCGTTCGAGATGCACCCCGGCTTCGTTGTCTACAACCCGGCGACGTTGCTGCGACTTCGTGACGCGTGCGGCGAGGCGGGCGCGGCGGTTGGAGCGAACCTCGACCCGAGCCACCTCTTCTGGCAGGGCGTGGACTTGGAAGCCGCGATCAGGGCCCTTGGCGCAGCCAGGGCGATCTTCCACGTGCATGCCAAGGACACGGCTCTGCTGCCGCCCGCGGCTGTCAACGGCGTTCTGGATACGGCTCCGCTGACGGCGATCGAGCGGCGCAGCTGGATCTTCCGAACCATGGGATACGGTCACTCGGAACTGGACTGGCGACGGTACTTGAGCGCCCTTCGCCTCGTGGGATATGACGGCGTACTATCGATCGAGCACGAGGACGCACTGCTCTCCATCGATGACGGCTTCGGAAAGGCCGTTGCGTTCCTTCGCTCGGTCATGCCCACCGAGCCGCCCATAAGCGAGGCGTGGTGGGCATGACTGGTCGGGCGCTCCTCCAGGTTGCGGTCATCGGGACGGGGTTCGTCGGCCCCCACCACGTGGACGCAGTTCGCCGAGGCGGATACGGCCAGGTCGTTGCCCTGGCCGGCGCCGAGCCAGATCAGCTGGTAGCGTGCGCACGCGCGCTTGGCATAGATCGCGCCACGACCGATGTTGCCAGTGTCATAGAAGATCCGGGCATCGACGTCGTCCACATTTGCACGCCGAACGCGACGCACGTTCCTCTTGCGACGGCAGCCATCGAGGCCGGCAAGCACGTCGTCGTCGAGAAGCCGCTCGCTCTTGACCGCGCTTCGGCATGGGCTCTCAGCGACCTCGCTCGGGCGAGGCGATGCCATGCGATGGTGAGCTTCACATACCGTGGCTACCCAATGGTCCAACGAGCGCGAGCGCTCGTCGCGGGTGGGGAGCTGGGTGCGCTGCGTCTGGTACAGGGCCGCTATCTGCAGGACTGGTTGGCACGCGACTCGGACTACAACTGGCGCGTCGATACCGTCGCAGGGGGCCCTTCACGGGCGGTCGCGGACATTGGGGTTCATTGGTTTGACACGGTCGAGTATGTGACTGGGTTGCGCGTAGAAGCTGTGTTTGCGGAGCTTGCCACGTTCATTCCGCAACGAACAAAGCCGGCCGCGGAGGCAGTGACGCTTGCGGCTGGCGCCGCCATGGGCGAGAGGGTGGCGGTTACGTCGGAGGACGCAGCGACCTTACTTGTTCGGTTCGTCGGTGGCGCTCTTGGGGCCTGCGTTGTGAGCCAAGTGAGCCACGGCCACCATAACGACTTCTCGGTCGAGCTGACGGGCTCGCTTCGTTCGCTCTCGTGGCGCCAAGAGCACCCAGAGAGCCTATGGTTGGCATCGCGCGACGATGCACGGACCCTTGTTCGTGGCCCGAGGGAGGGAGATACCATCGGTGTGCCTTCGTTGCCAGCAGGTCATCCTGAGGGCTGGGGCGAAGCGCTCAGGGATCTCCTGAAGCCCTTCTACGCCTCGATCGCCGCGGGCGAAGAGCCGGCGATCTCGGACGATCACCATGCTTACCCGGCACTTGCCGATGGTGCGCGAGCAGTCGATTTCGTGGAAGCCGCTCTTGCAAGCGCGAAAGCCGGACGCTGGGAGGAGGTGGGTGTACGCGACGGCCACCCTTAGGTCTATTCGCTCGCTCAGGACGGGTCGCGTCTGTTGCCTCCGATTCACGTCGGACCGCACCCGAATCGAGGGTGCTACCGCTGCCATCGCTCGCGGTTCGATGCATGAAGGGACCGCAACTAACGGCCCGCAGACGCGCTGGCGATCCCTCCTGAGGCCAGCCGGTTCCTAACGGCCGCGTCGGTGCCATCGAGTGAGCGTGTTCCATCCCCTAATTGGACGCCTTTCGGTCTCCTTCCCACGAGGGAGAGCACGCCGGATGGCCTCGGTTGACTCTGGATCAGGAGACTGAAGGTTCGAATCCTTCCTCGCCAGCCAAGATCCTCAACCAACTCGCAGGCGTCGCTGCAGGTGCGTCGATCCCTCGGCACGGGCCTGCTGCAGATCGTGCAGGACCTCGCGGCGTGTCAACGGCCACGTAGAAGTCCCCATCTGCGGCCATCAAAAGTCCCCACCCCTTGACGGGTGGATCACAGCGTCGTCGGTGGCCCACCTCCTCTTGTTCGAGCTTCCTTCATCCGGA
>JBEKCH010000055.1:0-15532 GCA_050014975.1 Candidatus Limnocylindrales bacterium
GGGCCACTCGGATTCGGCAGCGCGGCGTACATGAGCAGGTACCCCGCGATCTGGAAGATAGAGATCGGCGCGACGGCGCTCTGGACCTCCTCCTGGCGCGAGACGAGGGAGGCGACCGCGGCGTAGGCGGTGGCGTAGAAGAGGAAGCCGAGCAGGAACCAGAATATATCGCCCAGGATCGAGGCCACGCCTAGGGCCGGGATCGCGGCGAGGTTGGTCACGTGGACCGCGACGAGTGCGGCCGCGCCCACGATCGTGAGCTGCAGCAGACCGACGAGGCCGATCCCGATGACCTTGCCCGCGAGCAGCCGGCTCGGCGGGATCGTGGCGAGCAGGATCTCCATGATCCGCGTCGCCTTCTCCTCGACCACGCCCTGAGCCACCATGTTCCCCCACTGGCCGAGCGCGATCCAGAGCAGGATGCCCAGGGCCAGGCTGGCCAACACGTTCTGGGTGTCCTTGGGATTGGGGGGCTGCAGAAGCTGGACCGGGACCAGGGCCATGGCCGACTTGACCGCCGCCGGTGAGAGGCCGGCGTCGGTAAGACGGGCGGCCTCCGCGGCCAGGGATAGGGCGGACTCGACGTTCGATGGGACCGCATCCTTCGCCACGGCCGTCGGCGCGGTCGAGGACCCGATCACGAGCACGTCGAGCGTGCCCGCCGTTACCTGCGCCTTGCCGGCGTCGACGTCGGCGATGTCGCTGATCGTCACGTTCGCGCCCAGGGCCGCGGCCGATGCGGTGAACGCTGGCTCGAGCGCCTGCGATCCGCCGCTGAAGCCAACCCGCACCGGGTTGGTCTTGCCGGCGAGCAGCGACGCCGCAACGATGCCGACCACGACGAGGGCGGCCATCACGATGGTGCCGCCGACGAACACGCGCGAGCGCAAACGGATGCGGATCTCGCGGCGGGCGACAAGGAAGGTGGTAGGCAGCCGGCGCGTTCCGCCCAGACTCAAAGACCGCGCTTTCATGCTGCCTCCTCGATGACCGTTCGGAAGATCTCGCCGAGGGTGGGCTCGACGCGTTCGAACTCGCGCACCGGTCCGGTGTTCAACCCCGCCTGGAGCAGCGCCTGATCGTCGACGCCCGGATCCAGCTCGAACAGCCGCCGCGTACCGTCGGCCTGCACGAGCCGGACTCCCGGCACGCCGGCATCCCAATCGCCCGGGGCCCCGGGGACGTCGATCCAGCGGCGCTCCTGCCCCCCTGCCCGCAGCTCGTCCACGGTGCCGCAGGCGACCATCTTGCCGCGATCGATGATTCCTACTCGGTCGCAGATCCGCTCGACAAGCTCGAGCTCGTGGCTCGAGAAGATGACGGGGACGCCTGCGTCCGCCCGTTCGCGGAGCACGCCCGCCATCACGTCGACGGCGACCGGATCGAGCCCGGCGAACGGCTCGTCGAGCACGAGGACTTCCGGACCGAAGACCAGTGCGGCGGCCAGCTGGACACGTTGCTGGTTGCCGAGGCTGAGCGCCTGGAGATCATCGTTGGCCCTGTCCTTCAGGCCGAAGCGATCCAGCCAGCGCACGGCTGAAACCCGGGCCTCCGAGCCGCTCATGCCGTGAAGCTCGCCCAGATATGCCAGTTGCTCGGCCAGTCGCATCTTCGGATACAGCCCACGCTCCTCTGGCATGTACCCGATCCGCCTGCGCGCCGCAAGGTCGAGCGGCCTTCCGTCCCATCGCACCTCGCCCGCGTCGGGAGCGAGGACTCCGAGCACGATCCGCATCGTGGTGGTCTTGCCCGCGCCGTTGGGCCCGACAAAGCCGAACAACTCGCCGGAATGGACGTCGAAGCTCAGGTCTTGTACCGCGACTGTCTCCCCGTATCGTTTCGAGATCCCTCTGATCTCGAGACTGCGCTCAGTGCTCATCTGTCCTCCGGTGCAATCGCCGCGCGTTCGCGTGTCGAAGAGTTCGCGTTTGTTTGCTCGGTGCTATCGGACTGCCCAGGGCGCGGCCCTTTTGCTTCAGGATGGCGACCCGCGTCCCGCAGAGCGCGGCGAAGCAGGTACTCCATCTGTCCGTTCAGGCTGCGCAGGTCGTCGCCCGCCCAAACTCGCAGCGCATCCATCGTTGCGGGATCGAGCCGCAACAGGAACGACTTGCGGTCCATCGTCGTGTCCCGAGCCCTGCTACTGGTACAGGGTGCCTGTGTTCACCACCGGTTGGGTCTCGTGCTCGCTGCAGAGCACAACCAGGAGGTTGCTGACCATCTGCGCCTTGCGCTCCTCATCGAGATCGACGATGTGCTTCTCCGAGAGCTGATCGAGCGCCATCTGGACCATGCTCACAGCGCCTTCGACGATCCGGGTACGAGCATCGATGACGGCGCTCGCCTGCTGGCGACGCAGCATCGCGTTGGCGATCTCGGGCGCGTAGGCGAGGTGGCTGATGCGCGTATCCATGACCTCGATGCCGGCCTTCTGGAGACGACCTTGCACCTCCGCCTGCAGCTTCTCGCCGACCTCGTGGGGGTTGCCTCGCAGCGACAGCTCATCGCGGTGGGGCTCGTACGGGTAGGAGGTGGTTAGCGTGCGGATCGCCGCCTCCGTCTGGACCTTGAGGAACTGGGAGTAGTCGTCGACCTCGAACAACGCCTCAGCAGTGTCCGCCACGCGCCAAACCACGACCGCCGCGATCTCGATCGGATTGCCGTCATGGTCGTTGACCTTGAGCTTCTGGCTCTCGAAGTTGCGGACCTTGATCGAGACGCGCTGCCGGCGGGTGAACGGGTTGACCCACCAGAAGCCCTGCGACTTGAGGCTGCCGGCGTAGCGACCGAACAGCACCAGCGCACGCGCCTCGTTGGGGTTGACCACCGTCAGGCCGGCCCACCCGAGGGCGACGAGCACGGCAAACACTACGATCCCGATCTGCAGCCAGACCGGGCCGGTCGACACCGAGCTCTCGATGTTGGCGACGTTGAAGACGAATGCGACAACCGGCACCACGGTGGCCACGAGCAACACGAACAGCACCGGGAACCCATTGAGTGCCCGCGCCTTCCGCTCCTGAATCATATCTGTCTCCCTACTATCGTGTTGATATCACATCGATAGTAGCACTTCTCGCAAGGGGCAGCGATTTGGTGCGGGAGTCAGCTGGTCGGATCCGTCGTCACCTCGCCAACCGTCTCATAACTTGTCCCGCAGATCGATGTCTCATTCGGCTTAGGGGCATTCCGCCGCTTGCGTGCCACCGCCTCGCGGCTCTGGGTGCGTTTGCGAGCCTTTCGACAGTCCCCGCAGCTGCGTTGAACTGGGGACCTACGCTGGACGATCTGATGGCAAGTGGCGCATTCGAGAAGCGCAATTTCCAGCCATTCTCGCGAGGGAGCGAGTTGGGGGAGCGCGATATCGGCGGAAGGGCGAGCCGAATTCAGTAGGCGCCCGGGTCCGGCCCGCCGGAGCCAACTTCCACCATCCAACGCGCTCTGGGGCCTGGTCGCGCACGACCCGAGCTTCGCCGCCGGCCACGTCGCCTCGGTCGATGAGTCCGGACTCGCGAGGTCGCAGCTTCCTACTGCTTCCGGGAGGTCGACCGCCGGGCCTGCTCCATGATCGCCATCACCGCGGCAAAGGCCTTGGTCAGTGGGTGCAGCCCCCGCAGCAACGACGGCCCGTCGACCTCGACGCCCAGGCGGCCCTCGTACGTCAGGACTGTGAAGCGGACCAGCCCGAACGCCGGCAGCGGGGTCGACTCGACCGGCGCGAACCAATCCAGGTGCGCCTCGATCTCCCGCAGCAACGCGCGGTTCAACGCGGCGATCTCGCCGGCGTCGCCCAGCCCGACGGCGGCGCCACCTTTGCCGTCGTAGACGCTCGTCGTCCCGTCCGCGTACGCGGCGACCGTGAAGAGCAATTCGAACCCGACGTCAGTAACGAGGGCGTAGACGTGCGGCAGCTCGTCAGGTGCCTTCGCCTTGCTCGTTTCAGGTGCGTTCGCCAGCAACGTGTCGCGCATTTCGGTGTATGCGGGCGAGAGCTCGGGCATGGCGTTCCTCTTGGACGGTGCGGTCGGCTCGAAGACTAACATCCCCGTCGCTGCCGGCGACCCGTCGCGCCACGGACAGGGCGCCACTGACACGGCGCCATGGAGAGTCGCGCCCGCCGGCTGGGCCCGGGCTGGCCCTGGTCTCGGACGGCAGCCGCAAGTACTGGTCCCGCGCGGTCGTCGATCCGATTACACTCTCGGGGCTATGAGCCGGACCTACTTCGACAGCGGCCTGCTCCTTACTTGAGGCGAGCGCCCACGCGGTGCTCGCCAACGACCTCCTGCGCCGGCGCAGGAGGTTTTTGTTTTCCCCGAAATGCCAGCCCGACCCGCGGCGACGAACGCGGACCCGACAGAGCAAGAAGGAACCAGGAATGCCTCCCGTGCCAGCGAGACCCAATAAGATGCCGGTCGAGAAGTACGTACCCTTCCGCCCCCTGCCGCTCCGCCTACCGGACCGCGAGTGGCCCAACCGCCAGATCGAGCACGCCCCGATCTGGTGCTCGGTGGACCTGCGCGACGGCAACCAGGCCCTCATCGACCCGATGGACCCGGCCCGCAAGCTGCAGATGTTCAAGGCCCTCGTTGGAATGGGCTTCAAGGAGATCGAGGTCGGCTTCCCGTCCGCCTCGCAGCCGGACTACGACTTCATCCGCCAGCTGATCGAAGAAGACCTCATCCCCGAGGACGTCACGATCCAGGTCCTCACGCAGTGCCGCCGGGAGCTGATCGAGCGGACCTACGAGAGCCTGCGGGGAGCCAGGCGGGCGATCGTCCACTTCTACAACTCCACCTCTGTGCTGCAGCGGCGCGTCGTGTTCCGCCTGGACAAGGACGGTGTCCGCAAGATCGCCGTCGACGCGGCCAGGGTCTGCCTGGAGCAGGAGGGCCGGCTCCCCGGCACCGAGATCCGGTACGAATACTCGCCGGAGAGCTTCACCGGCACCGAGCTGGATTACGCGGTCGACATCTGCGCCGCGGTCATGGACGTGATCCAGCCGACGCCGCAGCGCAAGATCATCCTCAACCTGCCGGCCACGGTGGAGATGTACACGCCGAACATATACGGCGACGCCATCGAGTGGTTCCACCGCAATGCCCCGCGCCGCGACTCGATCATCCTCTCCCTGCACCCGCACAACGACCGCGGCACGGCCGTGGCCGCGGCCGAGTTCGGCCTGATGGCCGGCGCGGACCGGATCGAGGGCACGCTCTTCGGCAACGGCGAGCGGACCGGCAACGTGGACGTGGTCAACCTGGCGCTGAACATGTTCAGCCAGGGCGTGGATCCGAAGCTCGACGTCAGCGACATCGACGGGCTGCGCCGCGTGGCCGAGCACTGCAACCGCCTGCCGGTGGGGCCGCGCCATCCGTACGTCGGCGATCTGGTCTACACGTCGTTCTCGGGGTCGCACCAGGACGCCATCAAGAAGGGCATGGAGGCGCTCCCGCCCGACTACGACATCTGGGAAGTGCCGTACCTGCCGATCGATCCCAAGCACGTCGGCCGCAGCTACGAGGCCGTCATTCGGGTCAACAGCCAGTCCGGCAAGGGCGGCGTGGCCTACATCATGAAGACCGAGCACGGCCTGGATCTGCCGCGCCGGCTCCAGATCGAGTTCAGCCGCTGCATCAAGGTCATCACCGAAGGCAGCGGCACCGAGATCACGCCCGAGCAGATGTGGGACGCGTTCGCGGCCGAATACCTCCCGCCGGGCACGCGAACGCAGCTATCCGGCTACGAGACTTCGTCCGACGACGGCGGCGTCCTCGTCACCGCCCGGCTGACGTCCGGGGCCGTGACTCGCGCCATATCCGGCCAGGGCAACGGCCCGATCTCGGCGCTGGTTCACGCCCTGCGTCGTGACCTGGGCGTCGAAATCGACGTGCTGGACTACGCCGAGCACGCGATGGGCGCCGGCGAGGAGGCGACCGCGGTGGCCTACGTCGAGGTCCGGTCGCACACTGAGGTCCGTTGGGGTGTCGGCATGGATCCGAACATCACCACGGCCTCGATGAAAGCGGTCCTGAGCGCGCTCGAAAGGCTGGGTGTCGACCTGGTGTGGTCCGGCCAGCTCGCGGGCGCGTCCAGTGGCGGCGAGGGTTCGAAGAGCTGACACTCCCGCCGGCCTCCGGCCTCCGGCGCCGGCCGCAGAACCACAAGTTGTGCCAGAGGTTGGCCGCTGTTTCCGGCTCACGGTACGAGTGACCTGCCGGCCGGGCCGCGTGTTCCGCTATGGTTCGGGCGTGACCGTCATCGATAGCGTCCGCACGATCGCCGGAGCGATCCGCTCCCCGGCCCTGGGGCGCTGGTTGCGCGTCGTCGGGCCGGCCTGGCTGGTGATGCTCGCCGACGTAGACGCTCCGAGCGTCGTCACGGCGGGCCAGGGCGGGACGGTTTCCGGCTACGCCCTGCTGCTGCCCCTCTTCGCCATCGTGCCGGTGCTCTTCCTCGTCCAGGAGATGACGGCCCGCCTGGCGCTGGCCACCGGCAAGGGCCACGCCGAGCTGGTCCGGGCCCGGTACGGGCCGCGCTGGGCGGGCGTCTCCGTCATGGGCATGGCCGTCATCAACTTCGTGGCCTATGTCTCGGAGTTCGCCGGCATCGCCCTGGGGGCGGCGATCATGGGAATCCCGGGTTCGGTTGCCATCGTCGGTGCGCTGGCGCTGCACGCGGGGATGGTGCTCACGGGCGGCTACTCGGTCTTCGAGCGACTTGCGCTCGTGCTCTCGCTCGCGCTCTTCAGCTTCGTCGTCCTGGCGATCGTCGGCCACCCGAACCTGTCGCACCTCGTCTCGGACCTTAGCCCGCTCCCGAGCGACGTGCCGCACGACTACTTCGCCCTCGTGGTGGCGATCGTGGGGGCCTCGATCATGCCCTGGATGCTCTTCTACCAGCAATCCGCCAGCGTGGACAAGCAGCTGACCCGTGATGACCTCAAGGGCTCCAGGATCGAGACCCTGGTCGGCGCCTTCGCCAGCCAGGCGTTGATGGCGGCCATAGTCATCGCCGCTGCCGCGGCGATGGAGTCGGCCGCTCCGGCAGCGATACCGCACGGCCTCGCCGGGCTGCCGGAGGGGCTGGCTCGCCTGGCGATGGGCGGCTCGGGCTGGCTCATCGCCGTCGGCCTCATGGGCTCGGGCCTGCTCGCCCTGGTTGTAGTCTCGCTCTCGGCCGCGTGGGGGGTTGGGGAGCTGATGGGCTGGCCCCACAGCCTCGACCTCAAGCCGAGCCAGGCCCGCCGGTTCTACGCGGTGTATCTCGCGGAGGTTATGCCGGCGGCGGTGGTGGCGCTCGTCTCCGCCGACCTCGTGCGGCTGTGCGTTGGGGCGATGGTCTTCAACGTCGTGGTCCTGGCGCTGCCGCTCGCCTTCCTCGTTCGTCTCACCAGCGACCGCGCGCTGCTCGGCGACCTGGCCAACTCCCGCACCCACGCCGCGCTGCTGTGGCTGTTGACGGCGGCGCTTCTGCTCGCCGGCGTTTACGGCATGTTCCAGTACCTGACCTGAAGCCGGCCTGCAGCGCCGGGGTCCGCAACGACCGGCCCGGACGGACCGCCCGACGAGCCGCGATCCGCACGGTCGACCTGGGTCTTGCGCGACGGCCCGGCTCCGGAGACACTACCCGTGGCTGGACGACCGCTGGACCAGACGCGGAACCGGCTCGTCAGCTCCAGGTTCGCTCCCGGGAAGAACCCGACGGCGCGACTGCGGAAGGGCCGGAAGACCATGCATCGCAGACGAGTTGTGATCATGGGAGCCGCTGGTCGCGACTTCCATGACTTCAACACCGCTTATCGGAACGACCCCAGCGTGGAGGTCGTGGCCTTCACGGCCGCGACGCAGATCCCGGGCATTGCCGGACGCGACTACCCGCGGGAGCTGGCCGGGCCTTTGTACCCCAACGGCATTCCGATAGTGGCTGAGGTGGACCTCGAGCAGCTGCTGGCCGAGAAGTCGGTCGATCTCGTCGTCTTCGCCTACAGCGACGTCACCCACGAGCACGTCATGCACACGGCCAGCCGGGCGCTGGCGTGCGGGGCCGACTTCGAGCTTCTCGGGCCGGCCCGGACGATGCTGCGGAGCACGAAGCCGGTCGTGGCGACCGGGGCGACGCGCACCGGAGCCGGCAAGAGCCAGACGACGCGCTACATCGCCGCCCTGCTCGAGCAGCTGGGGCTGCGCGTCGTCGTTGTTCGCCACCCGATGCCGTACGGTGATCTCCTGGCCCAGCGGGTCCAGCGCTACGCCACGTACGCGGACCTCGATCGCTACGACACCACGATCGAGGAGCGCGAGGAGTACGAGCCTCATCTCGACGCCGGGCGCGTCCTGTACGCCGGCGTGGACTACGAGGCGATCCTGCGCCAGGCCGAGGCCGAGGCCGACGTCGTGATCTGGGAGGGCGGCAACAACGACTTCCCGTTCTATCGGCCGGACCTGTTCATCGTCGTGGCGGACCCGCTTCGGGCGGGCCATGAGCTGCACTATCACCCCGGCGAGGCGAACGTCCGCATGGCCGACGTGGTCGTGATCAACAAGGTGGACTCCGCCTCGGCCGAGCAGATAGCCGAAGTGAGGGCCGACGTCGCCGCCACCAACCCCCGGGCGCAGGTGCTCCTGGCCCGGTCGGCGCTCACGCTCCAGGGCGGTGACGTGGCCGGCAAGCGGGTCGCGGTCGTGGAAGACGGCCCGACGCTCACGCATGGCGGCATGACGTTCGGGGCCGGCGTCGTGGCGGCGCGCCGGTTCGGTGCCGCGGAGCTGGTCGATCCCGTTCCGTACGCCGTGGGCCAGCTGGCCGAGACGCTGCACCGCTACCCGGCCCTGGAGCATCTCATCCCGGCGATGGGCTACGGCCAGGGTCAGATGCACGAGCTCGAGACGACCCTCAACGCCATGCCGGCCGACCTCGTGCTCTCCGCGACGCCCATCGACCTGACCCGCGTCCTCAAGCTCGCCAAGCCGGTCGTTCGGGTCAGATACGAGCTGGAGGAGATGGCCGGCGATGCCACTCTGCCGGGCCAGCCGGCCCAGCCTCGCCTGATCGACCTCCTGCGAGGTATCGTGGAGCAGGCTCACGCCGGCACGACGCCGGCCGCTGATCGCTGACGGAGGGCTCCGATGGCGCGGCACCTGCTGACTCTGGATTCCCTGGGCCGGGATGGCATCCGCCAGACCCTGACCCTGGCCGCCCACGTCAAGAGCCGTGGCGGGATGACCCGCGACGCCCTTCCCGGGGGCCGGCTCGGGATGATCTTCGACAAGCCCTCCACCCGCACCAGGGTGAGCTTCGAGGCGGCTGCGTGGGGCCTCGGCATGCTGCCGATCACGCTCCGCCCCGACGAGCTGCAGCTCGGCCGGGGCGAGACGATTGCCGACACGGCTCGCGTCCTGTCGCGCTATCTCTCGGCCCTGGTGATCCGGACCTTCGAGCAGGCCAGGGTCGAGGAGCTGGCCCGATACGCCTCGATCCCGATCGTCAATGCCCTGACGGACGACCACCATCCCTGTCAGGCCCTGGCCGACGTCATGACGCTTCAGGAGGAGTTCGGCGCCCTGGAAGGGCTGCGGGTCGCCTTCGTGGGCGATGGCAACAACGTTTGCCACTCGCTCATCCAGGCAGCCGGGCACCTGGGCTTGCGCCTCGCCATCTCGACGCCGCCGGGCTACCGCCCCAATGCGGAGATCGTGGCCGCGGCGCAGGCCAACTGCCGGACCAACGGCGGCGGGATTGAGCTGGGCAACGACCCCAGGGCCGCCGTGCGCGGCGCCGACGCGGTCTACACCGACGTCTGGGCCAGCATGGGCCAGGAGAAGGAACGCGAGGAGCGAGCCCGCGCCTTCGCCGGGTATCGCGTGGACGGCGCCCTGATGGCGCTGGCCGCGCCGAGGGCCATCTTCCTGCACTGCCTGCCCGCCCACCGTGGCGACGAGGTCACCGACGAGGTGATGGACGGACCGCAGTCGCGCGTCTGGGACGAGGCCGAGAACCGCTGGTACACCGAGCAGGCCCTGCTGTACCTGCTCATCACCGGCGACGAGCGGGGGGAGCGCCTCGGATGACTCGTCTCGCCATTGCCCTGGGCGGCAACGCCCTGATAAGGCGAGGCGAGCCCGGCTCCACGGAGGTCCAGCGCCACAACCTGGTGGCGGCGGCGCGGGGTCTCGTCACGCTCGCCGAGGGCAGTCGCGCGGAGATCGTCATCACCCACGGCAACGGCCCGCAGGTCGGCTTCCTGGCCATTGCGGCGGAGATGGCCGCCGCGGTGGTCCCGGCCCCGCCGCTCGACGTCCTCGGCGCGGAGTCTCAGGGCCAGATCGGCTACCTGCTGGCCAATGCCCTCAACGACGCCTTCCTGGAGCGCGGCAGGCGACGCGAGATCGTCGTCGTGGTGACCAGGACGGTGGTCCCGGCCGACGACCCGGCCTTTGCCAATCCCACCAAGCCGGTTGGACCGATCTACGACGAGGAAACGGCCAGGGAGCACGCCCGAACGCGCGGCTGGAGCATCGCTCCCGACGGCAAGAGCTGGCGCCGGGTGGTGGCATCGCCGTCGCCGCTCCGCATCGTCGAAGCGGACGCGATCCGAAGGCTCGTGGAAGCGGGCATCCTGGTCGTCGCCTCGGGAGGTGGGGGAGTGCCCGTCGTGGAGCTGCCGGACGGTCGACTCGAGGGCCGTGAAGCGGTGATCGACAAGGATCTGGCCGCGGTCGTGCTGGCCCACTCCGTGGACGCGGACGGGCTGTTGCTCCTCAGCGACGTCGACGCCGTGTATCGCCGCTGGGGCACTCCGCGCCAGGAGCCGATCCTTCGCCTGTCGGTGGATGAGGCGCTGGAAGGGCTGGCTGCCGGAGCGTGGCCTTCCGGCTCGATGGCGCCCAAGGTCCGGGCGTGCGCCCAATTCATCCAGGGCGGTGGCCGTTTTGCCGCCATCGGGGCGCTCGAGAACGCCGTCGCGATCGTCAAGGGCGCGTCGGGGACCTGGTTCGGCAGCGAAGCCGTCGGCTGGCCGCGCCGGGCCGCCTAGAGCGGGAACCGATCGGACCTGCCGCGATCTTCTTGTCCGTTCGGCTAGACTGGGCCGGGATCCGTGACGTACTCAGGGAGCGTGAGTCAGTGCCGCGATCGGCCGTTGCCGTCTGCCTGCCCGAAGACGAGCTCCGGGCAGTCAGCGCCGAGTTGACGGAAGCCGGGTACGAGCCCATCGAAGTGACCGGCCCCGACGAGCTCGAGGCGCTTCTGGGGCGGCGCGATGACGTCGGCCTGGCTCTCCTGGACGGCGAGACCGACTTCGACGCGACCATCGAGATGTACGCCCTGCTGCACGAAGGCGGTCGCAACGTCGCATCGCTGATGGTCGTCTCCTCGATCGCGATGGAGCGGCTGAGCCTTGCCGGACGCGCTCGGGTCAATGCCGAGTTCGTCACCCGTCCCTATTCCCCGGCATCGTTGCGCTGGCGTGCCGAGGCCATGCTGATACGCGCCGAGACCCTGCTCATCCGGGACGAGGCCGTGGGCGATGAGGCCCGTGGGGCCATCCTCGAGGGCCAGGTGGGGGGCCCAGCGTCGACTGCCACGCGAGGTCAGCTGGTCATCGTCTTCAATCCCAAGGGCGGGGTCGGCAAGACGACGATCGCCATCAACACCTCCGCGATGCTCCAGACACGCAAGAGCCAGCGGGTGCTGCTCGTCGATTGCGACGCCGTGACGGGTCATGTCGTCACGTCGCTGGGCATGGCCGCGATCCCGACCGTCGTCGATGTCTGGAGCGCGGATCTCGAGACGGGCGCCAACCACTCACTGGCGGAGATCGCAACCCGCCACAGCAGCGGCGTCGCGGTGCTGTGCATGGCGCAGTCACCGCTCCACACGGAGGTCCTGGAGCCCAAGCGCGTCGCCCAGGCCATCAGTGCCGCACGCGCCACCTTCGACTGGGTCATCGTGGACATGCACCCGGACTACGGGCCGCTCAACCAGGTCATCTTCGCCCTGGCCGACCAGATCCTCGTGCCGGTCACGCCGGACGTGCCGGCCATTCGAGCGGCCGTCCAGTTCCGCGAGGTCGCGATTGACCTCGGCCTTCGCGATCGCCTCGCGCTCGTTGTGAATCGGGCCAACAGTGGCGTCTCGGCCCGGGACGTCGAGAAGGTCATCGGCATGAGCGCGATCGGGAAGATCCGGTCGGCGGGCATGCTCTTCGTCCACGCGGCCAACGGCGGGCGCTCGGCGGTCGAGCAGTTCCCCAAGGCCAGCGTCGTCGGCGACATCGAGAACCTGGCCGACCGTCTCATCGCGGCTCGCGACGCGGCGTCCGGCAGGCCCGAGAGCTCGGGCATTGGCGCGTTCATGCGGCCCGTTCGCGACTTCCTCAACAGGTGGACGACCCAGCCTTCGGGCCGGTCGGGCTAGGGCCCCCTACTGCGGCGGGCGGAAGCTCAGTCGCGCGGACAGACGGTCGGCAAACTCGGCCCGGACCGGAGCCGCCTCGTCACGCTCGATGTCCAGCTCGCTCGCGATCTCGTCCAGGGTCGCGCTCTCGGTGGCCGATATCGATCCGTCCGCTGCCGCGACCTGGTAGCAGGCTCTCAGCACCGTCACTCGCTGCTCGGGCGTCGACGCTTCGCGGAACTCGCGCGTCACCAGGTAGTCGCTGGTTCCGCCGGATGTCCGTTCCTGGAGCTTGGCCATCTCCGCGACCAGGACGGCCTGGGACCCATCCAGCCCGGATGCGACGAGCGCGCTCTCGATCGCCTGCGTCTCGACGTCTGATATCTCCATGTCGGCATTCGCGGCCCGGGCGAGCACGTAGGCCATGCCGGCCAGGAGGCGCGCCCTGTCGGGCGGGAGCGTCTCCAGCCGGGCCACGATCCGGCGTACCGCTTCGGTTTCGGCGTCTGTTGGCAAATCGGGCGGGGGAGCGCCCGCGGGACGGCCGCCGATGAACCTCATGAAGGACATCTCGCCCTCCTCCTTTCGGGTCGGGCTCAGGCGTGGGTGAACAGTAGGTGCAGCTCCATTATCCCGTGATCCTGGACTGAGAGGACGGCGAAGCTCGTCGGTCCCGAGAAGCCATAGTCGGCGAAGGTCACCGGCAGGCTGCCGGTAACGGCGATGATGCCGCCCTGGCGAACCGCCTGCAGGGCGATATCGACCGTCTTCGTCACGCCATGGAGCGTCAGGGCCCCCTCCACGGTGACCGTCACGGTCTTGCCCTCCGCCGGTAGCGTACCCAGGTCGACCGACTGAACGGTCCGAAACGTGGCGGTCGGGAACTGGTCGGTGTCGATCGCCTGGCTGCGAAGCTGGTTGTCACGGTTGGGGTTGTCGCTGACGAGGGCGGTCAGGTCGGCAGTGATCTGGACGTTGGACACGACCGCACCATTCAACGTCATCGAGCCTGTGACCCTGGGCGTCCGGCCCACCGCGGTGTTGGCGCCGATGCTCGCGAGCTGCTCCTGCACCCTATAGCCGACCCACGAGGCTGAGAAGTCGGTCATCGAGCCAAGGGTGTCGCTGACGTTCCACGTGCCGTCGAGCGAAGCCGGGGCGGCCACCGCGGCACCGGAGGGCAGGAGCGGCGGGGCGGAGCCGACGGCCGCCGGGCCGCCGGGGCGAAGGAACAGGTACCACAGGCCGTAGCCGCCGGCGGCGCCGCCGATCACGATCACCGCCGCGATGACGATGATCAGGTTCCGCCTGGCGTGCGAACGGTGCCCGATGGGAGACTGGGCAGTGGAGCCGGGAGCAGCCATCTTGGTGAGCCTCTGGCGCCCGGGCTTCGGGCAGCAGTCCCGCAGGATTGTGGGACCGTAACGACACTAGTGCGCCACCAGTGCGCCGGCCGACGAACGGTCGGATCATGCGCCTGTCGCAACGGCCCGCCAGGTCGGCCCTCAGCGCCCCGGGGCCAGGTCCCGAGCAGCCCCGCAGCCGTCGTGAAATGGCCGGGCCCGCCCTCCCAGGGTGGTTCCGGGCCGGTTCCCATGGCAGCGGGTAGTTGCCAAAGGTAAAGGCAAGGGAGACCGACATTTGGGTTTCCTTCACCCTTTTGGGGTCGCCAGAATTGCTCGCCTGGCCGGTCTACGGGGGATCGTGGCCTGCGCCAGACGAATTGGCCGCGCGTGCCGCCCGAACGGGTGGTTGGAGGCGGGACCGAGAATGGGTCCTCGGATCCTTGGCCGTCCCAGGGGCCCCGAAGGATAGTCGCAAGACTTCGACGCGTCAGCCTCTACCGTCCGGAGGAGACCATCGTGCGCAACCACTTCCTGCCGAGCCGTGCTGTGCTCGGCGCAATGGCCCTCAGCGCGTTTGCCATCGCCGCCTCGCTGACCTGGTCGGTTCCGATCGTCAACGCGGCGGGCGCCGCCAACGCGGAGGCCGCGGAGCTCGTCCGCCTGATCAACGGCGAGAGAGCCTACCTGGGCGAAGCCCCTCTACGCGTCGACGGCTTCCTCGCCATCAAGGCCCGGGACGGCGCCGTGGCCTGCCCCAACGACACCAGCCTCGTGATGCAGGGCCGGGCCAAGGACTTCGCGGTCTACGGCTTCCCCGCGAACGCGCACCTGCTGCGACTGTGCCCGGCCTACACGTCGATGGACGCGATGAAATCCTGGGGCTACACGGGCGCCAGGGGTGAGGTCGCGGCCCTCAACGGTGGCTATGGGACGACGAAGGTCACGTACACCTACGGCTGCACGCCTTCGGTCCGAACCTGCCCGGGGTCAACTACCTCCACCTACTACACCACGGATCGGGTCATGACCGACTGGATCTCCAGCAGCACCCACTACGCCATCATCGTCGGCGCGTACGACCGGATCGGCTGTGGGGCATGGATCGGCTCGAACGGGGCCTATTACTACGACTGCATGCTCAGCCTGGGCGGGCCGACGGTGTCGAAGCCCAAGTCGACTCCGAAACCGCCGACCGGCACGAAGGTGCCGGCCGCGACGAACCGGCCGGCCGCGACGCCGACACCCATCCCACTCCCCACGCCGACGCTCGCTCCGTCCGTGGCGGTGCCGACGGTGCCCAGCCCAACGGCCGTCGTGGCCGGGGTCGAGCAGACGGCCCCGACGCCGCCGGCGGTGCTGCCAGGTGT
Source organism: Candidatus Limnocylindrales bacterium (assembly GCA_050014975.1). GTDB lineage: Bacteria > Chloroflexota > Limnocylindria > Limnocylindrales > CSP1-4 > Fen-1039. The sequence continues at coordinate 15,107 of JBEKCH010000055.1, forward strand.
CACGGCGCAGGGCGCCTCGCAGAGCTCCCTGCCCCCCGGCAACTCCGCGCCGCTGGCGTCAGAAGATCTCGGCGTGGCCGCGGGTGCGTTGGCGGCCATTGCGAGCCTGTTGTACGCGCTCCTGGCGTTGATACGGCGGCGCCGGCAGGGAAGCCGGCCCGTGGTCTGAGAGGTCCTACTCGCCCCGGCGGAAGCCGACCGAGGTGACCACCAGGAAGACGCCGAAGACGATGATCGCGATCGGCCAGGCCAGGCCGAGGTCCGCCTGCGGATAGATCTCGTGCCAGCCGATGAGGCCGCCGACCACGATCAGCAGCACCCCGAAGACCAGCGCGCCCGACCCGTGGCGCTCGCGGCGGCGCTGCCAGCGCTCCTGGCGCGACTGCCAGCGATCGGCGCGCCGCTGCCAGCGCTCCTGGCGCGACT
>JBEKCH010000056.1:0-15485 GCA_050014975.1 Candidatus Limnocylindrales bacterium
GCCGAGGGCCGCGAGGTCCTTGTCGCCGCGCCCGGAAAGGCCCAGCACTATTAGCGTCTCGCGCGGCAGCGGCGCCTCATCCGCGGCGGCCGTCCGCGCCAGGACATCCGGCAGGGCCGCGACCGCGTGGGCCGATTCGACCGCCGCCAGGATGCCTTCGGTCCGGGCGACCTGCCGCACCGCCGCGATGGCCTCGACATCGGTCGCGGACGAGACGATCAAGCGCCCGGCCTGCATCAGCGCCGCGAGCTGCGGCCCGATACCGGGGTAATCCAGGCCGGCCGAGATCGAAACCGCCTCGATGACCTGGCCGTCGCCGTCCTGGAGCATGTACGAGCGCGAGCCGTGGAGTATCCCGGGGCTGCCGCCGAGGAGCGCTGCGGCGTGCCGTCCTGTGGCGATCCCCTCCCCCGCCGCCTCTGCCACCGCCAGGCGGACGCCCGGCTCGCCGATGAACCGACTGACCAGGCCCAGGGCGTTCGAGCCGCCGCCGACGCAGGCAATCGCCACGTCGGGCAGCCGCCCTTCGACGGCCAGCAACTGCGCGGCCGCCTCGTCGCCGATGACGCGCTGGAAATCGCGCACGATCATCGGGTACGGGTGCGGACCCATGGTCGAGCCCAGGCAGTAGTGCGAGGTCTCGACGTTCGTGACCCAGTCGCGCAGGGCTTCGCTGACGGCGTCCTTCAACGTTCCCGAGCCACCGTGGACGGGCCGGACTTCGGCCCCCAGGGCCTCCATGCGCAGCACGTTGGGCGCCTGGCGGGCGATGTCCTCGACGCCCATGTGGACGACGCACGGGATCTCGAGCAGGGCGCAGGCCGTGGCCGTGGCCACGCCGTGCATGCCGGCGCCGGTTTCGGCGATGACGCGGCTCTTGCCCAGGCGCCGGGCCAGAAGAACCTGGCCCAGGGCGTTGTTGAGCTTGTGGGCGCCGGTGTGGTTAAGATCCTCGCGCTTGAGGTAGAGCTTGATCCGCTCCGGCAGCCGATCCGCGGCGGATCCGGCCAGCTCGCGAGCCTTCGCCAGCGTCTCCGCCCCGAGCCGATCGGCTCGATAGATGGGCGTGGGCCGCCCGCCGTAGTGGAACTGCAGCTCGCGCAGCTCTGCCCAGAAGCGCGGGTCGTGGCGAGTCTCGGCCCAGGCGCGCTCCAGCTGATCCAGGGCCGCCACCAGGGTCTCTGGCACGTAACGTCCGCCGAAGTCGCGCTCGATCCCCCAGCGGCCGTGCTCATCAGGTTCGAGGAGCGCCTCGGGAACCGACGTGGGCCGAACCCGGACGTGCGGCCGGTCGAAGCGGGCGGCCCGAGCCCTCTTCACGAAGAGCGCCACGCGCAGCGGATCCTTGCGGGGCCGCGAACCCGGCGCTCGGGGCGCCCGCGACCGATCGCTGGAACTGCTCTCTTCCACTCCAGAGCTGACGTCGACGCCGATTGCCGGTACTTCGAGGACGGCGGCTCCGACATTGGCAGGTTCCAGGCCGCCGGCCAGGATGACGGGCATCTCGCGGGCAACGGCCGCGGCCACACCTCGATCGATGAGCCGGCCGGTGCCACCGGCGAACCGGCCTCCGGCGGTATCGAGAATGATGCGTTCGGTGCCGGCGGCGAGGTACGCCCTGCCTGCCTCGATCGCGCCGGCGGCCACCGAGCCGGCGTCGACGGGGCCAGCGGCAGCGCCGGCCGGGAGGTGCAGCACCTTCCAGGCCGGCCGCCCAACGGCGGCAATGGCCTGCACGGGTTCGTCGCCGGAGAGCTGGACGGCATCGGGGTCGATGGCCGCGATGGCGGCCCGCAGCTCGGCCGGGGCGGCGTCGGCCGTCACGGCCACGATGCGGGGCCGCTTGCCGGTGGGTGCAGCGCTGCGCGCCAGGGCGGCCAGCCACGAGGCCTCGGCCAGGCTGAGGCACCGGGGCGTGCCGGGCACCAGGTTGAGGCCGATGGCATCGGCGCAGGATCGGAGCGCCGACAGCAACCCCTCGGAGTCCGTGACACCGCATATCTTGACCAGCGGCTGCCGCGCCTCCGCAGCCACGTCGAGCGGCACGGCACCCGCGGCCACGAAGGCACGGGCCGTCGCGGCCGGATCGGCCGAGCGCATCAGCGCCTCCCCGACGAGGGCAGCGTCAAGCCCGACCGCCCGCCAGCCGACCAGCGTCGGGGGCTGGCTCACGCCCGACTCGCCGACCGCCAATCGGTCTTCCGGCACGAGCGCTCGCAGTCGCAGGCAGTTCTCCGGGTCGACCTCGAGGCTGCGCAGGTTGCGGTTGTTCAGACCGATCAGCCTGGTTTGGGTGGCCAGCGCCGCGTCCAGCTCGCGCTCATCATGGGCCTCGACCAGCGGCTCCAGGCCCAGCTCGCGGGCCAGGCCGACGAACCGGGCCAGTTTCCGGGCCGGGATCACGCAGGCCAGGAGCAGGACCAGGTCGGCCCCCGCGGATCGGAGCACGGGCAGCTGGCGCTCGTCGACGACGAATTCCTTGGCCAGGACCGGCAGCGTCACCGCTTCGCGAACGGCGGACAGATCGGCGACGGAACCGCCGAACCAGTGCGGCTCGCACAGCACGGATATCGCGCTCGCGCCCCCGGCTTCGTAGGCTCGTGCGAGTGCGATCGGATCGGCCGCGGCGGCGATCGCCCCGGCCGAGGGCGAGCGGCGCTTGACCTCGGCGATTAGATGCAGGCCCGGCGCAGCCAGCCGCTCCGCCACGGGTCGCGGGGCGCCGCCGCTGAGCGCCGAGTACGCGGCAGCCTCGCCGGCGAGGGAGCGGTAGCTCCGGCCGTCGAGCTCGGCACGGACATCGCAGAGACGCCGAGTTGCGATCTCGGCCACGACGCCGGCTCTGGTCGAGGCGGCTCGCGCCGAGGCGGCTCGCGCCGGCAAACCGGCGGGCGTCGCGGCGCGGCCCGACCGCACGCTCCGATCATGCTCAACCGAGGTCGTCATGCCGGCGTAACCTCCAGGCTCTGCGCGGCGGCGGCCTGGCCGGCGGAAGCCTCCGCGGCCGCCTTCGCGGCGTCGTTGGCCGCCTTCGCGGCGTCGTTGGCCGCCTTCGCGGCGTCGTCGGCCGCCTTCGCGGCGCGCAACCGCCCCAGCAGCCGAGTGGCCGCGCCGCCGTCGATCGCCTCGGCCGCCATAGCGATTCCATCTCGCAGATCCGTGGCCCGGCCCGCGGCCAGGAAGGCGGCCGCGGCATTGAGCAGGACCACGTCGCGACCGGGACCGCTCGTTCCGCCCAGGATCGACTCGACCGTCGCGGCATTCTCGGCCGGCGAGCCGCCTGTCAGTGCCGAAACGGGCGCCGCGGCTAGCCCCAGCTCCGCGGCCACGACCTCGTGCCTCGTGACGCCGCCGGGAGTGACGTCGTAGACGACGCCCGAGCCGTCGAGCGGCAGCTCGTCCAGGCCGGCGCCGTGGACGACGAGGGCCCGCTCGGCGCCCAGCAGGCGCAACACCTCGGCGATGCGGGGCGCGGCGGCCGGGTCGCCAACCCCCACCAGCTGCCGCCGCGCCCCGGCGGGGTTCGTAAGAGGGCCGAGCAGGTTGAACGCGGTGCGCACGCCGATCTCGCGGCGCGTGGGGCCGGCGTGGCGCATCGCCGGCTGGAAGCCGGGGGCGAACAGGAACGCGAAGCCGTCTTCGCGCAGCGCGCGGGCCGCCTCCTCGGCCCCGAGATCAGTGCGGATCCCGAGCGCTTCCAGCACGTCGGCCGAGCCCGACTTCGAGGTGATCGCGCGGTTGCCGTGCTTCGCGACCGGGACCCCGGCCGAAGCCACCACCAGCGCCGCGGCCGTAGAGATGTTGAAGCTGTTGCTGCCGTCGCCGCCCGTGCCGCAGGTGTCGATCACGCCTTCCGGGGCCGCCACCCGCAGCACGCGGTCGCGCATCGCGGCCGCGAAGCCAGCCAGCTCATCGACCGTTTCGCCGCGCATCCGCAGGGCGACGAGGAGAGCCGCCAGCTGGGCCGGCGTCGCCTCGCCGTCCATCACCGAGCCCATCGCCGCCCGGGACTCGGCCAACGACAGGCGCTTGCCCTCGACGACGGTCGCCAGGGCCGCTCTCACGACTTCGCTCATCGAACGATCTCCCTGCGGCCCGCGACGGCCGCCTCTGTCGCTTCTTGTATCTCGATCGGCGCTTCGGCCCCGCCCAGTTCCCGGGTCGCGCCCTGCGAGCCGGCCGCGCCCCGCGAGCCGGCGAACCCGGCCAGGGCGAACGAACCGCTGGCCCGGTCCAGGAGCGCGGCGTCGCCCTCGCCGGTGAGTCTCAGGAAGTTGGCCAGCAGGCGCGGCCCCTCCGGGGTCAGGACCGACTCCGGATGGAACTGCACGCCCTCGACCGGGGCGCTGCGGTGGCGAATGCCCATGACCACGTAGTCGTCCTCGGTCCGGGCCGTGACGACCACGTCCGGCGGGAGAGTCTCCGGAGCCACGCTCAGGGAGTGGTAGCGCGCGGCCATGAACGGGCTGGGCATCCCGGCCAGCAGTCCCCTGCCGTCGTGGCGGACGCTGGACGCCTCGCCGTGGACGAGCGTCGGAGCGCGCCGGATCGTCGCCCCCAGGGCGGCGCCCATCGATTGCATGCCCAGGCACACGCCCAGGAGCGGGATCTTGCGTTCGACCGCCACTCGGACGGCATCCATCGAGACGCCCGCCGAGTCGGGGTCGCCGGGGCCGGGCGAGACGACGATGCCACGCAGATCGGCCGTTGCGTCGTCCGCCAGCGCCTCCAGGCCGACGCGGTCGAGGGCATCGTTGCGCAGCACGCGCACGGTCGCGCCGGCGGCCTCGAGGGCCTGGACGAGGTTGAAGGTGAACGAGTCGTAGTTGTCGATCATGAGGATCATCGGGACGCCTCCTGTCGCGCGGTCTCTACTGCCGGACCGGCGCGTGTCGGACCGGCGCGCGTCGGGACGGAGCCTGCCGGGACGGCCGCGACGGGCTGGTGGGCGGCCGGGCCACGGGCCGTGGTCGTGCCACTCCCCGCTCCGCCCGCAGCCTCGGCCACGGCCATCTCCAGGGCTCTCCTGATCGCGCCGGCCTTGTGCTCGGTCTCCTCGAACTCGCGCTCCGGGACCGACCTGGCGACGATCCCGGCGCCGCCGGTGACGTGGATCAGGGCGTCCTTGAGCACTGCCGAACGAATCGTGATGGCGGTGTCGAGGTTGCCGTCGTAGCCGAGGTAGCCCACGGCGCCGCCGTACAGCCCGCGCCGCTCCTTCTCCGCCTCGGCGATCAGCTGCATCGCCCGAACCTTCGGCGCGCCCGAGAGCGTGCCAGCCGGGAAAATGCTGCGCAGCGCGTCGAGCGCGTCGCAGCCGGGCCCCAGTCGCCCCTCGACGTGGCTTACCAGGTGAAGAACGTGGCTGTAGCGCTCCACCGCCATGTACCTGGTCACGGCCACCGTGCCCGGCCGGGCGACGCGGCCCAGGTCGTTGCGGCCGAGATCGACGAGCATCACGTGCTCGGCCCGCTCCTTTGGGTCGCGTTCCAGGTCATCCGCAAGCTGCGCATCCTCGGCCGGGGTGGCGCCGCGGGGCCGGGTGCCGGCGATCGGGTGCGTGGTCATGCGGTCGCCCTCGACCCGAATGAGCAGCTCCGGGCTGGCCCCCACGACGCAGAACTGCGGCATCCGGACGAAGAAGAGGTACGGGCTCGGGTTGACTCGCCGCAGCGAGCGATACAGCGCCACGGCGTCGAGGGGTTCGCCGCCGAAGACCGGCTGCTCGAAGGTCTGGCGTCGCGCGATCACTACCTGGATCGCCTCGCCCGCGGCGATGGCTTCCCGGGCCGATCGAACGGCCGCCTCGTACTCGCCGCGCTGCAGGCTGACTTCGACCTGCCGCAGATCGTCCGCACCGGCTCCGTCCGAGCCGCCACCGCAGCTGGGCCCGGCAGAGGTCATGCCTTCGACTTCAGTCGTTCGTTCGCTCTCGCCCGAGCCGGCTTCGGCTCCGCGGCGCCGGGTCAGCTCCGCAAGCTCGGCTTCCGTCGGCCGGGCGGTTCGCTCGAGGGCCTCGAAGATGGCCCGCTCGGCGGTCGCGTAGCGGCCCTCCAGGTCCGGGGATTCGGTGTGGAGCGAGGCGACGGCGGAGAGCGTGTGGGTCAGGTGGTCGAAGACCAGGACGAGGTCCACCTCCTGGAAGGCGGCCATCGGCACGCCGGTGGGATCGCGCGCCGGGAGCGGAACCGTCGGCTCGAAGGTCGAGACCGCGTCGTAGGCAAGGGCGCCCACCGCCCCGCCCGGGAATCGCGGGATGTGCTCGCCGGGGAGGATCCGCCTCCTGGGCAGGAACCGCCGCAGCGCCGTCAGAGGATCGGGCGCCGCAAACGTCTCCGTCGGAAGGTCGGGATCGAATTCCGTCACGGCCAGCGGTCGCGACTGGATGGCGGCCTGGCCGTCGCGCACGGTAAGGAGCCGCCGCGGACCGGCGCCCATGAAGGAGTAGCGGCCCAGGCGCTCGCCGCCCTCGACGGACTCGAGCAGGAAGGCCGGGCCCCCGCCGTCGAAGCGCATGAAGGCCCCGATCGGGGTTTCGAGGTCGGCGTTGCGGGTGGCCGTCAGCAGGATGGTGTCGGCCGAGCCCGACATCCGCCGGACCTCGCCAAGACTGAGCGGATCGGTTGGTGCCATCGCCGTGCTGCCTTTCCTCGTTGTGGCGCCCGTTCCTCTGGCAACGGGTCCGCGCCTCTATCCCCAATGTCCGCTTCCCGGGAGCCTGCCGTCGGGCCCCCTCAGGGTCCCGGCGGTCGGCCCCCGGAGACTGGCGGGGAATCAAAACGACCTTCCGTCCAGGGACGAAAGGTCGATCCTTCCGCGGTGCCACCCACATTCGGCGATGCCGCTCTCTGGCCGACGGGTCGGGCTCTCGGTGAGTGGTGCGGCGCGGTTGCGGGTATGCCCGCTGCCGTTTGCCGCCCGACGCGACTCCCGCCGATCGGTGCTGCCCTCTATCGCTGGCGCTCTGCGCCGGAGCCTACTGGCGAGCCATGGAAGCTCGCGGTTCGGTCCGGTGGCTCACGGGGCCATTCGCTCCTGTCGCCGCCCCAGCTTCCACCAGCCGCTGGGTTTCTCTGCCGGCGACCGGGAGGTACTCGTCCCGATCACAGCCCGTATTCGGATGTGCCGCGGAGTCTACGGGTGCATACGGATCGGTGTCAACCGGAATCTCCCCGGCCGCGGTGCGCTGGCCCGATGTGGGCGGGGCGGCACCGGACATCGGCTTGACAGGCCGGTGGGCCGGCATGCATCGTGGTAGGAAGACGGCCACTGAGGGAAATTCGAGTGGGCAAGGCGAACTCGGGTCGGGCGAGGGGCTCCGCCGCCCTGCTGGCTCTGGCTGTGGCCGTGGCCTGCTCCGCCGCGGCGTGCGGCAGCCCAGCGCCCACACCTGATCCGACGAAGGTGCTGCATTTCGAGAACAGGACCAGCACGGCCGTTATCGTCGAAATCACGAGCCGCGACCTGTCCGACTCTGCGTCCGACTACAACACGGCGGTTCGACCGTGCGGCGGCAGGCTCGACCTCACCGCGGGAGTCGGCGGATTCCCTGCTGCCGGCTGGGAGGTGTGGCTGGCGATCGATCCGTCGGGCATGTTCGACGCCAACCTCGCCGAGTCGACGGGCGATCCGCACGGAATGCCCGGCGACTACCAGTCCGTCCAGATACTGTGGAGTCGGGGCGACATAGGCACGCCGGACCTGCCTCGCTGGATAACCATCACGCCTGCGGAGGTCCTGCTGAGCTCCACGCCGCCGGAGCCGGAATCTGGCCCTTCGTGTGGCCCGATCGCGAGCCCGACCGATCTTCCCGATGAGACCGATACGCTCGGCTCGACCGAGACACCGTAAGCCCCAGGTCGCCCCGGCCGCAACCTCGTGATCGCCGGCTGCCTACCAGTACTCCTCGGTGTGGAGCGTGCCGATGTTGTGGCCCTTGTCGCGGACGAAGCCGTGCTCCGTCGCCCAGCCGATGACCGTCTCGATCATGCCGGGGTTGCCGCACAGGAAGATGTCGAAGTTGTAAGGCGTGAGCGCCAGGCCCGTCTCCTCTTCGATCGCGCCGGAGGCGATGAGGTTCTGGAGGTAGCCGCTCCGGCCCCGCCAGGTGACATCTTCCTGGGGGCGCGTGATGACCGGGATGTAGTGGAAGTTGCGGCAGTGGCGAGCCAGACCGGTCAGCTCGGTCCGATAGCCGAGATCCCACGAGAAGCGGGCGCCATGGGCCACGACGAACCGGCGCGGCCCGTTGCAGACCAGCTCGCTGCGCAGCATCGACATGTACGGTGCCAGGCCGGTGCCGGTACCGATCATCAGGACGTGCTTGTTGGGCGCGGTCTTGTCCAGGGTGAAGACACCGACCGCCTTGGGGCCCACGTACAGGCGGTCCTTGAGCTTGAGGCGAAAGAGCCGCGGGGTCAGCTCACCGCTCATCACCACGGTCAGGTAGAACTCGAGGTACTCGTCGGCGCGGCTCTCCGAGGCGATCGAATAGGCGCGCCGGATCATCCGATCCGGGTCCCCGGCAGCTCGCGCGAAAGCGGCCTGCTGGGCGTCGACCGCGGCCCGACTCTCGGGCGTGCCTTCTATTGCCGCCACGGATGCGGCGACGGCCGCGGTACGGTGAGAGACGGCGGAGGCGCCCGGGCCCACCTCGGAATCGCTCTCCGCTTCGTCGATACGTGGGGCGGAGGCCTTGACGCCGAGGACGACGTACTGGCCGGCTCTGAACTCGAATGGCAGCTTGTCCGGGACGACCCTCAGGATGATCAGGCCGGGGGCGACCTCCACCCGGCCGGCCACCGTTGCGTTGTACTCAGCCGCCATGCTGCCCTCCGATGTGCCGGGTCTATTCGGCGCCTGCTACCTGCCGGCGGAGAAAGGATACGAGGCCGGGCGCCGGGTGTCAGCGCGCCGGGACGTCGGCGAGCCGGTCGGGGTGGACGTTCGCACGAGTCGTTCGGGCGCCGCGATCAGGTGGGCGTGGGGAACCCAGCCAGGCGAGCGGCCGGCCCGTTCGGGAGCATCACGCTCTTGAGGCTCGACCAGGGGATCAGGACGGAGGGCATCCCGTCCGCATACGTGCCCACCTGGTACTCGGAGAAGGTGACCCGCAAACCGGCCGTGGTGAGCGCCCAGTCGACGAAGTTGGTGGCCACGGGCGTTGTGCCGTCGGTCACCACCGCGGCCTCGTAGTCTGCGCCGAGCGATCGGCGAAGCTGCTCACGCGATTGTTCGGACAGGATCGCCAGGGCCGCCTGAGTGTCGAGGAAGATGTCGCCCAGATCCAGGCGCTGGCCGCTGTTGAGCGCGTAGTTCAAGGTTTCGATGTTCGTGGCCGGATGCGCGGGCGATGTGTCATCGATCCACTTGAGAGTGAGACTCACCAGGTCGAGCGAGACCATGTCGACCGTAAAAGAGCCGGTCAGGTTATTGATCTTGCCGGGAAGCTGCCGCACGGCCGCGGGACCGCTCTCGAACGCCTCGATCCGCGTCTCGATCTCACCGAGGATGTCCTGGTTCATGGCGTTCGCGAGAGGTGTGCTGCCGACCCGGAACTGCGGGTAGCGCCAGACCACGTTCCAGATGCCGTCGGGGTCGCGCTCGCCCTTGTAGATCGTGAGGATGACCGGCATGGTGGAGGGAAGCGGAACGGTCGATGGAGAGGGCGTTTCGCTCGGCGAGGCTTGTGTCGACGCCGGTGCGGAGGGGCCGACCGTGGAAGTGGCTGCGACGCTGCCCGAAGGCGTGGGCGTGGCCTCGCTCTGGCTGTCCCCGAGGATGGTCATGGCGGTGGTGACGCCGACGAGAGCCACGACGATGATCGCGGCGACCGGCAACAAAGCCTTCAGTCGCCGCACGATGAAGTTGGACTCCATGAGACGAGTATGAACCGCCGGGCGGCTTTCGCGCAGGCGCGGAGGCTGGCGACCGACAAGCGGCGGGGGTGCGACCGAGCGGGGCCGCGTACGAAGGCGCCGCGGCCAGGCCGCGGCGACGCGGCAGGCAGGGAGCTGCCTCAGCCGTCAGGACGATTGGCGGAGAGGGTGGGATTCGAACCCACGGATCTCGCGATCAGCGGTTTTCAAGACCGCCCCGATAAACCACTCTGGCACCTCTCCGCGGTGCTATTCACGCTCAGGATCGACTCCGTCAGGGCCCTGGGGGGTTATCGTAACCCCCCGTTCCTGGGGGGTTATCGGTGCGTGCGGCCTGCGCCGGCCGTTGTCTTTCGGCACCGCGGCCCCGGGAGTGCTCGGTGGCTTGGATCCCGGCGCGAACACATTAGCGGTCTTTGCGACCTCGTGGCTCTCTCCCCGGAGGCGTGGGCATAAAGGGCCAGGGTGATGGGTGAATCGAAGCTCAGCGGGCAGCACCGGCGCCGGCCGGGCGGCTACGGTTGGTACAGCTCGGCCGACGCGAGGTTCCCCGGGTCGCCGACGCCGCCGGCGACGAGGACGCGGCCGTCGAGAAGTGTGGTGGCGCTGTGGCCCAGGCGCCCTGCGGCCATCGATCCCGTTGGGCTCAGCTTGCCGGTCGCCGGGTCGTACAGCTCGCAGGTGGCGAGGTATCCGGCGGATTTGGCGGCAGTCGTGTCGTAGCCCCCGGATAGCAGGACGCGGCCGTCGGCGAGCAGGGTGCTCGTGTAGAAGCCGCGCTTCGGGCCCACCGTGCCGGCCGCGCTGAACTTGCCGGTCTTCGGGTCGTAGATCTCCAGGGAGTAGATAGGGCCGTTGCCGTCGTTGCCGGCGGAGATGAGCACGCGCCCGTCGGGCAGCAGGGTCGAGGTGAAACCGTAGCCGGCGGTCAGCATCGCACCGGTGCGGCTGAACTTGCCGGTCTTGGGGTCGTACAGCTCCGCCGAACGGACCGCCGCGCTGCCCTCGTTGCCGCCGCCCACGATCAGGACCCGGCCGTTGGTCAGAAGCGTCGCGCTGGCGGCGTCTCGGCCTGTGGTCATCGAGCCGGTGGCGGTGAACTTGCCGGTCTTCGGGTCGTAGATCTCGGCCGACGCCAGCATCGCCGGGCCGGTCATGGCCACGGGCCCGCCACCGTGCCCGACGGCGCCGGGACGGTAGGCCATGGTCTCGGCCTGAACCATGCCCGTGTTGCCGAAGGTCGAGCCGCCGGCGATGAGGACTCGGCCGTCGGGCAGCAGTGTGGCGGTGTGACCCATGCGAGAAGTGCTCAGAGAGCCCGTGACGCTGAACTTGCCGGTCGCCGGGTCGTAGACCTGCGCGGCCGCGATCGAGTTGGTGCCGTCGCTGCCGCCGACGAAGAGCACGCGGCCATCGGCGAGCCTCGTCGCCGAGGCCATGCCGATGTCCCTGACCGCGGGCCCGGTGCTGGTGAAGCGGCCCGTCTTCGGGTCGTAGATCTCCGGCGACGTCGCCGCGTTTCCCACGATCAGAACACGCCCGTCGAGAAGCAGCGTGGCGGTGCCGTTGTCCGAAGTGGTCATCGAACCGGTCGGCGTGAAAGTGCCCGGGGTGCCGGGAAGGGCGGTGGGCGTGGGCGCCGGAGAGGGCGCGGCACTTTCGGGCGCGGCACTTTCGGGCGCAGACGCACCGGCGGTTACGACGACGTGCGCGCTCGGCGATTCGCTGGCGCCGGGCCCACCCGCCGACCATCCGCCGGTGGTGTTCCCGCGGACGGCCAGGGCCGCGACGATCGCGATCACAGCCAGCAATCCCAGTCCGGCGACTGCTCTGTCCTCCCGGTGGCGACGCACCCCCCGAGACCCGGACAGGCCGGCCGCGTCGGCTCGGGCCGACATCAGTTCTGCGTCTACGAGACGCCGCAGGCCCTCATCGAGCCTGGGGTCGGCGGGCCAGTCATTCATCTCGGATTTCCTCTCGCAGGCGGGCCAAACCCGTCTTCAGCTGCGTCTTGATCGTGTTCTGGCTGACGCCCAGTGCCGTCGCCGTCTCGCGCACGGAATAGCCCTCCAGGTAGTGGAGAGCGATCGCGGCGCGGACGCGACGAGGTAGCGCTCTAAGTCCGTCGCGCAAGGTCAGCGACAGGTCGTGACCCTGCTCCGCGGCGGCAAGGTCGTAGACACGCGGCCCAAACGAGAGGAAGCGGCGCATCGAGCGAACGCGCCGGACCGCTTCCCGTGCTTCGATCGCCAGGAGCCAGGCGCGAAGCAAGCCGGGATCCCGGAGCGTGTGGCCCCTCCGCAGGGCGATCTCGAACGTGACCTGGACCACGTCCTCGGCTTCCGCATCGTTGAGGGTGATCAGGCGGGCGGCCGCGAGCAGCACCGCGCCGTGTTCGGCGAGCATCTCGCCTATCTCCAGCGTCGGGGCCTCCTCGACCCGCGCTACCGACACCACTACTTCGTCTCCCATCTGGTTACCACTCTAAAGAGGGAGACAGAACCGGATTCGGGTGATAGGGCGGCGTCTGCCGTGTTTGGCTGATTCCCCGGCGACCCAGTGGCACCGCACGTTAGGCCGACGCCAGGTGCGCGTCGACCCTCCCCCAACCACTCCGCACCTTCACCCGTACAGTGTCGGGCCTACTTCTGACGCCACGCCGATCCCATGCGAGCCGGTCCCACCTCCGCATGACCGGCGACCGTGGGACGCGCCAGATCGCCTTGGGGACGGGTCTGTCCCGCCAGTGGCTCGGGCGCGGTTCGGCCGCCAGGGCAGGCTCCTCTACGGGCCGATCGCCAGACCAGTTGGCGTGGTGCCACCCGTGATGAAGGTCTGGTTGACTCCTGTCCCGTCGAGCTTGGCTCGCCCGATCGAGCCGCCGTGGCTGGCCTCGAAGACGCAGTTGGCCCAGTAGATGAAGCCGCCGCTGAACGCGATACCCTCGGGACCGGTGAAGACCGGGGCTCCGCCGCTGATGAAGCTATCGTTCACCCCCGTTCCGTCGAGGTTGGCCCGCCCGATCGCCCCGCAGGATAAGCAGCCCCAGTAGATGTAGCTGCCGCTGACCGCGATACCGTCCGCAACGGGGGACATGGAGATGAAGTCTCCTTTCACCCCCGTCCCGTCGAGGTTGGCCCGCTCGATCGAGTTGCTGGAGGGGGAGGGGTTGCCCCAGTAGAGGTATTTGCCGTCGCTCGCCAGGATGCAGGCTGCGGTGGTGTCGATGAGTCTCTGGTTCACCTCCGTCCCGTCGAGGTTGGCCCGCCCGATCCCGCCGTCGATGTTGCCCCAGTAGATGTAGTCGCCGACGATCGCCAGGCCGCATATGGCGTTCGCGCCCGTGATGAAGCTCTGGTTCACCCCCGTCCCGTCGAGGTTGGCCCGCCCGATGGTCCCAGCATGATGGTTGGCCCAGTAGAGGTGCTCCAGTCCAGCCGCAGGCGGCGCGGTCGCCGAGGGCGTGGAGCCCGCGGCAGAGCAGCCCGCCACGAGCCCGACTACGAGCAGCGCCACAGCGACACGACGCATCGGAAACCTCCTCCGGACGCCAGGTGCGGGTCGGTTCCGCCAGTGGCTCGGCGCGGTCCCGGCGGCCAGTGTTTGGACCACGCGTCAAAGTTCCCCGCTCGATGTGATTCTCCCACGCGCATCCAGGGTTCCCGGCGAGATCAGGCCGAGCCGTCCTTGGACGGCGTGCATCAAGCACACTCGAAGAGTGACGCGAGGGACCGAGCGACGGAACGCGCTGGCGTCGGCCGAGCGGGCCGCCGCGGCAGTCTCCTCTACGGGCCGATGACCAGGCCAAAAGGGTTGTTGGCCCCAGTGATGAAGCTCCGGTTCACACCCGTTCCGTCGAGGTTTGCCCGCCCGATCGTATTGCTGTAGGAACTGCTCGTGTTGCTGTTGGGGTTGCACGGGTTGCTCCAGTAGATGTGGCCTGCACCGATCGCGATCCATCCGGGGTTGAAGTCGACGAGATCGCCGCCGAGGAAGCTCTGGTTGACCCCAGTCCCGTCGAGCTTCGCCCGCCCGATCGTGCCGCCAGCACTCTCCTTGTAGACGTACTCGGTCCAGTAGACATAGCCGCCGCTGATCGCCATGCCCCAGGGATTGCTCAGGCCGCTGATGAAGCTCTGGTTCACACCCGTCCCGTCGAGGTTGGCCCGCCCGATCGCCCCGGCCCCGCTCTGGTAATCGGTCCAGTAGATGTAGTTGCCGCTGGCCACGACAGAGACAGGATTACCGCCGGTGCTGATGAAGCTCTGGTTCACCCCCGTCCCGTCGAGGTTGGCCCGCCCGATCGTGCCGCCCCAGTTGGCCCAGTAGAGGTAGGTGCCGTCGCTCGTTATCCCCAAGGGAGTGGCGGAGTCGCTGATGAGGCTCTGGTTCACCCCCGTGCCATCGAGGTTCGCCCGGCCGATCGTCACGTCATCGCTGTTCGTCCAGTAGACGTAGTTGCCGACCACCGCCACGCCCAACATGCTGTTCGCGCCCGTGATGAAGCTCTCGTTCACTCCGGTCCCGTCGAGGTTGGCCCGCCCCATCGTCGTCAGGCCATCGGTGTTGACATCCTCGCAACCACGGTTGGCCCAGTAGATGTGCCCTAGTCCAGCCGCAGGCGGCGCGGTCGCCGAGGGCGTGGAGCCCGCGGCGGAGCAGCCCGCCACGAGCCCGACTACGAGCAGGGCCACAGCGGCACGACGCATCGGAAACCTCCTCGGGGCGTACCGGCGCGGGTCGGTTCCGCCAGTGGCTCGGCGCGGCCCCGGCGGCCAGTGTGTGGGCCACGCGTCCAAGCTCCTTGCGCTACGACAGATTCTCCTACGCGTGTCACCGGCCCCCGAAGCGGTGGGCACGGGAGGGTCTGCAACCGGCTCTCGACGGCGACCTGCAACCCCTTGCCGAGGATCGGATGGCGGTTTCGGGCGTGACTGGGCCCTCGGTCCAAACGAAGTCCGAAGAACGAGTGCAAGTATGACTAAGTGAATGCCAGTCCCATTCGAGACAGTTGTGCGGCTGCCCCGGGGGTCTGCTCGTCCGTCGAGCCTGCTTGCGCCACACTTCATTCGATAGACGAGCTCGCGCGCTGTTTATCCTGATCGCCCCCGGGCCGTCGCGGGCGATCGCGCGGCGGCCGAAAAGGGGAAGTCCGACTCGGGCTGTCCCGCTATTCCGGCGCCGAACGGAGCTGGCGCCTCGCCTCATACACCAAACCAGTCCAGAAGGAAATCGTTTTGGAGCACCCGCCAGCCCGTCTGTCCGAGCGTCAAGTCGAGCCCGCGCGAGGGTGAAACCGGGGACCGCGGGCAGACCCCCTTTTGGAGCGGCCCTTTCTACGTGCAGTCTGAGGACAGCTACTTCAGCCTGCCCGAGTGGTTGGTGCCGGGGCCGGAGTCTGGCTGAGGCAGCGCCAGAAGCACAAGGCATCAAGCGGCAGCCAGCTCCAGGGCAGTGCAGTCGTGAGGACACGTCTGGCCCGCCGGCGCTCGTACGGTGCGAATTGCGTAGATGGCTGCAAGGAAAGGCTTCCCTCGCGCGTCATAATCGTTGGGAGAACCGGCAGGCGAGAGATCACCGCCGGGCCCCGGGAACGAGGCGGGGATG
>JBEKCH010000057.1:0-28388 GCA_050014975.1 Candidatus Limnocylindrales bacterium
GCGCCCGGACCGCTCACCTGGCTCCCGTCTGATGAGTTCTGGCCCACCGGGCCGCTCGTGGCCCCCACGGGAGCGGCTGCAGGCATCGCGGGCTGTTGGCCGCTCCCCGTGCCGGGCAGGAACGCCGACACCGCGCCCAAGAGGACGACGCCGGCCAAGCCCACCGCAACCATCGCCCGGCCCAGGACCCTGGTTCGAGCGATCAGGCCGAACACCGAGCTGCCGGCTGCGCGACGCCGCAATCGCGCCGCATCCGCCTCGGTCAGGCTGAAGTCGCGCGGTCGCGCAGGAGTAGGGAGGGCGACCGTGGCCGAGGCAATGGCGCCCAGATCGGCGAAGAGGTCCGCGCATTCCCGGCACGAAGCGATCAGGTCCAGGGCGCGAACGCGCTCGCGCTCGTTCAGGTCATTTCCGTAGAGGCGGGCCAGCAGCAGCTCGTCGTGGCTCGTGTGAGCGGCGGCAGGGGTTCGGTGCATCACGGCCCTCAGACGATCTCAGTCACGGAACAGTTCCCTCATCGGCTCGAGAATGGCGCGCAGCGCCACGCGCCCCCTGTGGATACGAGACTTCACGGTTCCCACCGAGACGCCCATGATCCGGGCAATCTCGCCGTAGTCGTAACCCTCCACGTCGAACAGCACGATGCAGTTGCGCTGCTCGAACGGCAGCCTGGCCAGGGCCTCGCTCAGAGCCCGAGTTCGCTCTCCGGCCAGGGAGTGCGACTCGGGCTCGCCAATCCCCTCGGCCGGCGGCTGCCAGCTCTCGTCCTCGAGCTCGGGGTAGGGTTGCGAGGGGCGCCGGCGCCTGGCGCGCTGCAGGTCCATCGCGGCGTTGACGGCGATCCTGCTCAGCCAGCTCCTGACGCTTCCCCCCCGGAAGGAGTCGATGGCGCGGTACGCGCTGAAGAAGGCCTCCTGAACGACGTCGGCGGCCTGGTCGCGGTCCGGCACCAGGCGGTAGACGAGGGCAAAGAGGTGATCCTGGTGCCGGATCACCAGCTGGTTGAAGGCCGCGAGCTCGCCACGCACCGCCTGCTCGACCAGGGCGACGTCGATCCCTTGGCCCGGGTCCCCGTCCGGGCGACTGTCGGCCTCCTTCGCTTGCGTCACGGCTCGCCCGTCAGCCACTCCCTCATCCACGAACGACTCGCCCGGCGGCGGCGCACGGATCGACCGCAGCGGCCCGAGGATAGCACGGGGCGCACCGCCTCAGCCCCTCACTCCTGGGCCCTTCACTCCCCAACCGACGCGAGCCCGCAGGCTGTACCATGCCGGCTGGCCATGCCGACGTGGCGGAACTGGCATACGCGCTCGACTCAAAATCGAGTGGCCGTGAGGTCATGCGGGTTCAACTCCCGCCGTCGGCACCACGCCCGAGGCCGGCTGCGAATCCCTCAGCAGCTGAAGCCGCCGCCGCCGCCCGAACTGGCGGTGGCAACGGGGGCGTTGGTCAGGCTATTGCCGACGATGTTCTTGGCTGTCGCCCAGCCGGCGGCGGTGATTATCGTCGTGCTGCCCGGCGAATGCAGAGTGCTCGGATCCAGCGACAAACGGGCCACATTGCTGCCGGTGATGTGCTGGGCCAATCCCGCCAGCGTGGTCAGGGTCGACCCATCGGTCGGCATATCGGTCCAGAAGGCCTGGCCCAGGTCGGCCAGAAGACTCGACGGCGGCAGCAGGCGGGGCAGAAGCGTGCAGGGATCCACCTTGTTTCGGATCGCCTGAAGGACGAGCTGCTGGCGCTTCATGCGGTCGTAGTCGGTGGAATAGATGCGAGTCCGAGCGTATGCCAGCGCCCACTCTCCATCCATGTGCTGCTGGCCGGCCTTGATGACGAAGGCAATGTCGGCCCCTTGCTGCCACGTGACCGTTTGCTTGCCGCCAGACTGGGCAGCGTCGGCCTTCATCGCGGGAACCACGGCGCCGGAGCCGTCGGAGACCGCGTAGCCGTAGTGGATCCGCCTCGCCATCGAGCAGCTCGGGCCGCAAACGTCACAGGCCCGCCATTTCGCCGCCCATGTGCCCGCCGGCCCGCAGGGATAGTCGGATACCGACGCTGGAACGTTGATATCGATTCCGCCGAGGTCGTTGACCAGGGTGACGAAGCCCGGCAGGTTGACGAGCACCGTGCCGTCGACCGTGACGCCGGTCAACGCCCCGACGCCCTGCTCGAGAGCCATGATGCCCCGCATGTAGTCGGCCACGTTGTTGGCTTGCTGGCACGTCTTGTCGCCCGTCACGCAGGCCTTCCGCGGATAGAAGGGGAAGTAGCTCGGGTGATTCTTCGCCGCCTCGTACCACAGCCCGTTCAGCATGTCGGTCCCGAACGTTCCCGACGGACAGGCGTACTGGGGCTTCGGATTGGGATAGTGCACAGCGATTTGCTTGGGCATCGGGATGCAGTACAGGTTGCGCGCGAGACCGATCATGGCCGCCTGCCCGGTGTCCATATCCACATGCAGGAGGATCATCGTATCCGTTAGGAAGTCGGACCGATTCGGCCCCTGGTCTACGCCAACGAGCAGAACGTTGAGCTGATGATCGTTGGCCCAGTTCACGGAGTTCTGGGTCGTCTGGACGTCCGGCAGGAGCCCGAAGGGAAGGGATGCGAGTGGGCCCACCGAAGCTGAGGCCGTGGCGGTCGAGGCGCCCGGCGACGTCGTGGGGGTGGCGTCAGGGACGATTACGTCGCCGCCCTCCGATGGCGGCGACGCCACCGACTGGTTGTCCGTTGCCGAACTCCCGTTGAGCATCCAGCAGGGAATAGGGCTGTGAAGACAGTCGGCGGTGCTGCGCAGCGAAAGGTCGACGTCGGCGAGGTAGGCGTGGACGGCGACGGTGCTCGAAACCAGGACGACGATGGCGGCCACGGCCATCGCGTTCCTGGGCAAGGGGCTGGCGCCTCGTTGCCGGCGGGCCAGTACGTAAGCATCCGTCACCGCCCAGACGTGGTAGACGAGGGCTACCAGGTCGAGGATCAGGAGGCTGACCAGCCACTGGTCGTTCAGGGCATTGTTGAGGATCGAATGGCGGGCGAAGAGCAGTATCAGGGCGAAGACGGCCAGCACAGCGAGCGCGGGGATCGCCACGATCGCGCCGCGGTTGGGCCGGCCGGCCGCGGCCTGTCCCAACCCGGGGAACAGGAAGGACAGGCCCGCAGCGACCGCCGGTCTCTCGAACAGACGGCGAAGGCGCTGCGGCACCGTGCGGGGCTGGGGCGCCGGTTGGAGCCGGCGCGATGGGTCGGGCCGGCGCGATGGGTCGGGCCGGCGCGATGGGTCGAGCATGCTTACCGTTCTCCCTTGCCCGTCGAGGCATCGCCCGGGGCCCGTCGAGGTCACCCGGACGCTACCTAACTATGCACGATTCGCGCTGCCGACGGTGTCGCCGCACAGACGCCTCGTGGAGCGCCGCCGTTCCAGAGAGCGGCGGCAACCGCACCGGGAAGGCCGCTGCCGTCCGTCGCCGACGTTCGGTCCACGAGCAACGACGGCCGGCCGCATTGTAGCCGGGAGACGATCCTGAGGGAGCCGAGGCGACATTCGGCGATCTCCGCGCCCCGAGGCCGTCAGAACCAGCCCACGCCGCCCGCGGTCGCGAGCGCCAGCAGGATGCCCAAGAGCAGCCCGTGGGCGCCGAGCTGCCCCGGATGGGCCGCAGGCAGGTCCGGCGGCGCGGGACGGACCTCGCACCTGGATACTTCATCGCGGCATCGCCGTAGACAGCTCCAGGCGAACGAGGCCCTCACCCAGGCGGCGCTGAATTTCAGCGAGCAACTCGGCGTCGTAGGCCACACCGCCGCGGATCTCCATCGGCAGGGTCGCCGCGCCGGACGCCGGAATGTGGAACACCACGCGCGTCGATCCGGGGCGCTGCTTGAGCATTGCCCGCAGCTCCTCCATCGCCCACACGATGCGACTCGTGTCAGCCCCTCTGGTGAAGCGCACGGCAAGAATGCCCGCCTCGGGCGCCTGCAGCGGAGCCGTGGGCGCGGCGGACGCGCGGGCCGCAACCGCGCGCGCCTCGTCCGGCAGGGATGGCTCCTCCCGTTCCGGGGCCAGCCTGGCCAGGTCGTCGGGCCCGGGAACCGAAGCGAGGGGCTCGGCCGGCGGTGGGAGTGGCCCGGCGGGCTGCAGGACGGTCACTCCACCACCGCGGAGCGGCGAGACGCGGACGCTCGGCGCGGGCGCGGGCGGCAACGGCGCGGCGCGCGGCGAAGCGGCCGGCGCAGCGGCGGACTTCAGATAGCCGTTGCCGTTGCCAGTCCCGCTGCCGTCGCCACTCCCCGGGGACCAGCGCCGCCCGCCGCTTCGTCCGCGATCCCCGACGGCCACCTCCTGGGCAATCGCCGCGGGGCCCCGGGCCGCGGCCTCCTCCCACAGCCAGACCGCGTCGGCGAGCAGCGAGGCCTCCTCGCCGCGATGATCTATGCGACCGGCCACGAGAAGAATGGCCCCCTCGGCGAACATGCCGCCGGACGTTCCGTACAGGCGCGGGAAAACGACCACTTCCAGCGTCCCCTGCAGGTCCTCCAGCGTGGCGACGGCCATCGTTTCCTTGTTGCGCGTGATGACCGTCCGAAGCCCGGTGACGATGCCGCCCATCACCACCCGCTGCCCATCGAGCGACTCGTCTTTGAGATCGCCGGAGTACGCCGTGACGTACTGAGCGATCTGCTCCGCCAGCGCGCCGAGTGGGTGCTCGGACAGGTACAGCCCGAGCAGCTCCTTCTCCCAGCGCAGCCGCTCCCGCGAGAGAGCCTCCTGGACCTGCGGCAGCGGCCTCTCTAGAGCCTCCGGCGACGATCCCATGTCGAAGAGCGAGGTCTGGCCGCTGGTTCGGTCGCGTTGAGCGGCCTGACCGGCGGCCATCGCATCGTCCAGGGCTTCGAGCAGCTGAGCCGGATGCCCGAACCGATTCATCGCCCCGACCTTCACCAGCGACTCGAGCACCCGCTTGTTCGCCAGCCGGAGATCGACCCGGGCGCAGAAGTCCGCCAGGGAGCGGAAGTCGCCGCCCGTCTCGCGGGCCTCGATGATCGACTGGATCGCCCCCTCGCCGACGTTCTTGACCGCCAGCAGGCCGAACCGGATGGCGTCGTCCTCAACCGTGAACTCGACAAAGGAGCGGTGGACGTCGGGCGGCCGGACTTCGATCCCCAGGCGCCGGCATTCGGCCACCGCCGCCGCAACCTTCTCCTCGTTATCGCGGAAGGCCGTCAGCACGCTGGTCATGTATTCGACGGTGTAGTTCGCCTTGAGGTAGGCCGTCTGGTAGGCGATCAGGCCGTAGCAGGTGGCGTGCGCCTTGTTAAAGCCGTACCGCTCGAATGGCTGGAAGGCGGCGAAGACGGCGTCGATCACCTCAGGCTTGACGCCCCGCTCGGCCGCCTGGCGGACGAACTTCTGGCGCATCTCGGTCATCAGCGCGGCCTTCTTCTTGCGGATCGCGTAGCCAAGCATGTCGGCCTCGGGACCCGTGAAGCCGGCCAGCGCCGTGGAGGCGGACATGATGTCTTCCTGGTAGACGAAGACGCCGTACGTTCGCGCCAGGTACGGTTCGAGGAGCGGGTGCAGGTAGGTGACCTTCTCCTCGCCGTGCTTGCGGCGAATGTAGGCCGGGATGTTGTCCATTGGCCCCGGGCGGTAGAGCGCGACCATGGCCGCCAGGTCGAAGACGGTGCTCGGTCGAAGCTCGCGGATGTAGCGCCGCATGCCCGCGGACTCGAGCTGGAAGACGCCGGTCGTCTCGCCGGAGGCCAGCAGCTCGAACGTCCTGGCGTCGTCGAGGGGGACTCTCTCCAGGTCGATCTCCTCGCCACGGTGGGCTCGGACCAGATCGACCGCCTGGCGCAGGATGGTCAGGTTGGAGAGGCCCAGGAAGTCGAATTTCAGCAGCCCCAGCGCGTCGACGCCATGCATCTCGTACTGGGTCATGACCGCGTCGGAGTTCGTGGCGCGCTGCAGCGGCATCAGCTCCGTCAGCGGCTCGCGGCTGATCACGACCCCGGCGGCGTGCGTCGAGGCGTTGCGGGCCACGCCCTCCAGCTGTCTGGCGAACTCGATGACGCGATGCACGGGTAGCTCGTTCTCGTACATGTCCTTGAGCGCAGGGCTCATCTCGATGGCTTCGTCGAGCTTGATGCCGAGCTGGTTCGGGACCGCCTTGGCGATGCGGTCGCCCTCGCCGTAGCTCATGCCCACGACGCGGGCCACGTCGCGGATGGCGGCCCGGGCGAGCATCGTGCCGAAGGTGATGATCTGGGCCACGTGGTCGGCACCGTACTTGCGGCTGACGTAGTTGATGACCTCCTCGCGTCTGCCGTCCTCGAAGTCGACGTCGATGTCGGGCATGGTCACGCGGTCCGGGTTGAGGAACCGCTCGAATGGCAGCTGGTAGTGGATCGGGTCGACGGGGGTGATGCCCAGGGTATAAGTCACGATCGACCCGGGCGCGCTGCCGCGGACGGTGATGGCGATGCGCTGGTCGCGGGCGAAACGGGTGAAGTCCGCCACGATCAGGAAGTAGCCCGCGTAGCCCATCCTGCAGATGACGTCCAGCTCGTAGTCGAGGCGGGCCTGCAGCTCCGGCGTAACGGTGCCGTAGCGGCGGGTCAGGCCGGCCTGGCATTCCTTGCGCAGCCAGCTCTCGATCGTCTCGCCCTCGGGCACGGGAAATGACGGGATGCGGAGCTGGCCGAACGGCAGCTTCATGTCGACCATCTCGGCCACGGCACGAGTCCGGCGGATGGCGTCCAGGTTGTCGGGGAAGAGAGCCGCCATCTCAGCCGCCGACTTGAGGTAGAACTCGTTCGTCTCGAAGCGCAGGCGACCCGGCGTGTCCAGGTTGCTGCCCGTGCCAACGCACAGCAGCACGTCATGGGCCTCGGCCTGCTCGCGCCGGACGTAATGCAGGTCGTTGGTGACCACCGGCGCCAGGCCGACCTCGGAGCCGAGCCGCAGGAGCTTGGGGTTGAGGGCCTTCTGCTCGGGCAGGCCGTGGTCCTGCAGCTCGAGAAAGAAGCGGCCCTTGCCGAAGATGTCGCCGTACATGCCGGCGGTCTTGCGTGCCAGGTCCCAGTCGTCGACCTCGAGGGCCTTGGCGATCTCGCCGCCCAGGCAGGCGGACGTGCCGATGAGGCCCTCGGAGTAGCGGGCCAGGATGTCGTGATCGATGCGCGGTTTGTAGTAGTAGCCCTCGAGATGGGCGTCCGTAATCAGGCGGCAGAGATTCTGGTAGCCGACCCAGTTCTCGGCGAGCACGACGAGATGGAAGGGCTGGCTGTCGGCCTTGCCCTCCTTGTCGCGCATGCTCCGCCGGGCGACATACGTCTCCACGCCGACAATCGGCTTGATGCCCTTGGCGGTGGTGGCTTGTACGAAGGCCACGGCCCCGTACAGGGCGCCGTGGTCGGTGATGGCCATGGCGTCGAACCCGAGCTTGGAGCCCTGTTCGGCGAGGTCGTTGATGCGGCCGAGCCCATCGAGCAGGCTGAACTCGGAGTGGAGGTGCAGGTGGACGAAATCGTTCGACGCGACGGTCACGGGAGCTAAGGGTACCGCGTCGGCAGGGTTCAGCACCGGCTGCGATGCCGCACCGGCCACGATGTAGCCTCCAGGTAACGTTGAGGCCATGGAAGAGCGCGCGTGCTCACGGGCACCGCGCCCGCGTTCCAGCGCCTGTCTGGGGCCTGCCGGATCGCGGTCACGCACATGTTCGAGTCAGTCGAACACGCTTCATCTATCCGGCACGCTTGGGGCACGCCCGGGAGCGCCCAAGCCCCGATTCGGATCCGTCGAGGCGCCACGGGCGCACGCCGGCGCTCAGTCGGCACGTTCTTGAGCCAAGAGGACACCCAGGAGCGCCTGCCGTGGGCGCGGCCTCGCCGAAGATCGCCCACCCCGGCGGCCTGGCGTTCGAGCTACTCGAACATCCGCGAGATGCCGCGCGAGCAGCCGCCGAGGCGAGCCGCCGCGGCCGGGTCAGCTGACGGGCGTAGTGGGTCGCATCTCCCACGACGTCCCGTCGGGCGTGTCGTGGAGCTCGATGCCGGCGGCCGACAGCCGGTCGCGAATGGCGTCGGCGGCGGCCCAATCGCGGGCTTCACGGGCGCGCAGCCGCTCCGCGAGCAGCGCGTCCACGAACGGGGCGATCCGCTCCGCGGGATCGCGCGAGCCTTCGACCGCCATCTCACCCAGGCAGACGATGGCGGCCCGCAGCGCGGACCTGGCTTGAGCCAGCGCGTCCGACTGATCGGTGTCGCGCGACCAGGCCTGGATCGTCTCCTCGAGTGCGAGGACGGCTCGAACCGCGGCGGGAGCATCGCATTCGTCGAGCGAGGCATTGAAGATGCGTTCGAGGTTGGCGACTTCCTCGCGCAGGGGACGTGAGGACGAGGCGCCCGACATGACGCCGCTGGGCCCGGAGCCAGGCGAGCCGGCAGCGGCAGAGCCGGCGGCGGCAGAACCGGCGGCGGCAGAACCGGCCGCCAGGCCGGCGCTCCCGGAGACGACGGCCGAGCCGGAAGCGGCCGCGGCGAGCTCGCCGATCGCCATCTCGGACCCGGCCGGGTAGACCGTGCTCCGGCCGTCCTTTCGCACGGTGACCGTACCGAGGCCGACGACCGAGGCCCATGCAGCGTCCAGGTCCAGGACCAGAGCCGTGTGCCCATCCACGCCCAGGATGAATACCTCCTCGGGCAGCTCCGCCTCCAGCGCCCGCAGCCGCCGCTCGCCCATGTAGCAGAAGCGGGTGTCGTGGTTGCCGCCCTCCGCGTTGTCGTAGTGAGGCACGACCGCCACCGGCAAGCCCAACGGTGTCAACAGGTCCAGGCCCTGCAGCCAGCGCGGCGCCTCGCCGACCTTGTAGACCTCATAGACGGGAATCGTGAACCGGCCGAGGGTCAGCGCGGCGGCACTCGCCATCGTGACCGCACCACCCTGCGCCAGCTTCTCGGCCAGCAGCCGCGGGATCTCCGTTCCCGACCACTGTCGCAACGCGTAGGAAGGGCTGCCGGGACCGGCGAACGCGAGTCGGGACTCCCGCAGCCGGGCCAGCGCCCTCTCGCGGACCAGCGAGTCCACGTCGGCGGAGCGGAAGGTGGCGACAGTGAAGGGGTTGCCGACGCTGTCGCGGAAGTAGTCGAGCGCACGTTCGGAGATGTCGTCGGCGTTCTCCTGGAAGCCGTACGGCGTGTCGAGCAGGACCGCCGGCACCGGGCGCTCTCCCAGCCGATCCAGGATCGCGCGGTGGACGCGAGCCATGGTCGGTGTCGTCTCGCCCGAACCCATGATCGTCAGGAGGCGCGGCAGCTCGATGCTCACACGATCGCTCCGGAGAAGAGGCCGTCCCGATCGGCCGCCAGCAGCGCCTCCGCAAGCTCGGCCGGACGCTGGGCGTGGATGTCGTGGTCGCCGGCGAACCACTGGACCCGGGCCGGCACGCCGGACGCACGCAGCGCCGCGCTTGCCGCATGGGCGCCCGCCCGCTTCGCCTCGGTCCAGTCGCCCTCGCCACCGTCGACCGGGACGATCAGAGCCGGCACTCGCAGAGCGGCCCACAGCTCGGCGGTCCGCTGGCCCCACATCGCCTCGAGGATGGCCTTGTGGCGGTCGCGCGTCAACCACGGCGCGATGGTGCGGTCCGGCCGGATCTCGAAGTTGGCCAGCGACCCCGCCAGCCCTTCTTTCGGCCAGTCGGCGTGGTTCTGGCGGAAGTAGCCCTCGACGTCGCTCAGAGGCAGGCCCACGAGCGGCGGCGGGGCGAGGCGCTGCCAGCAGATCTCCCAGCTGAGAAACGCGTCGCGCAGATCCGTCAGGCCACCGTCGACCAGGACGATGCCGCGGGCCAGGTCGGGATGGCGGACGGCGAAGTCGAGCACCAGGCCGGCCCCCCACGATTGGCCCACGAGGACCGGTCGATCCAGCGCGAGCGTGGCGACGAGCGCCCGCAGATCCTCCGAGATCGTGGCAAAGTCGTAGCCCGTGTCCGGCTTGTCGGAACGGCCGTGGCCGCGCAGATCGACGGCCGCCACGGAGTGTCCGGCGGCAGCCAGTCGCGGGGCCACACCGTCCCAGAGCCGGGCGTTGGACGCCAGGCCGTGGACCAGCAGGAAGGGCGGGCAATCGGGCCGCGCCGCGTCCTCCCAGCGCAGCACCCGCAGGCTCAGGCCGCCGCCAACCCTGACGCGCTCATCCCTGGCTTCGATGTCGTTCTCCTCGACTGTCCCCGCCGTGTCGCCATGCTAGACCGCGCGGCAAGCCCGGCCGGTCGCGGCACTCGACCGATCCCCTGCACGGAACCGTCGGGGCTGGGATCGGGCGGGACCGATCGGCCCGAACCGATCGGCCCGAACGGATCGGTCGACGGCCGAAGCGGCTGGCTTCCCCCCCCGGGCCGGTCAGGAGACCGACCGAGCGCAACCCCGGAAGCCCTGCCTACGTACAATCGGCTCACGAAACGCAAGGAGTCCCCGTTTGAGCCGCAATTCCCGGTTGCCCTGGTTCGTCGCCGCGTGTGGCCTCGTCGCCGCTGCGGCCATCGTCGCCGGCTGCGGGATCTTCTCCAATCCGCCCGCGCCGACGACCACCGGACCCTCCGGCACGGGGCCGGCGACGCCGAACCTCAGCCCCGGCGCGTCAACCCAGACCACCAACGCGCCCACCGCCGCGCCGACGAACCCTGTCAAATCGATCGTCCTGATCTCGGCCATCGGCGAGTCCGGGGACGGCACGCCCAGCGAGCTCGCCTGGCGGGGCGTCCAGGACGCGGCCAGCCTGCTCGGGGTCAGGCCCGAGCGCGTGATCCCCGTGTCGATGGCCGGCGTGACCGCCGCGGTGAATCAGGCCGCCGACAACGGCTCGACCATCGTCATGACAGTAGGCCCGGATGCCGTCCAGGCCGTCCTGGACAACGCCGACAACCACCCCGCCACCCAGTTCTTCGAGCTGGACCAGACGATCGCCGACGGGGCGCCAGCGAACGTCCACGGGCTCGTCTTCGACGAGACCGAGGCCGGATACCTTGCCGGTTTCGTGGCCGCGTCGGTTACCGCGTCCGACAGGATCGGAATGGTCGGCTTCACCAAGACGGACGTTCGCACGGCCAACTACGCCAACGGCTTCCGCAGCGGCGCCATGGACGCCAACCCGAAAGTCAAGGTCACCGTGGCCTACGCGACGCGGACGGACAACCCCCAGAAGGGCCGGGCAGCGACCGACGGGCTCGTCAAGGCCAAGGCGGACGTCATCCTGGCGATGTCCGACCTCACCGGAGCCGGCGTCATGCGCGAGGCCTGCGCTCGAAATGCCAGCGTCGTCGCGCTCGACACTGATGCCAGCCTCGTCCTGCCCGACGTCGACCCGTGCCTCGTCGTCAGCGTGCTGGAGCGCTACGACGTGGCGACCCATGACGCGATCCTGGCCTACGCGGCCAAGGAGCCGATCTCGGCGGTGACCGTGTTCGACGTGGCCAACGGCGGCATCGGCCTGAGCGATTTTCACGAAGCTGTGACCCCCGACCTGCAGGACCGGCTCGCCGGTGTGGTGGCAGCCATGCGAAGCGGCCCGCCACGTCCCACTCCGACCCCCGCCCCAACGCTCACGGCATCGCCCGTGGCGTCGCAGAAGCCCTGACGCGAGGAGCTCGCATGAGCACCCGGGGCGTCCCTCTTCTCGACGACGCGGGCATCGCCGAGCTTCTCGGCAGCTCCCGCCGTATCGCGGTCGTGGGAGCGTCCTCGAATCCGGCCCGACCCTCGTTCGGCGTCTTCCAGACGCTGGTTGCCGCCGGCTACGAGTGCATTCCCGTGAACCCCAACGAGACTGAGGTCCAGGGCATAACCGCCGTGGCGACGCTGGCCGAAGCTGCCGCCCGGGGCCGGATCGACATCGTGGACGTCTTCCGCCGCCCGGAGCTGACCGAGGAGATCGCGCGCGAAGCCGTCGCGATCGGCGCCGGGGCCCTGTGGCTCCAGCTGGGCGTGATCAACTGGGAGAGCGCCCGCATCGCCGCGGAGGGCGGCCTGGCGGTCGTCATGGACCGCTGCACGGCCATCGAGCTACGCCGTATGCCGCGTCCCTGACACAACGTGCGACGCCGTCCCAGAGGACGGCGTCGCACGTGCTGCCTGGAGTGTTCCGAGCCCAGAGTTCGTCCGTATTCCAGCAACCACCACCGCAGCAGACGAACGCCAAGGATTGTGCCAGCAACGGGCCGATGCGCATCTCACCCCACGTGTCTATCGAAGGGGGCCTCTTAGGGCCACCCCGGCGCGGTACCCGTTCGGCCGCTCCGGGCCGATCCGGCCCGAACGGGAGGGCCTCGCCCTGGGGCACGCCCCTGGAGGCAAGCCCTCAGGGGCCTCCCCGCCACCTTTCGACTCGGTTGCCGCCGGAGTCCTTCGCCCGATACAACGCCGAGTCGGTTCTTGCGACCAGGGTGTCGGCCCCGTCGGCATCGCGCGGCGAGCTGGCCAGGCCGACGCTGGCGGTGACCCCCGAAGCGCCGCTCTCGCCGACCGCGGCGATGGCCAGGCGGACCCGCTCGGCGATCTGCCGGGCGCTCTCCTCATCAGTTCCCGGGAGCAGCAGGGCGAACTCGTCGCCGCCGTAACGGAAGCACAGATCGCCGTCGCGGACGGACGTTGTGATGGCCCGCGCAGCGGCCTGCAGGAGCGCGTCGCCGGCCGGGTGCCCGTGTTCGTCGTTGTAGCGCTTGAAGCCGTCGAGGTCGAGCATCACCAGGACCAGCGGTTGGACGCTCGGGTCGCCAACCAGCGCTGCCAGCCGGTCATCGAACGCGCCGCGGTTTCGCAGCCCCGTGAGGCGGTCGGTGTCGGCGCGGGTGGCGACGGCGCGAAACGTCTCGGCGTTGCGCAGGGCGATCGACGCCTGGCCGGCGAACAGGCGCGCGAGCTCGAACTCCCCGGCACTGAAGTGGGCCTCCTCTTCGCCCATGCGGCCTACGTTGAGGGTCCCGGCCACCTCGCCGCCGACCAGGAGCGGCACGACGATGAGCGCCTCGGGTTCGCTCGGGGTTCCCGGGATGGTGGCGACGCGCGGATCGTGGAGCGTATCGTTCACGCACTCCGCCGTGCCGTGGGCAACCACCCAGCCCGTGAGCCCGGTGGTCATCGGAAACGTGGAGTCGATGATGAGCTTGGCGAAGCGATCGCGCGCCAGGACGGGGCTCAGCATGCCGGCGGCCCTGTCGACGCGATAGATCGTCAGGTTGTCGTAGGCCACGACGGACTTGAGCGAGTCGGCGATCAGCTCGAACACGCCGTGCGGATCGAGCGACGAGAGCAGGCGTTCGTTGACTTCGAGCAGCCGACGCTGGCTTGCGAGTACCCGCCCGGCCTGTTCGTCCGCCCTCCACCAGCGGTCTCCCACCCACCACAGCAGGCCGTAGGTGAACGCCAGCATGACTCCCGACTCGAGCAGCGACAGCAACTTATCGGTGCCAGTGGCCGAAATCGGATTGCCTGGGCCGACGAATCCGACCGTCTCTTCGACCATGCTCGCTCCAAACGCGAGCACCAACAAGATCAGAAGCGGTCGCCCGCGGCCGGCCGATAGCGCCAGCACGGCGCCCGCGAGCGGCAAGACCACCGCGGCATCGAGGCTATCCGGCAAGAACGCACCCACCGCCACGCCGAGCACGATGAGCATCGCCCCGGCAACCAGGACGGTCCCTGCGAGCAGCGCGGTGACGACAATCTGACCCGGGCGCCGCCCAGGCGGGGCGGCAACGGTGTCGAGAAGACACAGGACGACTGTGGCGGCCGCGCATGCGGCAGCGAAACCGGCAAACCTGCGGTCTTGCGCATCGAAGGCAGACGCGCGCTTGGTCATCGCCATGCCCATTGCGTGGCGGCCATCCGCATCGGCGCCGGAGCTCCGGCTCGTGTACCGGCCGGCGGAGGCCTGTGCAGTTGGGCTTGACAGACTCTCATCGATCCCTATTCCAACGACGTCGGTGAGCGGCTCGGACCTCACCAACGAATTCGACGAACGTGAGCCCCGCCCCGAGAAGCCGGACGAGAACGATGGGTCAGGACAGGGCGGAGACGGCCCCCTTGACCATCTGCTCGGGTGCCGCGCGGTCCGCCACTCATGCCGCCGCTGGTGTCTATGCCGAGGCACCGGCTTGGAAGTCGGCTTGAGCCTCGTTCAGGACCAAGCATCGCACATTCGGAGGCAAGGATTCCAGGCCTCCGGACGCGAGACAGCTGGCCCTAGGCCGCGAGGGCCGCCCCGCGGCGCGCTGCGCTGCCCCCGCCGCGCCCCTACCGGACCGCGAATCCCACGAAGACCAGGACGAAGCCCGCGATTGCCACGAGGCCGCCGATCTGGGCCTGGCGCAGGAGCTCCCGGGCCATCAGCGTGGCGGCGCTCGGGCCGTCGTCGCGCAGGCGCGTGCCGCGCCAGCCCTCGTAGCGCGAGATGTTCGCCTCCTGGGCCTTGAGCGCCTGGTATCGCGACCACGGACCGCGCGCTCGCAGATAGCCGGCGGCGATCAGGATTACCCCGAGACCCCAGCAGATCAGGTTGACCAGGCCCATACGCGCCCTCTTGCTGCCTACTCGACCCTGTCCAGCCGCTCGCGCAGGGCGGTCTGGACCAGCCCGGCGTTCGCCTGGCCGCGCGTCGCCTTCATGACCTGGCCCACGAGGAAGCCCGCGGCCGCGGCCTTGCCGGCTCGATAGTCCGCCACCGCCGCCGGGTTGGCGGCCAGCACCTGGTCGATCGCTGCCCCCAGGGCCCCGGCATCCGAGATCTGGCGGAAGCCGCGCGCCTCCACGATCGAAGCCACGCGCGCGCCCGAGGCGAAATGCTCGGCCAACACTTCCTTGGCGTTGGTGCCCGAGATGGCGTCGTCGGCGACGAGCTTGACGAGGGCCGCCAGCTCGGCCGGATCCACCCGGCCGCCCGGGCCACCACCGCTCGGGCCGCGACCGCCCGGGCCGCCACTCCCCTCCCCACCCTTGGCCAGCCGCATGTACTCGCCCGTGACCCAGTTGGCCAGCAGCTTGGCCGGCACGCCCGCTCCGGCCGCCAGCGCCCCCTCGAACAGGGCCGTGGCCCCCGCGTCGTTCACGAGCACGTCGGTGTCGTACGCGGAAAGGCCGAAGACCTCCTGGTAGCGCCGCCGCCGCGCCGCCGGCAGCTCCGGCAGGCGGGCCTTGATCTCGGCCAGCCATTCGGGCGAGGTGAGCAGTGGCGGCAGATCGGGCTCCGGGAAGTAGCGGTAGTCGTTCTCCTCTTCCTTGGGTCGCATGTGGTACGTCGACTGGCGCGCCTCGTCCCAGCCGCGAGTCTCCAGGTGGATGGTCTCGCCGACGTCGATCGCGACGGCCTGGCGCTCGATCTCGTATGCGATCGCCCGCTCCACGGCCCGCATCGAGTTCATGTTCTTGACTTCGATTCGGGTCCCGAACGCCTCCTGCCCGCGTGGCCGGATCGAGACGTTGGCCTCGACCCGCATCTGGCCGTTCTCCATCTCCGCGTCCGAGGCGCCGATCGTGCGCATCAGCAGCCGCAGCTCCTCCGCATAGCGACGGGCCTGCTCGGCCGTCCGGATGTCCGGCTCGGTCACGATCTCCATGAGCGGCATGCCCGACCGGTTGAAGTCGATGAGGCTGACCCGCCGCCCGCCCAGCTCGTCATGGATGAGGCGGCCGGTGTCCTCCTCGAGGTGAGCCCGGCGGACCCGGACCGTGAACGGCCCTTCGCTCGTGTCGAAGGTGACCCGGCCGTTGGCCGCCAGAGGCAGCTGGTACTGGCTGATCTGGTAGCCCTTGGGCAGGTCCGGGTAGAAGTAGTTCTTGCGATCCCAACGCGTCGTGGGCGCGACCGTGGCCTCGATCGCGAAGCCGGTCTCGATCACGTATTCCACGGCCGTCTTGTTGATCGTCGGCAGCACGCCGGGCAGGCCCAGGCAGACCGGGCAGCAGAGGCTGTTCGGGGCTGCCCCATCGATCTCGGTGGAGCAGCCGCAGAACATCTTGCTGACGGTTTTCAGCTGGCAGTGGATCTCGATGCCGATGACGGCCTCGTAGCGCTCCAGCGCCGCGCTCCTGCCGCCGGCTGCCGGCGCGGCCGTCACGCCTCGCCCCTTCGGTGCTTGACGAAGCGCTCGATGCGCACGAGCGCCTCGCGCAACTCCGCCTCGCTGGTGGCGTAGCAGCAGCGGACGTGGCCCTCGCCAGCCTCGCCGAAGGCGGTGCCGGGAACCACGGCGACTGATTCTTCCCGCAGCAGCTCCTCGGCGAAGGCGTCGCTCGTGAGACCCGTGGAGGAGATCTGCGGGAAGGCGTAGAAGGCGCCGAGCGGCTCGAAGCAGCGCAGGCCGATGGCGTTGAAGCCGTCGACCAGCATCCGCCGCCGCCGGTCGTACTGGCCGACCATTCGGGCGACGTCCGGCTCGCCGGTCTTGAGGGCCTCCAGGGCCGCGTCCTGGGCCACCGTCGGGGCGGACATGATGACGTACTGGTGGACCTTGAGGATCCCTTCCAGGATCTCCGATGGGGCGCATATGTAGCCGATCCGCCAGCCGGTCATTGCGTAGGTCTTGGAAAAGCCGCCCATCAGGACGGTTCGACGGCGCATCCCCGGCAGCGCGCTCATCGTCCGCATCTGGTAGCCGCCGTAGACCAGCCGGTCGTAGATCTCGTCGCTGTAGACGAGCAGGTCGTGGCGTACGGCGATGCGGGCGATCTCGTCCTGGACTTCATGCGGCAGGACGGCGCCGGTGGGATTGCAGGGGTAGTTGATGAGAATGGCCTTGGTCCGCGGCGTGATGGCCGCCTCCACTTTGGCCGGATCGAGGGCGAAATCCTCGTCGATGGTCGTGGGCACGCCCACCGGGACGCCGCCGGCGAAGATGACCGCCGGACGGTAGGAGACGTACGAGGGCTCGTGCATGACGACTTCGTCGCCCGGATCGAGGGTCGCCCGAACGGCCACGTCGAGCGCCTCGGAGGCGCCGACGGTGATCAGGATCTCCTCGCTCGGGTCGTAGCGGACGCCGTACTGGCGCTCCAGGTGGTGAGCCAGGGCGCGACGCAGCTCGATCGTGCCGTAGTTGCTGGTGTAGTGGGTCCTGCACGCCGAGAGGCTGTGCTGGCCGGCCTCGATCACCTGCCGGGGCGTGTCGAAGTCGGGCTCGCCCACGCCCAGGCTGATGACGTCGGTCATCGTAGCCAGGATGTCGAAGAAGCGCCGGATCCCCGAGCGCGGGACCTCGTCGACGCGGCGTGCCAGGACGCGCGTGGAGAGCGGTGGGCGAGTCGGCTCCGACTCGGAGTTCGGGATCGATGGATCGGTGGCGAGACGAGTGCTGGGGCGGGGGGTCGGTGTGGTCATCGATGCGTCCTCAGGACTGGCCGCCCGAACCCGTGGCGGGAGCGCCTGCGTTGCGCCGTCTCCGCTCGACCGGGCTGGGCGTGGTCGGATCGTCGGTGAGCTGCAGCTCGGCGGGCTCCAGGGCCCGCCAGGTTGCTCTGGCCGTGATCGCCTCGTAAGCACGGGCCAGGCGAAGCATGGCCAGCTCACTCCATGGCGCGCCGATGATCTGCAGGCCCACCGGGAGACCCTCCGAGAGGCCGGCCGGGATCGACACACCGGGCAGACCGGCCATGTTGACCGGGAGGGTGCAGGCATCCAAGAGGTACATCGCCACGGGGTCTTCAAGCCTGGCGCCGAACGGGAACGCGACGGTCGGGCTCGTCGGCGCGCAGATCGCGTCGAAGCCGGCCGCCCAGATCGCGTCGAAGTCCGCCTTGATGAGGGTCCGCACCTTCTGCGCCTTCAGGTAGTACGCGTCGTAGTAGCCGGCCGAGAGGGCGTAGGTGCCGAGCATGATCCGGCGCTTCACCTCGGGCCCGAAGCCGGCGCCTCTCGTACGGAGGTAGTCGGCTATGAACTCGCCCGAGCTCCGATCCGCGAAGCCGTACTTCACGCCGTCGTAGCGAGCCAGGTTGGAGCTGCACTCGGCCGGGGCGATGATGTAGTAGGTGGCCAGGCCGTAGTGCGTGTGCGGCAGCGAGACCTCCTCGACGGCCGCGCCGGCGGCCTCGATGGCCGCGACCGCCTCGCGGACCCGGGCCGCGACTCCGGCCTCCATGCCCTCGACGAAATACTCCCGGGGGAGGGCGATACGGCGGCCCTTCAGGTAGCCGGCGGCTTCGTCGTCGCTCTCGGGGAGGCTGAGCAGCTCCGGGGGGACGGGAATCGGCGCGCTGGTGGCGTCGCGCTCGTCGCGGCCGGAGACGGCATGCAGCAGCAGGGCGGCGTCGCGGGCGTCGCGGGCGAACGGCCCGATCTGGTCCAACGAGCTGGCGAAGGCGACGATGCCGTAGCGGCTGACGCGGCCGTAGGTCGGCTTGAGGCCGACGATGCCGCACATCGAGGCGGGCTGGCGGATGCTGCCGCCGGTATCCGTGCCGATCGAGACGGGGGCGTGGTAGGCGGCAACAACAGCCGCCGAGCCGCCCGAGCTGCCGCCCGGAACGCGGGTCAGGTCCCATGGGTTGGCCGTGGGGCCGTAGGCGGAGTGCTCCGTGGACGAGCCCATGGCGAACTCGTCCATGTTGGTCTTGCCCAGGATCGCCGCGCCGGCATCGCGCAGGCGGGCCGTGACGGTCGAATCGAAGGGGGCGATGTAGCCGGCCAGGATCTTCGAGCCCGCAGTGGCCTGGCCACCCTTCACGGAGACGAGGTCCTTGAGCCCCACGGGCACGCCGCAGAGCGGGTGAAGGGCGGCGAGGGCGGCGGCGCCCGCGCGTCGGGCTTTGGCAATGCGGGCGTCGGCGGCGTCTGCCTGGGCCAGGGCATCGTCGCGGTAGATCGCCAGCCAGGCGTTCAGGGCGCGGTTCTGCCGCTCGGCAGCCGCCAGGTGGGCTTCGGTCAGCTCGCGCGAGCTGACCTCGCCGCCGCGCAGCAGGCGCGACATCTCGTGGGCGTAGAGGCGCGTGAGATCGGCCACTAGCTACGCGCCTCCCTCGCCGCCCAGGATCGCCGGCACGACGAAGTGGTTGCCGCTGCGTTCAGGCGCGTTGGCCAGGGCGTCGTCGGTGGACAGCGACGGCGTGACGGCGTCGTCGCGCAGGATGTTCGCCAGTTCGATTGTCTGGGCCGTGGGTGGGATCTTCTCCGTGTCGAGCGTTGTGAGGATCGCGTACTGGTCCAGGATGTGATTGAGCTGCCCTTCCAGGCGCGCCATCTCCTCCTCGGTCAGACCGAGGCGCGCGAGATGGGCTACGTGCTCGACGTCGGCACGGGAGAGCTTCGCCATGCGCGGGATGATACCGGACGGGGACCCGCCGAGTGGCAGGCGGACCGGTGGACGGCGTTCTGGGTGTGCGCCGGCCTGACGTGCCCGCGTCCTGTCGGTCGCCCGACGGCTGCTCCCACGGACGGGCCGCACGGCGTACAGTTCTGCTCTCCCGGGCGCACGACCGGAGGGAGGACGATGACCGCATTCGGGATCCGTGACATGAGAGGCGCCGACGTCGACGCCGCCGTCGAACTGGCGCTCGCCCAGGGCTGGCGCGATCGGCGGGCGTTCTTCGGCCTGGCCCTTCGAACGCAGACGTGTCAGCCGCTGGTCGGCGTGGTCGAGGGGCGAGTCGTCGCGACCGGCGTGGCGACCGCCGCCGGCAGGGTCGGCTGGCTCGGGGCGGTGGTGGTGGAAGAGGCGTTCCGAGGCCGCGGCTATGGACGGGCGATGACGGAGGAGCTGGCGCGGAGGCTTCGGAGTGCCGGCTGCGCGACTCTCTCGCTCGTAGCCACGGCGGCGGGCCGGCCACTGTACGAGCGAATGGGCTTTCGGCTGGCCACCCACTACCACCAGATGGAAGGCGATCACCTCGGTCGGGCGCCCGACCCGCCGCCCGGAGCGCGCCTGCGGCCGATGGAGCCCGATGACCTGCCACGTGTGTTCGAGCTGGACAGGCTCGCCACGGCGGAAGACCGGCGAGCCGTGCTGGCCGAGCTGTCGAAGTCGGACGGATGGGTCCTCGACGATGCGTCCGGCTTGCGCGGCTTCCTGATCCCGTCGGACCGCGCGCACGCGGCGATCGTGGCGCCGCAGTTCGAGGACGGGCTGTGCCTGGTCGACATGCTGCGCCACGTCGCTCCGGGCGGCAGCCAGGTCCGAGCCGGGATTCCGGACGAGCACGCCGCCGCCTGGCACGAGCTGGAGGCTCGCGGCTGGCGCCCGACCTGGCTCGCGCCGCGGATGCTCGAGGGCCCGGACGTTCCGTGGCGCCCGAAGTGGATCTGGGGCCTGATCAACTCCGCCATGGGATGAGCCGGCGCGCGATCGGATGAGCCGGCGCGGCGGCGCGGATCCGCTCCCGAGGCCCGTCGCGCCCGGGGTTTTCACTCGACTCCACCCGGGGTGGCACAAGGTGAAAGCCGTCGCGCCCGGAGCTGGTTCCGGCGCCTGCCGTCAGCCGCCAGCGGCTATCCGCAGCCCGGAGGAGGCCCGAACCTGCCGACGAACGGCCTCGCTCCGCCCGCAAAGAGGCCCTGAGCTCACGTAACGCCACCCGGGGTGGAGACGAGCAATTCGCGGGCCGTGCCGGCGTCGCGGACCGTGCGGGCCGTGCCGGCTTCGCGAGCCGTGCCAGCCGCGGCCGCCCCTACTCCTCACCCGCCAGCAAACGCCGGAAGCCCTCCTCGTCCAGCACCGGCACGCCCAGCTCCGCGGCCTTCGCGAGCTTGGAGCCGGCGTTCTCGCCCGCCACCACGTACGACGTGCTCCTGGAGACGGAGCCGGAAGCGCGCCCGCCCGCGGCGCGGATCGCCTCCTCCGCCGCAGCGCGGTCGAAGCTGGAGAGCGTCCCGGTGACGACCACGGTCTTGCCGGCGAGCGGCCCCGCGGCGACGCCACTCCCCGGAGCCACTCGTCTGGCGGGCGGCTCGGCCACCACGCCAGCGGCAACGAGGTCCGCCAGCACGGCCGCCGTCTCGGGCGCCCCGAAGTAGCCGGCGATGCTCGCGGCCACCACGGCCCCGATGCCCGGCACCTCCTGGAACTCCTCTGCGCTGACCGAGGGCAGCGACCGGGCCACGAGAGCCGTCCATTCGGCGGGACCCATGCCCTCCGCCGGCCAGCGCTCGGCGATCCAGCCAGCAAGGTCGATGGCGGTCTGCTCGCCCACCTGGGGAATGCCGAGCGAGTTCAGCACCCGCGCCAGCGGCCGCCGGCGCGACCTTTCGATCGAAGCCTTCAGGTTCTCGGCGCTCTTGCGGGCAAACCGGTCCAGGCTCACCAGGTCGTCGACCGTCAGCCGGTAGAAGTCGCCGCGCGTCTTGACCAGGCCGCGCGCCAGCAGCTGCTCCAGGACCGCCCAACCGGCGCCCTCTATGTCCATGCCGCCGCGGCCAGCGAAATGAGCGAACTCCTGGGCCAGCCGGGCCGGGCACTTCGGGTTGGGGCAGTAGTGGCGCACGGCGCCCTCGTCGCGGACCACCGGCGTGCCGCAGACGGGACAGACGGCCGGCATCTCGAACTCGCGCTCCGCCCCCGTCCGCCGCTCCGGCAGCGACCGTACGACCTCCGGGATCACGTCGCCGGCCTTCTGGAGCACGATCCAGTCGCCTATCCGCACGTCCTTGCGCCTGACCTCATCGAGGTTGTGGAGAGTGGCCCGGGCAACCGTCGAGCCGGCCACTTTGGCGGGCCGCATGTGCGCGACGGGCGTCAGCGTTCCCGTCCGGCCGACGTACGGCACGATGTCCTCCAGGACGGTCTCGACCTGCTCCGGTGGAAACTTGTAGGCGATCGCCCAGCGTGGGGCTCGCGCCACCATCCCGAGCCGCTCCTGCTGGTCGAAGCGATCCACCTTGACGACGACACCGTCGGTCTCGTACGGCAGCGAGTGGCGCTTGTCGCGCCAGTCCTCCAGGAAGCCGATCACGCCGTCGATGTCGAGGCCTTCGGCCCGATCGGGGTTTACCGGCAGGCCCAGGGCCGCCAGCCGGGCCAGGGCCTCGGACTGGCTAGCGACGGTTGGACGGCCGTCCGGGCCATCCTCGAGCAGCTGGTACGTCCATGACGAGAGCCGCCGCTCGGCGGTCACGCTCGGATCCTGCTGGCGTAGAGAGCCCGCCCCGCTGTTCCGTGGATTCGCGTATGTCGGCAGCCCCGCCTCCTCGCGCTCGGCATTGATGCGGGCGAACTCCGCCTTCGGCATGTAGACCTCGCCCCGGATCTCCGCGGTCGCGGGCTCGCGGAGCCGCTCCGGCAGGACGGAGATGGTCCGCAGGTTCGCGGTGACGTCTTCGCCGGTCGTGCCGTCGCCGCGGGTCGCGCCCTGGACGAAGCGACCGCGCTCGTATCTGAGCGAGATGGCCAGGCCGTCGATCTTGAGCTCGGCAACGTAACGCAGCTCCGGCGCGGAACCAGGGGCCGGCGGCAGGCTCAGGCCGCGGCGGACGCGCTGGTCGAAGGCCCGCAGCTCGTCCTCGTCGAAGACGTTGCCCAGCGACAGCATCGGCCGCCGGTGCACAACCTCCCCGAAGGCTCCGGCCGGGGCGGCACCCACGCGCTGCGTCGGCGAGTCGGGCGCGACCAGCGCCGGGAAGGCGGTCTCGATGGCGACCAGCTCGCGCATCAGGCGGTCGTATTCGGCGTCGCTCATGTCGGGCGCGTCGGCCACGTAATAGAGCTCGTTGGCCCGGCGGATCGTCGGCACCAGCTCGTCGCGCCGGCGGCGCGCCGCACCCTCGCCGAGAGCCCGGGCGGCCTCGACCTCTTCCGCCGCCACCGGCAGGCCGACTGCCGGCTCGATCGACTCGGTCACCGCTTTCCCTCCGTCCACGAGTCCGCTTCGGGTCGATTGTCCACGATGGCCTGCTCGTCGCGCACGACCTGGCGCACGAGACGGCTCATGCGCTCGAAGTGGGAACCCTGCCAGTAGATGGCGCCGCACTCGACGCACCGACCGAAGGACTCGAAGAACCGCAGGGTCCGCGGCTCGCCCGCCAGCCGCTCGGCCACCGCCGACCGATCGACCTGCTCCAGCAGCCCGTTGCAGCGGACGCAGCGGCTGAACGGCGCGGCCAGCGGCGCGAGCCCGTACCTTCCAACCACCTCGTCGAGCTGGCGGCGCGGGTCGTCGTCACGGACCACGTACCCAAGGCGGACGATCGACCGCTTCAGCAGGCCGCGGTCGCGAGTGAGCAAGATCCGGGCTTCGCCGGCCGAGAGACGGGCCAGCTCGTCATCGATGGCCCGGTTGTCATACAGCGCGTCGAAGCCGAGCATGCGCAGGTAGCGGGCCAGCCGCCCGAGATGGCCGTCGAGGACGAAGCGCGGCGGGCCGGGGCTGGCGGGAATCAGGCCGCGGGCGGCCCGAGGATCAGGTTCGCCAGCCGGTCCGGCCGCCGGTCCTGCGGCCGATCCTGCCGCCGGTTGGGCCGCCCGTTGGGTCGCCGGTGGGGCGGCCCGATCGAGCCCGAAGACCTCGATTCGATCGCCCGGCCGGAGCCGGTAGCCGAAGTCGACCGGCCGATCGTCGACGAGGATGGCGTCGACCTCGGGATGCGGCACCCTCAGGGCTTCGATCGCATCCTTGATCGCGGGTCCATCCTCGAAGCGGTACTGAATCGGCGTGTCGCGCCGCCTGGCCGGCAAAAAGTCGTTCAGCGAGCCGTAGAACCGCAGCGTGGCCGTTGGCATGGGTCGATCGTATCGCCGCACCGGGGACGGGGCCAGCGGACCACTTGCCATGCGCCGGCAAAGGGCTAGGCTGGGGTCGCGGCGTCTGCCGGACAAACGGAGGAAATCGCGATGAAGCAGACGATCGAGACGCCGGTCAGCCTGGAGCTGACGGCAGAGGACCTCGCGCTGATCGAGGCCGGCCTGCGGTTGCTGCTCATGATCGAGGACGACCGGGACACCATCGACCGGCTCAAGAAGCTTCTCGAGCAGGTTCGCCGGGAGAATGACTCCGGCGCCGGGTGAGCCGACCCGGGGCCGAACTGGGGGGCGAGCTGGCGGTAGAAATCGGGCGAGCTGGCGGTCACACCGGGGGCGACATCTGACCGAGCCCCGGCCCGCGGAGCCGGCCAGAGCCGGGCCCAGGTCCGGCCGAGCAACCGCGGCCAGGCAGATCAACCTGGAAGCGGCGGCTCCGACTTCAGCAGATCGGCGTAATGAGGCAGCACCTCTGCGTGCGGCCAGGTCTCGCTCAGCAGCTTCGTGAAGACCTCGTTGTCACTGCTCGTCAGGTAGGGGACCTGTTCGAGCTCTCGAACCGTGGCCTTGACCAGCGCGTGCGGGAACTTCCCGAAGGGCTCTATCTCGTTCGCCACGTAGCCCTCTATCTCGAGGTTCTTGTACTCGGGGAAGTTCCACGTTTGCCAGGCCGTCCGGAAGTCCTCGTTGTCGATCTCGAGCCACGTCCCGAAGTCGATCGCGAAGCCGTCGCTCAGCTTGACCGGGAGAATGACCCGCAGGAAGAAGCCCAGGTTCTTGATCGCCAGGAACGGATCGCCGCCCCAGGTGTCGAGCAGCTCGGGTTCGATCTGCTCGATCACGTCGGGCTGCTCGAAGGTGATCGAGAAGGGGCGGCCGCGGGGATCCGGGGCGATGCCGCAGCAGACGCACGGCTCGAGGGGGGCCTTGCCGCCGACCTTGGCACGGCTGGTTCGCGATACGTTCGACCTTGTCATCTTGGCGATAGTCCCTGCCTGGCGAGCGATCGATTGGAGGCCGGCTCGGTCGGTCCGGCCGATGGCCGTGCAATCGTAACCGGCCACCGGGTTCGAGGTTGGCATTTCCGGACCGCGACGTGGATCTCAACCGAGCCACTCCAGGTTGGCGATGCTGGCCAGTAGGGTTTTCACGCCGCCACCGTTGGCGAAGGCGACGGTGACCTCCTCGTCGTTGCGGGTCAGTTTGGAAGTCACCACGATGCCGTCGCCGAGCCGCGGATGGCGGACGCGGTCGCCGTCGCGGAACTGCCGCTCCCCTGGAATCCGGGGACGAGGAGCGGGAGCCGGTCGAGATGGCGCCGCAGTTTCGGAGGCGGCGTCATCGGGCGACCCGGAGCCCGGGCCCCGGCCGGCGCGGCCGCGCGACACGTCCAGGCTGCCGGAGCGCGCGCCGGAGCCGTAGGCCTCGCGGCGGGCCCCGAGGTCGCGCGAGGGACGGAACTCCTCGCCTGCCCTGGGCGCGCCGGGCTGGCCGCTCCCCGACCGCCAGGCGCCGCCCCCGGAGCGGATCGGCGTGCCGAACCGACTGCCCAGACGCCGTCCGAAGACCAGGTCCGGATCCACGCTCCCGAAGTCGTCGTCGAATTCGTCGGCCCGCTCCAGTCGCGGCCCACTCATCAGGGCCGCCGGGATCTCGAAGAGGAAACGGCTCGGCACCGACAGGCCGCCCTGGCCCCAGGTCGCCCGGCGAGCGGCGTGCGACAGGAACAAGCGCCGCTTGGCCCGGGTGATGCCGACGTAGGCCAGGCGCCGTTCCTCCTCGAGCTGCTTCTCGTCGTCGAGCGAGCGACTGTGCGGGAAGACGCCCTCCTCCAGGCCGGCGATGAAGACGACGGGGAACTCGAGCCCCTTGGCCGCGTGGAGGGTTATCAGGGTGACCGCGTCCGCGCCGGCCTCGTACGAATCCTGGTCCGCGACCAGGGCCGTCTCCTCCAGGAATCTATCCAGGGCGTCATCCGGCGTGAGGTCGTCGTAGCGAGTCGTCACCGATCGCAGCTCGAGCAGGTTGGCCCAGCGCTCCTCGCCTTCCTCGGAGCCATCGGCGAGCATCGCTCGATAGCCCGACTCCTCCAGGACCGCGTCGAGCAGCTCCGGCAGGGGCAGGACGCCGACGCGGGTCCGCAGCCGGGCCACGAGCGCCGCAAACCCGGCCAGCGCGCTCCGCGCCCGAGATCCCAGGGCTTCTATGCGGCCGTCCGCACCTGCCTGGACCGCGCCCCAGTAAGTGGCAGCGCCTTGCCCTTCCGGCGCGGTCGCCGCCGCCGCGACCCTGAGCTCCTCCAGGCTCTTCTCGCCGATCCCGCGCGCGGGGACGTTGAGCACCCGCTCGAAGCTCACCTGGTCGGCGTCGTTGCGCAGGATTCGCAGGTACGCCAGGGCGTCCTTGACCTCACGGCGCTGGTAGAACCGCGTCCCGCCTACCAGCTGGTAGCGGATGCTGTAGCGCAGGCACGCCTCTTCGATGGCCCGGCTCTGGGCGTTCGTCCGGTACATGACCGCGATGTCGCGGCGCTCCCAGTGCTCCACGTCCTCGTCGGCGCGGCGGGTCAGGATGGTGCCGCGCCCGCCCGTCAGCTCCTCGATCTGGCGGGCGATCCACTCCGCTTCCTCCTCCTCGTTGTAGGCCTCGAAGCGAGCGATCGGTCGCCCGCCGGAGTTCTCCGTCCAGAGCTTCTTGTCTTTGCGCGAGGCGTTGTTGGTGACGACCGCATGGGCAGCGTCCAGGATCAGCTGCGTGGAGCGGTAGTTCTGCTCCAGCTTCACGACCGTGGCGCTGGGGTAATCGCGCTCGAAGTCCAGGATGTTGCGGATATCGGCGCCGCGCCAGGAGTAGATCGACTGGTCGTCGTCGCCAACGACGCAGACGTTCCCGTGCGCCGCGCCCAGGGCCTTGACCCACAGATACTGCGGCCGGTTGGTGTCCTGGTACTCGTCGACGTGAAGGTAGCGCCAGCGGCCCTGGTATCGCTCGAGGACGGCGGGCGCCTCGCGGAAGAGCCGCACCGCCTCGAGCAGCAGGTCGTCGAAGTCGAGCGCGGCGGCAGAACCCAGGCGGGCCTGATAGCGCCGGAAGAGCCGGGCGATCTCGCGCTCCCGATGCGTGTGCGCGTTCTGCGCCAGGAACTCGGCGTCGATCATCTCGTTCTTGGCACGAGAGATGGCGCCCAGGATCGCGCTCGGCTTGTGCTCGCCCGTGATTGGCAGGTCTTCCTCGCGCAGGATCTGCTTCATCAGAGCCTGCTGGTCGTCCGCGTCGTAGACGACGAAGTGCGGGTCCACGCCGATGGCCGCTCCATCGCGACGCAGGACTCGGGCACAGAGCGCGTGAAAGGTGCCCATCGCAACCTCTCGGCCGGCTTCCTCTCCCACCAGGCCGACGATGCGGGCGCGCAGCTCCGCTGCGGCCTTGTTTGTGAAGGTGACGGCCAGGATCTGCCACGGCCGGACGCCCTTGACGCCGACGAGGTACGCGACGCGGTGAGCCAGCACGCGCGTCTTGCCGCTGCCGGCGCCGGCCAGGATGAGCACGGGCCCGTCTGTCGTTCGAACGGCCCGCTGCTGCTCCGGGTTGAGGCGGTTCAGGATGCGTTGAGCGAGGGCGTCAGTGGCGGCCTGCCGCTCGGCCAGCGCGACGGGCTCGGGCTCGAAGGGAGACGGCTCCATGGGCTCGATGCGCGGCCCATCGAAAGCTTCCGGCGGGGCCTCGTCAGGCGGCGGGGGAAGCGCGTCCGGCTCCACTGGGAAGCGCGGCTCCACCGGCAGCCGCGGTTCCGGGGATGCTGAATGGCCGGCCGGGCCCAATCGAGCCCTGCGGCCGTCCGGTCCGGCGTCAGATGTCTCGCTCACCCCGAGATTGTAGGAGCGGTCCGTCGAGCCGGCTCATCGGCGCCCGTTGGGAGCCAGGTCGGCTAGGTTGCCGACGACTCCGGGGCCAGAGTCGGGAGCTGAGCCGGCGGCGGCGATTCGATGGGCGAAACGCCGTCGTAGTTGGACAGGGCCAGTTCGATGGCGGCCGACCCGTCCGGGTCGGAGGTGTGGACCTCCATCCGCTCGATGCGGAAGTCGCTCTGGTAGATCCACAGGTCCAGGACCGAGAAGCCGACCCCGGTACCCGTCATGCTCAGCTTCGACTGGACGACGTCCGGCGTTGCCTGAACCTGGATGTGGTAGCACTGTCCATACAGATCCGGCCCGGTCCCGAGCAGCTTCGGCTTGAGGCTCTTGTCGGCGGCGACACTCAGGATCGTGTTGACGAGAGCCACAGGACCGCTCGTCTTGTCGGCCGGGTTGTAGGTCAGGGTCGAGACGTCCGTTTCGGTGAACACGTTCTGGCCCGGCGTGCGGTACCACGCGGAGCTACCGACAACGAGCAGCTCACCCGAGAAGTCGGGCAGGCCCGGCAGCGCACCGACGATATGGGCGTTGCCGTTGGCCAGGTCGATGTCGCCGCTGGCGTGGGCCCCGTTCAGGCTGATAACCGCGGGACCCGGCGTGGGCGTCGGCACGGGCGTGGGCGTCGGCACGGGCGTGGGCGTCGGCACGGGCGTGGCCGTGGGCTGCGGTGTCGCACTCGCAGCTACCGTGGCGCTCGCCGAGGGCGACTCACTCGCTTTGGGCGACTCACTCGCGGCAGGCGACCCGCTGGCCGCGGGCGATCCAC
>JBEKCH010000058.1:0-14846 GCA_050014975.1 Candidatus Limnocylindrales bacterium
AGGACCGGGCCCTTGATAGTGCCGGCGGCTGCCGCTCCCGCGAGGGCGTCGGGGAAATTGTAGGCGGTGGCGATATAGGCCGTGCAGTGGCACGGCGAGCCGAAGGTGTGGGCCGATACCGCAGCCGCGGTGGCGAAGCGATCGGCGCCGCTGTAGCGCACCAGGCGAGGAGCCGACTCGGCCTGGGTCAACTTCGAAAGCTGCGTCGCCCAGTCACCCGATGCCGTGGAAACCTCGTCTGCTTCCCAGACCGACCGCGGGTCATTCGGGTCCTGGGCCACGCCGACGTAGTCGCCCCACCGTTGTCCGGCGTACGTGCCGGCGCCACTCTTCACATGGATCGGCGATCGGAGTGAGCCGGCCGGGTCTGTCGGCATTCGATAGCTGGCGTAGGTCGAGATCGGGCCCGGTGACGTCGCCGACGACTGGGACCAGACGACGGCGAGCGACCCGCCGGCCGTCAGGCCGATGCCCCCCGAGAATGTGTCATAGCCGGCCTGCCCGACCGCGAAGTCCTGCAGGACTGTCAATGTAGCCGTCTGCACTTCCGTGAGGCGAACGCAAGAGCGGGCCAGCGTGTGGCCGCTTGGGATACACCCGGTCCCCGACACGAACCACATCACCCCGTTCTGGGCGAGTGCGTCGAGGGGACGCGC
This sequence comes from Candidatus Limnocylindrales bacterium, assembly GCA_050014975.1. Lineage (GTDB taxonomy): Bacteria > Chloroflexota > Limnocylindria > Limnocylindrales > CSP1-4 > Fen-1039. The sequence continues at coordinate 657 of JBEKCH010000058.1, forward strand.
GTCCAGCGGGTTGACTGAGGCACCGCTGAATGCCGTCGGGACCGGGGGATCGACGAACGGAGGTAGCCCAGCGTCAGTCGTCATGTCGGTCACCACAGACAGCGAGAGAGTCGTGAACATTCTCCCGGTCAGGCGAGCGAACCCTACGTCTAGGGCTGGACCGGACCCCACCATGCCGACGACGAGAGGGAGGTCCGGGCCGGGCGACAGACTTACGGCAGGGCGCCAGGCGAACCAGCTCGGGGAGGCATTTTCCTCCCAGAACAGATTGTCCGGCTCGGCGATGAGGCTGGCGGCGTCCACGACAGTCACCTCGGCACCTTCGTACTTCGCGGATCCGCACGGGGCGGAGCCGAAGATGTTGGCGGATATCGCGACGTTGTCGCTGGACACGCCGAGACCGGGGTAGTCGTACATCGCGCCGGCTTGGGACCAGTAGTACACGGTCCATCCGCCCATCGGGTCGGCGGAGTCGGAAACAGCGAGGTAGATGTACCCATTCGAGCAATCTGAGCTCGTCTCGACCGCAAGCCAACGCCTGTGCAGGCTGTCCCAGATCACGCGGGCCTCGCCGTCGACCACCTCGCCGGATGGCTCGACGAAGAATTTGGGCAGGGACACCTCCGCGATCAGGACCTCGCTCCGATTGCTGATCCTGATCGAGACGTTGGTGGCCTGAACGATGTCGTTAGGCCCGACCGGTACCCAGGAGTCGGGCGGTTCAAGACAGGGCGGCGATCCGCAGCCGGTGACGTCCGCCTCGCCGGCGAAGCCTGCGCTCGACTGCAGGACCGGCGTTCCAGTGAAGGTGCCGACCGGCGGACCGGCGATTTCGAAACGAGCCGACACGTCGTTTGCTCCGGGCGAAGGCCAGAGGGAGCAAGAGCCAGTGCCGTAGCACGGACCGCTCCACCCAGCGAACAAGGACCCGGGCGCCGGCGACGCGGTGAGAACGACGTTGGAGCCCAGCGGGAAGTCCGCCGAACAAGTGCTGCCGCAGTCGATGCCGGACGGCGACGACGTGACCGCTCCGGATCCGGACCCACTGAGCGAAACCTCGACCGCTGGGGGACTAACGAAGGTGGCACTGATGGGATCCTGCCCGGTGCCGCGCGCCGTGTTGTCAACGAACTGCAGCGTCGCCACGCCGCTGGTAGTGAGCGACGTGTCCGTGGTGACCGTAACTGTGCAGGAGTCCGATGGCGCCACCGATCCGGACGAACAGGTCCCGCCCGTCACGTCGAAGCTGCTGGGAGTCGGCCCTATCGAGAACGAGCCGAGGGTCAGTGGCGCGGTGCCCGTGTCTGTGATTGTCACGTCTTTCGACACGGCGGACCCGAGGGCCACTGTCCCAAAGGAGACAGGGGACGGCGCAATCTCCTTCGCCGCCCAACCGACGGTCGAGTCGTAGCGAACTTCGCCGTACAGGGCCGCCGGGCTGCCACCGCAGTACTGGACGAACGTGGCAGCGAAGGAGAGCAACGTCCCGTCGGCAGCCACGCTCAGATCTTCGACAGTGAAACTGCCTGTGTCGCTGTCGCATCCTCGTGAGTCGCCCGAGACGCCCAGCAACGCTTGCCCCGGGGTTCGAGACACGAAATCGGCGGCGTCGGGATACGACCCCACGGCAAGAGCTTGGCCAGCGGGTGCCCCGAAGGCGGCGCCCCAGGTGGTGACCCCGATGTCCACGGAGGACGGAGTGGAGCCACCAGACGTCTCATACCAGAACGTACCAGTGGATCCATCTAGCGTCTGGTACTTGCCCTGTCCGATCCAGTCGCCGGGGTCGCTGTCGAGGATGAGGACCGAGGCTGGAGTCGTCGCCGCGGGGGCGGCTTTCGGCGAGACAGCTGTGCCAACCGGCGACGTAACCGCACCTCCGGAGCCAGCCGACGCCAGTGGCTGCCCCTGACTGCCATCCCGCCTGAGCGGCTCCTGAGCCTGCGGGGCAGCCCCGCCGGTGAACCGTGGAAGGCGCGCGACATCGATGTGCTTCGCCCTGCTGGTCGTTCCAACCGTCAGCGGTTCCAAGGTTGTCGCGGGGCCGGGTGCGCCGGCCGCGACCGGAGGCACGGTGGACACCGCAACAAGAAGGGCGACGACGGCGACCGAAAGTGCGCAACGTCTGATCACGGTCCACTCCTCATCGCGGCCCGCACACGCGGTTGATCCCACCCCAACCGCCGCAGAAGCCGGGCCGCCGACTCATCCGTGGGGGGTATGTTGCAGAGCAGTCTATCCCACAGGTAGAGCCGAAGGGACTATCTCTGCGGCGGGCCCCGCACACGCCACCACCCGCCCCGCGGCAACTTCCAGGCCCTCTAACTACTACCCCCCGCCCGTCGTTGACGCTCCACGGCCGCGCTCTTATACTCATTTCCGACGGATTAGGTCGGAATTAGCGAGCGCCCGAACTCGCGTCCGGTCGGGTCCGTCGCAGCGGCTCCGCCACGGCCGGCCCCGCGGGGCAGTCTCGACAGAGCCGTTGTGAGCGAACGACCCGCGGCCGCGCGTCTGCAGGCCGCCCTACCGACGGAGCATCCGGCTGGCCACTCGGACCTACCACAGCACCGGCGCGGTGTCCTTCTCGACGAAGGGCGAGTACGGCGTGCGCCTGATGGCCCAGCTGGCCCGCCGCCACGGTCACGGGCCGTCAAGCCTGACCGAGATCGCCGAGGAAGAGGATCTGCCGCGAGCCTACCTCGAGCAGCTCGTGATCGGCCTTCGCGACGCCGACCTGGTCCACAGCACCCGCGGCGCCCACGGCGGCTACGAGCTGACCCGCCGACCGGAGCAGATCCGCATGGGAGAGGTGCTGCGTGCTCTCGAAGGGCCGATCGCGCCGATGATCTGCGTGACCGAAGACCCCAGCCACGCCACGTGCGCCCGGTTCGGCTATTGCACCGTCAACTTCATGTGGGTTCGGGTTCGGGATGCCATCGCCGGCGCCCTGGATTCGATGACCCTGGCGGACCTGGTACCCGCGGCAAACGCGTCCGGCCGCCATGACAGCCCAACCGAAAATCTCGACCCCATAGAGCGACCCCTGGCGGACCAGCCGAACCAGGCGGCCACAGCCACAGCCATCGGCCAAGGAGCACCCGAGCAAACGTGAGCGACCAAGACCTCGTCATCCGCGACCTGCACGTCGCCCCAATCGCGAACCCCGACCACGAGATCCTCAGGGGCATCGATCTCACGGTCGGCAAGGGCGAGGTCCACGCCATCATGGGCCCCAACGGCTCGGGCAAGACCACTCTCGCCTACGCCCTCATGGGCCACCCCGCGTACGTCGTCAGGTCGGGGGAGGTGCGCTGGCACGGCCAGGACCTGCTCAAGCTCTCGGCCGACAAGCGGGCGCGGCTCGGCATGTTCCTCGCGTTCCAGTACCCGATGGCGATCCCGGGCCTTTCCGTAGCCAGCTTCCTGCGATCGGCCATCAACGCCCACCGTGCCGGCCTCAACCCGGATCCCAATGTCGATCCCACCGACGCCTACAGGGGCGGCATCCCCATGGGCGAGTTCCGCAAGCTCGTCCGCGAGAAGATGGCGCTGCTCAAGATGGACGAGTCGATCGCGGCGCGCTACGTGAACGAAGGCTTCTCCGGAGGCGAGAAGAAGCGCCTGGAGATGCTCCAGATGGCCGTCCTCGAGCCCGAGATGGCGATCCTCGACGAGACCGATTCGGGATTGGACATCGACGCCCTGCGCATCGTGGCCGAGGGCGTGAACGCCATGCTCAACCCGAACATGGGCGTGCTGGTGATCACCCACTACCAGCGCCTGCTCGACTACATCACGCCCGATACGGTCCACGTCCTGGCGGCCGGCCGGATCATCACCAGCGGCGGCAAAGACCTGGCGCTGCGGTTGGAGGAGGAAGGCTATGCGCCGATCCTCGCCGCCGCGGGCCTCGAGGGTGAGGTCGGCGACGAGGCCCCCGATGCGGCCATGCCCGCGATGGAGGCCGCCCACTAGGGCGGGCCGATCGAATGGCCAACGTCGCGACTACCCGGCCGCAGGTTCAGGCGGCACCCGCCCGCCTGGATCCGCGCCGCCTTCGAGCCGATTTCCCAATCCTGGCGACAACCAATCGCTTCGGTAAGCCGCTCATCTACCTGGACTCGGCCGCCACGAGCCTCAAGCCGCTCGCCGTCATCGAGGCCGTGGACGGCTACAACCGCGAGTACAGCTCGAACATCCACCGCGGCATCTACGAGATGGCCGAGCGTGCCACCGAGGCTTACGAGCAAACCCGGGTCAAGGTCGCGCGTCTGATCAACGCCCCCGATCCGCAGGAGATCGTCTTCGTCCGAAACGCGACCGAGGCTATCAACCTCGTGGCGTACTCGTGGGCTCGCCGCAACATAGGCCGGGGCGACACGATCGTCCTGACAGAGATGGAGCACCACTCCAATCTCGTGCCCTGGCAGCTCGTCGTCCAGGAGAAGGACGGCGACCTGGAGTTCGTCCCGATCACGGACGACGGCATCCTGCGCCTCGAGGTGTACGAGGTCCTGCTGCACCTGCGGCCCAAGCTCGTCGCCTTCACCCACGTCTCGAACATGCTCGGCACGGTCAACCCCGTCCGTGAGATGACGGAGATGGCCCACCGGGCCGGAGCCCTGGTGCTGATCGACGGCGCCCAGGCGGTGCCGCACATGCCCGTGGACGTCCAGGACCTGGACGCCGACTTCTACGTCTTCTCCGGCCACAAGATGCTGGGCCCCACGGGCTCCGGGGCGCTGTGGGCCCGCCGCGAGCTGCTCGAGGCCATGCCGCCCTTCATGGCCGGCGGCGACATGATCCGCGAGGTCCACCTGCGCCGCTCCGACTGGAACGAGGTCCCCTACAAGTTCGAGGCGGGCACGCCGGACATCGCCGCGGAGATCGGGATGGGCGCGGCTGCGGATTACCTGATGGGGCTGGGCCTGGACACGATCCGAGCTCACGAGCAGGAGCTGGCCCGCTACGCCCTGGATCTGCTGCCGCGCGAAGTCCCCGGCATCGAGCTGTACGGCCCGGCCGCGGAACGTCGCGGCGGGGTGGTGTCGTTCAACCTGCCGGGCATCCATCCTCACGACGTGGCCCAGATCCTCGACCGCTCGGGGATCTGCGTTCGTGCCGGCCACCATTGCACGATGCCGCTCCACGAACGCTTCGACCTGGCCGCGACCGCCCGGGCAAGCTTCAACGTCTACACGATCCCCGAGGAGATCGAGGCGCTGGCGGCCAGCCTGCGCGAGGTCGCACGCATCTTCGACCGCTAGGTCTTATTCTCGACCCGATGGACGACCTCTACCGCGACTACATCCTCGAACACTACCGCCACCCCCACAACTTCGGCGTCCTGGAGACTCCCACGGCCAGCTACGAGGGCTCCAACCCCCTCTGCGGCGACCGCATCACGATGATGCTCGGGATCTCGGACGGAGTGGTCCGCGAGGTTGCCTTCACCGGGCGCGGCTGCGCCATAAGCCAGGCCAGCGCCTCTCTGCTGACGGACGAGATCAAGGGCAAGACGGTCGCCGAAGTGGAGCAGATGACGCCCGACCAGCTTCTCGACCTGATCGGCGTCGAGATCAGCCCGGCTCGCCTGAAGTGCGCCCTGCTCTCGCTCGACACGGTCGCACACGCCCTGGCGGACGATGCGGCGAAGAAGACAGAGGGTTCGGCGACCGGCCCGAGCGCTTCCTAGGCGGTCGGTCGGCGCTCGGCCGCGCGCAAGCTCCGTGCACGGCCACGTGGTGCCGGGTCACGGAGACGTGGTGGGGAGATCCTTCGTCGAGGGGCAGCTGGCCGATCTCTCGGCCCTGGCCGAGCTGGCTCGACGTGTCCACTTTGATGGCGGCTCGGTCACCGACGCGCTGACGCTGTCTCCGTTCCCCTCTCAGGCCGCGCGCACGGCGCTGGTCAGGGCCTTCGCCCAGCTCGCCGGCGAGCTGTAGCGGCACGCACGGGTCGCGGCGCGGCCGCTTCCACGACCCTGGCCGCCGCACGCGCCACCACCAGATCCTCGCGCGCTTCGATCCGGAGGACCGCCGGGGAGCTGCCCGGCGCCGACAGGACGCAATCCTCGCCGACAGCCTCGCCGGAGATCGGCGCGACGCCGATCGAGGCCAGCCGGGCAACTATCCTGGCGCGCAACCCCGCGGCGTTCTCGCCGATCCCACCCGTGAAGACGATCGCGTCCACGGCGGGGAGGGAGGTCACGGCCGCCGCGATGCCCTCGGCCGCGCGCCGAACGAAGATCCGGAGAGCCAGGCCGGCCCGTTCGTCGCCGTCGGCTTCCAGCCGGAGCAGCTCGCGCACGTCCGAGGTCCGACCGGAGACGCCGACCAGCCCGGATTCGTGGTCGAGGTGATCCGCCAGCTCGTCCTCGCTGAGCCAGCCGTTGCGGCGCAGGTAGAAGAGAATCCCGGGGTCGATCGAGCCGCTGCGGGTGCCCATCATCAGCCCCTCCAGTGGCGTCAGGCCCATCGAGGTGGCCACGGAACGGCCGCCCTCGGTGGCCGTGACGGAGCAGCCACTCCCCAGGTGAGCCACCACGAGGCGGAGCTCGGCGGCGGGGCGGGCGAGGATCGTCGCGGCGCGCTCCGCCGACCATTCGACCGACATGCCGTGGAAGCCGTAGCGCCGCACGCCCCACTCCCGGTACCAGCGCTCCGAGACGGGGTAGCGGTACGCGTCCTCGGGCAGGGTCGCGTGGAAGGCGGTGTCGAAGACCGCCACGTGAGGTAGCTGCGGGATCGCCGCCAGGCCCGCCTTCATCGTGGCCACGGCAATGCCGTTGTGGAGCGGGGCCAGTATTCGCAGCTCGTCCACCGCCGCGATCACCTCGGGGGTCACGAGCACGGGCTGTCGGAACCGCTCGCCGCCGTGAACGACGCGATACCCCACCGCGGCCAGCGACGCCGCCGCGATGCCCGCGGCTTCGTACTTGGCGACCAGCGCGCGGATGTCGTCGGCCGGGTCGCCCTCGGCGGTGGCGTCCACGCCCCAGTCCACGTCGATCCCGGCCAGCGGCGCGAGAGCCTGGCCGGACGCGAGCGTCTGGGGCACGAAGCCGCCGGCGCCGACCGGCGGGATGGTCGAGGACTCGATGACGCTCGACTTGAGCGAGCTCGATCCGGGGTTCAGGACGAGAACGCGCATCGCCCGTAGGCTACCCGTTTCGCGGGTGGGGCGGGCCGCGCGGGCGTGCGGGACCGCGCGGGCGCGCCGGGCCGCTCGAGCGCGCCTGGCCGGACCCGCGCCGGGGGCAGCGGAAGAGCCGAGGCCCGCTCGAATGCCCCGAGGCCCGCCCCGATTCTCGACAAGTCCGGGGCGTCCTGGACGCGCCCCCGCGCGATCCGCGGCTTAGCCCGCTCCCCTCTTCAGCGCCGCTACCAGGGCCGCGTCCGTGGGCGTGGATCCCAGCCCCAGCCGCGCCCCCGCGACGGCGGGGAGTGGCGGCTCGAGGTTCGCGGCTCGCAATTCAGCCCACGCCGCCCCGCCGAACACCCCGTCCGGCGCTCCGTCCAGCACGACGCGCCCCTGGCGCATGACGACCACGCGTCGGAAGGACTCCGCCACGAAGCGCATGTCGTGGCTGATCGCGATCACCGTCCGCCCCTCGCCCGACGCCCGCGCCACCGCCTCGCGGACCCGGGCCACTCCCCGCGCATCCTGGCCCGTCGTCGGCTCGTCGAGGATCAGGACCGGCGTTCGCATCGCCAGAATCGAGGCCAGCGCCAGCAGCTTGCGACGCGAATAGCCCAGGTCGTACGGGTTGGTCCCGGCATCCGCGGCGAGGCCCACCTCCTCGAGGGCGGCCCGCACTCGCTCCGCCAGCTCCCGCCCGCGAATTCGCAGGTTGCGCGGCCCGAATTCCACCTCCGCAGCCACACGCCCGGCGAAGAGCTGCCGATCGGGGTCCTGGAACGCCAGCCCGACCAGGCCCGAAAGGCGGGCGACGTGGATCGGCCGGACATCTCGACCGTCCAGGAGGACGCGCCCGACGGTAGGTCGAAGCAGGCCGTTGAGGTGCCGGACCAGCGTCGACTTGCCCGAGCCGTTCTGGCCGACGATCGCGACCGACTCGCCGGGTTCGATCCGCAGGCTGACCTCGCTTAGCGCTCGAGTTCCATCGGGGTAGGCGAAGGAGACGGCCTCGAATTCGATCGAAGGGACGCGGGCAGCCGGGCCCAGGACAGCCGAATCGGTCGTCGAAGGCGCGGCGGCGGCCGGACCGCCAACGGCCGAACCTGCGGCAAGCGGCACACCGGGGGTCGAGCCGGGCGCCGTCATTCGATCGCCTCCGCCAGCGCAGCCGACCATTCGAGCCCGGATGTCCGGACGGCCCGCTCCAGCCGCACCGGGGCCGGAGGCTCGACTCCCAGCTTCGCGAGCCTCGGATCGCCGAGCACCGCCGTCGCAGGGCCCGAGAGAGCCACAGCCCCTCGCTCCAGCACCACGATCTCGTCCGCGATCTGCGCCAGGACGTCCGTCTTGTGCTCGACGATCAAGACGCCCGCTCGGGTCTCTCGTGCGATCCGAGACAGCACCCCGGCCACGAGCCGCGTCCCCGCCGGATCCAGCTCGCTCGTCGGCTCGTCGAGAACCAGGTAGCTCGGCCGCAGCGCCATGACCGAGGCCAGCGCCACCAGCTGCCCCTGCCCGCCGGAGATACGGGCCGGGTCTCGCGAGGCCAGCGACTCGATTCCCACCGCGCGCAGCGCCTGCCAGGCCCGCGCCACCACCTCCGCGACCGGCAGGCCCAGGTTGCACGGCCCGAAGGCGACCTCCTCGAAGACGGTGGCGGTCGTGTTGGAGAGCTGCGTCGCCGCGTTCTGGAAGAGCAGCCCGCAACGCTGGGCCAGCTCATGCGGTCGCATTGACGCCGTTTCGACGCCGTCGATCCGGACCGAGCCCTCGAGCCGTCCGCCGATGACCCCCGGCGCACGACCCGCGACGACCAGGCAAAGCGTCGACTTGCCCGACTCGTTTGGCCCCACGACGCCGACCACCCGACCCGGCGCCAGCTCGAGGCTCAAGCCGCGGAGAGACGGCTGAGCCGCCCCGGCGTAGCTGTAGCTCGCCGCGTTCACGACCACCCCGGCGCTCACGGCAGCTTCACCGCGCCGGCCAGCGATGCGGCCACCAGGCAGATCGACCCGATCAGCAGCGCCCACCGAGAGAGCCGCTGCCGGCCCGAATCCGGGAGCCTGCGCAGCAACGTCCGACGTCCCGGCGCCGTGAAGGCCCGGGCCTCGAGCGCCATGGTCCGCTCCTCTACCTCGCCCAGAGCCCCGAATACGACCGGGCCCACGAGCGGAACGAGACCCTTGAGGCGGCGCCAGGGCCTGCCTTCCGTGTCCAGGGCGCGGGCCCGCTGGGCATCGACAACTTCGCGGCTGCGTTCGACCGTGCGCGGAATCGCTCCCAGCGCCGCGGCGACGACAAAGGCCCCGCGCCGTCCCAGGCCGCACCGCTCGAGCTCAGTCAGGAGATCGTCGATCGGCGTCGTGAGGGCGAAGACGGCCGCCGACAGGCCGAACGCGACCACTCGCAGCGTCGCCTGCAGCGCGGCCGTGGCACCGGTCCACGTCGGCGAGAGGGGTCCGACGGTGACGATGGCATCCCGCGCGTTCGGGTACAGGAACGTGTTCACGAGCAGGATCGAGATCACGAGCGGGATGGTGGCCAGGGCGAAGAGCGCCATCCGCCGCAACGCCCCGGCCATCGCCCCGCTCAAGACCACCGCCACAAAGACGAGCGTGGGTCCGCTCCAGCCGCGCAGTCCAAAGGCGACGATCGCCCCGACCATGGCCAGGGTGAGCTTCGTGACGGGGTTCAGACCACGGTATGGCCCGGCGGGAACTCGCCGAACGAAGTCGGGCAGAACCGACGACCCGTCCTGGGAAGACTGAGTCGACGCCGCAGAGCCGATCACCGTCCGGGAATCCAGGTCGAACTGGACCGCTCAGTCCGCGTCGAGCGGCTGGCTGTCGCCGACGGCAGCGCGGCCGACGAGGCGGTCACCGAGCGGGAAGCGGGCCAGGAACCGGGTCGAGACGCTGCTCAGGATCACCAGGACGACAAAGCTCGTGATCGTCTTGTCGATTGGGTCGCTGAACAGCCCCTGCCCGAGCGAGGCGTTGTAGACGTCGGCGCCACCCTGCCGCAGCGCGGCCACGATCAGGTCGGTTCCCGAGCCGGTGACTCCACCGTAGACATAGGCGGCGATGGGTGCCGAGACGATGGCGGCGACGACGCCGGTCACGGCGCCGGCGACGGCGACCCACGCCCCGGCCGCGTCGCGGCGCCGATAGACGAAGCCCGCGACGGCGACGGCGGCCACGACCCCGATGACGACGATCGCGGCGTACACCCAGCCCGGGTAACCGCCGACGTCCGGATCGGTGTACTGGGGGATCGTGTACATCCGCGCCGCCAGGACGGCGATGGTGGCGACCGCTATCCCGGCGGGCAGTGCCAGGCGCAGCCCATGAGCGGGGCGGGAGCGGAAGACCCCGAGGTAGCCCCAGATGCCGGCCAGGCAGCCGATGACCCCGGCCGTGACCGCAAACGGGCCGATGTTGGAGCCGGACCCGATGCCGGGGGCGTACTGCCAGATCAGGTCCGAGAGGATGCCGGTGAGAGCGCCGGGAAGCGGGCCGGCAAGGACGCCGACCAGGATCGTGCCGATCGAATCGACGTAGATCGGGAGCTTGAGAACGCTCTGGACCGTGTAGCCGAGGACGATGTTGATGGCGATGGCGACCGGCATCGTGACGATGACCCGGGTGGTGAACTGGCGAGCTACCCAGCGCCGCAGCAACCCCATCTCTCCTGCTCTCCTCATGCGGAACGCGGCCAGGTCGGATGTTCGGGTGCCGCGCCGCGAAAGCTTCGCAGGTCTAGCGAGCGGCCGCCAGCCCTCCCCGTTCCGCCGCCAGCTTTCCGATTCGCTCGATGAAGCGCTCGAAGAAGCGGTCGACGTCCGCCTCCACCGCCACGTCCACGTTCGGCGGCCGTCCCCAGACGCGACGCCAGTCCGCCACGGTCTCGCCCGTGGTGAGGCGCCCGCCCAGCTCGACGTCAACCGTCACCGCCTCGGTGCGCACCAGCGCCGGATCGAGGGCCGCGGCCAGGGCCAGGGGATCGTGGATGAAGGCGCCGTAGAAATGGTCGTAGCGGCTGTGGAACTCCATGTAGAAGCGCAGTGCGTCGGCGAGGTAGCGGACGACCGGATTGACGGCCGGACCGGCAGCGGGACCGCCGCCCGGAGCGGGACCGCCGCCCGCAGCCGGGGCGCCGCCGCCAGCGGATGCGCCCTTGGAGCCACGGCCCTCGATCGAACCGTCGGGCGAGCAGCCGGCCAGCGCGGCCAGCCGGGCCAGGTGCTCCGGTAGGAGCTTGGCTCGCTCGGTCACGTCGAGCCCAAGCGCCGTCGGTCGAACCCGGCGACCGTCCGGTCCTTCGACCGCGAACGCCTCGAAGACGATCCGCGCCGCCTCGGGGTCGACGTGAACGTTCCATTCGGTCGTGGGGGCGGTGTTGCCGGGGGAGCGATACGAGCCGCCCATGATCACGACGCGGCGCAGCAGGCGCGGCAGGTCGGGCTCGCGCAGGACGGCGAGGGCCACGTTGGTCAGCGGCGCCAGGGTCACCAGGGTCAACTCCCCGGGGCGGCGGCGCGATTCTTCGACGATCAGGTCCGGGCCGAAGCGCGGCGAGAGCGGCGCGCTTGCCGGCGGTAGTTTCGCGTAGCCGATACCTCGCGGCCCGTGTGTCTCCGGCGTCGTGACCAGGGCTCGAGCGAGTGGCGTCTCGCGACCGATCGCCACCTCCACGTCGGGACGGCCGGCCAGCTCCAGCACGGCGCGGGTGTTCTGTGCGACCTGACGAGCGTCCACGTTGCCGGCGGTGCAAGTCACCGCCACCAGCTCGCACTCGGGCGAGGCCACGGCATAGAGCAGCGCCAGGCTGTCGTCGATGCCCGTGTCGCAGTCGACGACAAGCGCGATCCGTTCGGCACCGCCCTTCGCGGCAGGCTGGCTCACTTCCGGATCGTAGTCCATGCGGGCGGCGCCGGGCACGGCTATCGCCCGGCTCGGTCGTGGCCTGACGTTCGATCGCCAGGACTGGCTAGACTGGCGGTGTTGCGCCGGAGGATCTTGAGCCGCCGGAATCGTCGAGTCGAAAGGATGGAATCGCCGTGCGCGTGCTGACGCGGCTAGCGAGTTGTGCGGTTGTCCTGGTTCTCGTCGCCGGTTGCGGCAGCGCGGCTGCGACCCCCAACCTCGGCATTCCCACCGCCTCGCCGTCAGCCGTCGCCACCACCGGGCCTGCCGCCACGCAGAGCCCGGTCGCATCCGCGACTCCCATCCCGATCGGCAAGTTCGTCACGACCGGCACGATGACATCCGAGCGCCGGTCCGACACGGCAACGCTGCTGGCCGACGGTCGCGTCCTGCTGGTGGGCGGCCAGGACTCGAACGGCGCGACTCTGGCCTCCGCCGAGATCTACGACCCGAACACCGGGAAGTTCACTGCGACCGGGTCCATGAAGACCCCGCGCTGGGGCCACACCGCGACGCTGCTCAAAGACGGGCGGGTGCTGATCGCCGGTGGCGATAACGAGGGCAACGTGCCGCTCGACTCCTCGGAGATCTTCGATCCCTCCAGCGGCAGCTTCTCGCCGGGCGGCAAGATGCCGACCGGCCGCGTCAACCACACCGCGACGCTGCTCTCGGATGGGAGCGTGCTGATCACGGGCGGCGCCAACGCCAACGGCGACGGCCTTGACTCGGCCGACCTGTTCGACCCCAGCTCGAACTCCTTCACTCCCACCGGCAAGATGACCACCGGCCGCTGGGGCCAGACCGCGACGCTCCTCAAGGACGGGCGGGTGCTGATTGCCGGCGGCAACAGCACCGAGGAACTGGCTTCGGCCGAGATCTACGACCCCGGCACCGGCGTCTTCACGGCGACAGGAGCCATGACGAACGCGCGCTGGGGCCAGACCGCGACGCTCCTCCCCAATGGCCAGGTTCTCATGGCCGGAGGACAGGACGCGGACGGCACCCCCCTTCAAACCGCCGAGCTGTTCGACCCGGCATCCGGAACCTTCGGCGCCACGGACTCGATGACGGCGAGCCGGCTGGGCCCTACCGCGACCATGCTTCAGAACGGCCTGGTCCTGCTGGTGGGCGGCGTTGACTCCAACGGCAACGGCATCGCCTCAGCCGAGCTGTTCGACCCGTCGGATGGCACGTTCACCGCGACGGGCTCCCTGAACAACCCTCGCGGCTACCAGACTGCGACCCTGCTCGCCAACGGTCAGGTCCTCATCGCGGGCGGGGCAGACGGCGACACGGTCTACGATGCCGCGGAGCTGTACCAGCCTTAGCGTTCACCTCGGAGAGTGCCGCCGTCCTGCCGGGCCCCAGCCAGACTCAGGCACGGACCGCGGGCAGCCTTTCGTGCCGCGCCAGGGAAGGCGGTTCCTGACCGAAAGGCCCGGCTCGCGAACGCGGGCCGGGCCTTGAGTAGCCTGATGTTGGTGCCAACCGAGACGGGCCCGAGGCCCGCCCTCACGACCTTCTAGCGGGGCGGCTCGACCTTGGGCGGCTCGACCGGCGCCATCGGCGTCGGGTAAGGCTGCGGCACGTACGGCTGAGCCTGCGCCGGCGGGTACTGCGCCGGCTGGGGCTGCGGCACGTACGGCTGAGCCTGCGCCGGCGGGTACTGCGCCGGCTGGGGCTGCGGCACGTACGGCTGAGCCTGCGCCGGCGGGTACTGCGCCGGCGGGTACTGCGCCGGCGGGTACTGCGCCGGCCCCTGGAAGGTGGCCTGTGGCTGTACGGGCTGGGTGGGCGGAGCAGCCTGCTGCGAGGCGCTTGGGTTGGTTTCCCCGGTTTCCATCGCGTCCTTGAAGCCGCGGAGAGCCCTACCGATCGCCGCGCCGGTATCGGGCAGCTTGCCCGGTCCAACGACGATCAGCACGATCACGAGAATGATTATCAGGTGGGCGGGAGTGAGGCCCCACGGCATCGTCTCTGCTCCTTGCGGCCGCCCTCGACGGGGGCGGCTTGTCACTCGAGGCGGTAAAGGCACGCTTGTGCCACCTGAACAATACTCCCGTGGGACGGCCGAGTCGAACCGAAAGGAGGCGCGCAACGCGCGCCGGGGCCCCGGCCGGCC
>JBEKCH010000059.1:0-14779 GCA_050014975.1 Candidatus Limnocylindrales bacterium
CTCACCCTTTAGAGCGAGGTACTTGGTGATGGCCGCGGTCAACGTCGTCTTGCCGTGGTCGATGTGGCCGATCGTGCCGATGTTTACGTGCGGCTTGGTCCGCTCGAACTTCTTCTTCGCCATCGCGGTGGCTCCCTCGCTCCTGCTAACTCGCTGGGTGGACTGGTCAGACTCTTGACTTGGCTACGAGCTCGGCCGCCACGCTGGCGGGGACCTCGGCGTAGTGCGACAGTTCCATGGAGTAGCTGGCCCGGCCCTGGGTCATCGACCGCAGGTCCGTGGCATAGCCGAACATCGTGGCCAGCGGGACTCGCGCCCGGACGACCTGCGTGGACGCGCGCGACTCCATGGCTTCGACGTGGCCCCGTCGGGCGTTCAGATCGCCGATGACATCGCCCAGGAACTGCTCCGGCATCGTCACTTCGACCCGCATCAGCGGCTCGAGGATCACCGGATTCGCCCTGGCAACGGCATCCTTGATGGCCAGCGAGCCGGCGATCTTGAACGCCATCTCGCTCGAGTCGACCTCGTGGAATGACCCGTCGAAGAGGGTCACCTTGACGTCGACCATCGGGTAGCCAGCGTAGGGACCTGTCTCGAGCGCCTCGCGGATGCCCTGATCGATGGGCTTGATGAACTCACGCGGAATGGTCCCGCCGACGATCTTGTCGATGAACTCATAGCCCTTGCCCGGCTGGTTCGGCTCGGCCTTGATGACCGCGTGGCCATACTGGCCCTTGCCGCCGGTCTGCTTGACGTGCCGGCCGTTGCCCTCGGCGGCGTGGCGGATCGTCTCCCGGTACGAAACGCGCGGCCGGCCGACGTTGGCCGCGACCTTGAACTCGCGGACCATCCGATCCACCAGAACGTCAAGGTGCAGCTCGCCCATGCCGGCGATGCGGGTCTGGCCGCTCTCCTCGTCGGTGTGGACGCGGAAGGTCGGGTCTTCCTCGGCCAGACGCTGGAGAGCCAGGGCCAGCTTGTCCTGGTCGGCCTTGGTCTTGGGCTCGATGGCAACTTCGATGACCGGCTCCGGGAAGACGATCGACTCGAGGACGACCGGATGGTCCGGGGCGCTCAGCGTGTCACCGGTGAAACTGTCCTTCAGGCCGACCGCGGCGGCGATATCGCCGGCGTAGACGGTGTCGATCTCCTCGCGGTGGTTGGCGTGCATCTGGAGGATGCGGCCGATTCGCTCCTTCTTGCCCTTGGTCGCGTTGAGAACGTAGGACCCGGCATCGAGCGTCCCGGAGTAGACCCGGAAGTAGGCCAGCTTGCCGACGTACGGGTCGGCCGCGATCTTGAAGACCAGGGCGCTGAAGGGCTCGCCATCGTCGGCCGTGCGGAGGACCTCCCTGTGCGTGACCGGGTGCTCGCCGATGACCGGCGGCACGTCGAGCGGCGACGGGAGATAGTCCACGACGGCGTCGAGGACGGGCTGGACACCCTTGTTCTTCAGGGCAGACCCGGCAAGAACCGGCACGATGCGGTACTCGAGAGTGCCAAGTCGCAGGCCCCGCTTGATGTCCTCGTGGCTCAGGGTGTGGCCTTCGAGGTACTTGTGGGTCAGCTCGTCGTCCATCTCGGCGACGGTCTCGACCATCTTCTCGCGCTGGGCGCGAGCGACCTCGACCAGGTCCGCGGGGATCTCGATCGTCTCGGACTCGGCGCCGAGGTCCTCGGCCCGATACACGACGGCCTTCATGGAGATCAGGTCCACGACGCCGCGGAACTTCCCCTCCGAGCCGATCGGCACCTGAATCGCCACGGGCCGCGCCCCCAGGCGGTCACGGATCATGTCCACGCACCGCCAGAAGTCCGCGCCGGTGCGGTCCAGCTTGTTTATGAAGCAGATCCGCGGCACGCGGTAGCGGTCGGCCTGGCGCCAGACCGTCTCCGACTGGGGCTCGACGCCGGCCACGCCATCGAAGACGACGACCGCGCCATCGAGGACCCGCAGGCTGCGCTCGACCTCCACGGTGAAGTCCACGTGCCCGGGCGTATCGATGATGTTGATGCGGTAGTCGTTCCAGAAGCACGTCGTAGCCGCGGCAGTGATCGTGATGCCGCGCTCCTGCTCCTGGGGCATCCAGTCCATGGTGGCTGCGCCCTCATGGACCTCACCGATCTTGTAGATCTTCTTCGTGTAGAAGAGGACTCGCTCGGTGACGGTGGTCTTCCCAGCGTCGATATGGGCGATGATTCCGATGTTCCGCGTCTTGCCTAGCGGAACCTGGCGTGCCACGAGTTTCTTCTGCTCCCTAGTGGACCGCTACCACTTGAAATGGCTGAAGGCCTTGTTGGCCTCGGCCATCTTGTGGGTATCCTCACGACGCTTGACGGCTGCGCCGAGGCCATTCATGGCATCGACCAGCTCGGCTGCGAGCTTCTCCGACATGCTCTTGCCGTTGCGCTTGCGGGCGGCCTGGACGAGCCAGCGCACCCCGAGCGAAATCCGGCGATCGCCCCGGATTTCCACCGGGACCTGGTAGGTGGCGCCACCGACGCGGCGCGGCTTGACCTCGATGATTGGAGTGGCGTTGCGCATCGCCGATTCGAGCACTTCGATGCCGGGCCGACGAGCCTGCGCCTCCGCCCGGGCCAGGGCCTCGCGCAGGATTCGCTCGGAGAGGTGGCGCTTGCCGTCCGTCATCAGCTTGGTCGCGAAGCGACCGCTGAGTCGGGGCGTCGGCGCGCCCTGATACTTGGTCTTGCGGGCGGTCGTCGTACGACGCGGCATCGCTACTTCTGGCCCTTCTGCTGGGCGGCCTTCGCTCCGTACTTGGAGCGGCCCTGCTTGCGGTCGCGGACCCCGGCGGCGTCGAGGGTGCCACGGATGATGTGGTACTTGACCGAAGGCAGATCCTTCACGCGGCCACCGCGGACCAGCACGACCGAGTGCTCCTGGAGGTTGTGGCCGATGCCGGGGATGTAGGCCGTGACCTCCATCTGGTTCGTGAGCCGGACGCGGGCGATCTTGCGGAGGGCCGAGTTCGGCTTCTTCGGCGTCATCGTGCGCACTTGCAGGCACACGCCGCGCTTCTGAGGCGCACCTGGGATGGGCACCTGGCGCTGGCGCAGGCTGTTCCAGTTCTTGCGCATGGCCGGGGCCTTGATCTTCCCGATCTTCGCCTGGCGGCCATGCCGCACGAGCTGGCTGATCGTCGGCACGGAGACGCTGCTCCTTTCATCCTGCTAGTCGCTGTCGAAAACACCTTGTGCGATCCCAACGCCGAGACGGGCTTTCGAGGCCGGGTTTGTCCCGAGCTCGCGTCCGATCGACGGGAACCTGCGCCGCCGCGGTGGCCTCCGGCGTCCGATGGGCCGCCGCAGCGGCACCGGTCGCGACATGGAGGCGATCTGTCAGGCGCGGATCGCTTCGATGGTCCGGCGGGCCGCCACTCCCCGGCCTGGGCAGGCCTGGCAGCGCGTTTTCCGCCTTCCGGATGGCCTCCCTGGAGGGTGCGATCGGCGCACGCCGACCACGGCCTCCCGCGAAGCCACAAAGGGGGAGTTTAGCAGCGGGCCGGCGTTTCCGTCAAACGAAAGCGGGCCGCATCGGCTCCTCTGCCGGCCGAAACTCGGCGCACCGCTGCGGCGCCCCGGCCGACCATCAGGAGCCAGAGTAGCTGCCGGGCGTGTGAGAGACGCCCAGGACAACCACAGCGAAAGCGCCGGCTGACCGAACGCGGTCAGGCCTGCACCAAAGCTCGGCCGCCCGCCGCCGCCCGGGCGCCGGCTGCGCTCTTCGGTTCGGTCCGTTTCGCGATCTGGTCGCTACTTCTCGTCGTCCTCCGTGTCGCCACCGAGGAGCACCGACAGGTCCACTTCCTCCTCCGACTCGCCGGCCGCGGCCCCGAGCGCGCCCAGGAACGGGTTGGCGAAGTCCTCGTCATCGCGACCCTCGCCACTGCTGGAGGCCAGGATGGAGGCCAGGTCCGCCGTCTCGTCGGAAGGCAGCTGCCCGGCTTCTTCGAGGAACGGGTTGTACTCGTACTCCGGGCCCCGCAGCCGCTCGAGCGACTCCCCGGCAAGCGCCTCTTCGGCGGCCCGCCGAGCCCGCTCGCGCGCGGCGGCGATGTTGGCCGGCGCGCCCGTCCCGGCCGGGATGAGCTTGCCGATGATGACGTTCTCCTTCAGGCCGATCAGGTGGTCCTTGGAGCCGTTGATGGCCGCCTCGGTGAGCACCCGGGTCGTCTCCTGGAAGGAGGCAGCTGCCAGGAAGGACGAGGTGTTGAGGGAGGCCTTGGTCACGCCGAGCAGGACGGTCTGGGCCGTGGCGGGCTCGCCGCCTTCGGCCAGGACGCGGTTGTTGACCTCCTCGAAGTCGAGACGATCGATCAGCTCGGTTGGCAGGAGTTCCGTGTCGCCCGGCTGGTCGATGCGAACCTTCCGGAGCATCTGGCGGACGATGATCTCGATGTGCTTGTCGTTGATCGTTACGCCCTGGCTGCGGTAGACCTTCTGGACTTCCTTCACCAGGTAGCGCTGGACCGAATCCTTGCCCCGAGTCTCGAGGTACTCCTGCGGGTTGATCGGACCATCGGTAATGGCGTCGCCGGCCCGTATTTCCGCGCCGTTCTCGACCATGAGCTTGGCGTTGTGCGCGATGGCGTATTCGCGCTCGACCGTGTCCTCGGAGCGGACCATCAGGTCGTCGCCCTCGCGAACGAGGAATCCCTTGGCGGGGGCCGTGACGTCGGCCGACTTGTCGCCGCCCTCGGCGCGGGCTATCACCTGGCCGGACTCGACCATGTCGCCGGGCGCGGCCAGCAGCTCGACGCCGTCGGCCAGGGCGACGTGGGTGTCGTACTGCTCGCGGCTGGTGACCTTGACGCGCGTGCCGGTGTCGCCGCGGACGATCTCGACGACACCGTCGATGTGGCTGATCTCGGCCTTGCCCTTGGGGACGCGGCCTTCGAAGAGCTCCTCGACTCGCGGCAGACCGGCGGTGATGTCCAGGCCGGCGACGCCGCCGGTGTGGAATGTTCGCATCGTCAGCTGCGTGCCCGGCTCGCCGATCGACTGAGCGGCGATGATGCCCACGGCCTCGCCGATGCCGACAAGGAAGCCGGTCGCCAGGTTGCGGCCGTAGCACAGCCGGCAGACGCCCTGTCGCGCCTCACAGGAGAGCGGTGAGCGAACCAGGACCTCGTCGATCCCGGACTCGTCGATGACAGCCGCGACGGCCTCGGTGATTTCCTGGTTGCGTTCGACTACGAGGGCGCCCGTCTCGGGGTGGAAGAGGTCGGCCGCGCTGAGCCGGCCGACCATGCGCTTCTGATAGGCGCCCTTTTCGTTGCTGGTGATCTCGGCCGACTCGGCGCGGGTGATCCAGCTGCCTTCCTGGGTGCCGCAGTCTTCCTCGCGGGTGATCACGTCCTGGGCCACGTCGACCAGACGCCGGGTCAGGTAGCCCGAGTCGGCGGTGCGGAGGGCCGTGTCGGCGAGACCCTTGCGGGCGCCGTGTGTCGAGATGAAGTACTCCAGGACCGTCATGCCCTCGCGGAAGTTGCTCCGCACCGGCACGTCGATGATACGGCCCGATGGATCGGCCATGAGGCCGCGCATGCCGCCGAGCTGGCTGATCTGGCCCTTATTACCTCGGGCGCCCGAGTCCGACATCATGCGGACGCTGCCGAAGGCGTCGAGGCCGTCCATCATCGCGGTGGACAGGTCGTTGGTGGTCTTCTGCCAGACGTCGACGACCTGTTCGTAGCGCTCGTCGTCGGTGATCAGGCCGCGCTGGAACTGGCGGTCGATCTGGTCGACGGCGGCGTCGGCCTCGACCAGGCGACGGCCCTTGTCGGGCGGGATGACGATGTCCGTGACGGCGATGGTCATGCCGCCGCGGGTCGCGTACTCGAACCCGACGCCCTTGACGCCGTCCACGACGTTGGCGGTCTCCGCGGGGCCGAGGATGCGGTAGCACTCGTCGACCAGGCGGCGCAGCTCGGTTCGCTTCATGTTCACGTTCTTGAAGCGGAGCCGATCCGGCACGATCTGGTTGAAGATTATGCGCCCCACGGTAGTCAGGACTCGCTGGTCGACAACCGCCTCGGCGGTTTCGTCCCAGGCTCGGACCATGGCCTCCACCGGCTCGTGGAGGGTTACCTCGCGGAGCTGATAGGTCAGGATGGCCTCGCCCTCGCTGGAGAAGAGGCGCGGCTTCTCGCCCTCGGCCAGCGGCTTCTCCATGGTCAGGTAGAAGCAGCCCAGGACCATGTCCTGGGTGGGCGCCACCACCGGGCTGCCGTCCGCCGGCGAAAGCAAGTTCGCCGTGGAGAGCATCATCGTCCGCGCCTCTTCCTGGGCGGCCGTGGAGAGCGGGACGTGGACGGCCATCTGATCGCCGTCGAAGTCGGCGTTGAAGGCGGTGCAGACGAGCGGGTGGATCTGGATCGCCGAACCCTCGACCAGGATCGGCATGAAGGCCTGGATGCCCAACCGGTGAAGCGTCGGGGCGCGGTTCAGCAGAACCGGGTGATCCTTGATTACCTCTTCGAGCACGTCCCAGACCTCGGGCCGGACGCGCTCGACGATGCGCTTGGCGCTCTTGATGTTGTGGGCATGGCCCTTCTCGACCAGCAGCCGCATGACGAAGGGCTTGAAAAGCTCGAGCGCCATCTTCTTGGGCAGGCCGCACTGGTGGAGCTTGAGTTCCGGGCCGACGACGATGACCGAGCGGCCGGAGTAGTCCACGCGCTTGCCGAGCAGGTTCTGGCGGAACCGGCCCTGTTTGCCCTTGAGCATGTCCGAGAGGCTCTTGAGGCGGTGGTTGCCGGTGCCGGCGATGGCCCGACCGCGCCGCCCGTTGTCGATCAGGGCGTCGCAGGCCTCCTGGAGCATGCGCTTCTCGTTGCGGATGATGATCTCCGGGGCGCCCAGCTCCAGAAGCCTCTTGAGCCGGTTGTTCCGGTTGATCACGCGTCGGTACAGGTCGTTGAGATCGGAGGTCGCGAAGCGGCCGCCGTCGAGCTGGACCATCGGCCGCAGGTCAGGCGGGATGACCGGGATGACCGACAGGATCATCCACTCCGGACGAGTTCCGGATCGGCGGAAGGCCTCGATCAGGCGCAGCCGCTTGATGGCCTTCTTGCGGCGCTGGCCGGACGTGGTCCGGACCTCGACGTGGAGGGCGCGAGCCAGCTCCTCGAGATCCATCCGGCCGATGATGTCGCGGATCGCCTCCGCGCCCATGGCGGCGTGGAAGATGCGGCCGCCGCGGCTGCCGGTGCCGTAGCGCTCGTCCAGGTAGCGGAAGTCGTTCTCCGACAGAGTCATCAGCGGCTTGATCGATTCGATCTCGTCGCGCTGCTTGCGGATCTCGTCCTTGGCGCCCTCGGCGTCGCGGCGCAGGCGTTCGCGCTCGGTCTCGATCTCGGCGTCGTTCTGCAGCTGCAGGTCCGTGATCTTCTGGCCGACGCTCCGCTCCTCGTCCGCCTCGCGCTGCCGGATCTCGGAGGTGACGCGCTCAGTCTCGGCGGCCACGATCTTGCGGAGAGCAGCGGTGGCCTCCTTGCCGGCGGTGGCGCCTGCCGCGACGACGACCTCACCCGTGATCGGGAAGGCGATCGCCTCGGCCGCGGCCTGCTTGCCGAGAGCGGCCAGGAGCTTCTCCACCTTCTGAGCGGCCTCCACGACCTCCTCGGTGCGGGCGGTGCGCTGCTGCTCGAGCTCACGTTTGGTGGCTTCGAGCTGAGCGTTGAGCTCGTCCTTCTGCCGATTGAGGCGGGCCTTCAGCTCGTCCTCCAGATCGCTCAGGGCGCGACCGCTCTTGCCTCCCCTGCCCTCGGCCTCGTCCTCGAGCGAGGCCAGAGCCCGGCGGCGGGCCTCCTCGTCGACGTGGGTGACGATGTACAGGGCGAAGTAGAGGATCCGCTCCAGGTTGCGGGGGCTGATGTCGAGCAGGATGCCCAGGCGCGAGGGCGTGCCCTTGAAGTACCAGATATGGCTGACCGGGCTGGCCAGCTGGATGTGGCCCATGCGCTCGCGGCGTACTTTGGAGCGAGTGACCTCCACGCCGCACTTGTCGCAGATGATGCCCTTGTACCGAATCCGCTTGTATTTGCCGCAGTAGCACTCCCAGTCCTTGGTGGGACCGAAGATGCGCTCGTCGAAGAGCCCGTCCTTCTCCGGCTTGAGCGTGCGGTAGTTGATCGTCTCCGGCTTGGTGACCTCGCCGGACGACCAGTCCCGGATCTGCTCGGGACTGGCGAGCGAGATCCGGATCGCATTGAAGTTGTTGACTTCGAGCATTCCTCTCCTCCACGCCGCCGCCTGGTTCGGCGGCGTAGTTCGGACCGTGGACCGGCAACACCTGGCTGGCCGGGCACAGGCGCCGCGT
Organism: Candidatus Limnocylindrales bacterium; assembly: GCA_050014975.1. Lineage (GTDB taxonomy): Bacteria > Chloroflexota > Limnocylindria > Limnocylindrales > CSP1-4 > Fen-1039. The sequence continues at coordinate 8,348 of JBEKCH010000059.1, forward strand.
CATGAGTGCGATTGGATCAGTCTTCGAACCCGGCGAGGTTGATGCCGCCCAGATCCGGCATCGGGTACGTGCCGGAGTCTTCGGCGAAGCGGATCTCTTCGTCGTTCTCGTTGAGGATCTCCACGTTGAGCCCCAGGCTCTGGAGCTCCTTGATCAGTACCTTGAACGACTCGGGGACGCCCGGCGGCTGGATCTCCTCGCCCTTGACGATCGCTTCGTAGGTCTGGACGCGACCCATGACGTCGTCCGACTTGACCGTCAGCAGCTCCTGGAGGATGTTCGCCGCACCGTAGGCTTCCAGCGCCCAGACCTCCATCTCACCGAAGCGCTGGCCGCCGAACTGGGCCTTGCCGCCCAGGGGCTGCTGGGTGATCAGGCTGTAAGGTCCGGTGGACCGGGCGTGGATCTTGTCCTCCACCAGGTGGTGGAGCTTGAGCATGTAGATGTAGCCGACCGTGATCGGGCGATCGAACGGCTCGCCTGAGCGCCCGTCGCGGAGGGTGATCTTGCCGTTCTCGGGCAGGCCCGCCTCGCGCAGCTCATCGCGGATCTGCTCTTCGGAAGCGCCGTCGAAGACGGCCGTGGCGGCCCTTAGCCCACGCTCGTGGAGCGCCCAGCCAAGGTGCGTCTCGAGGATCTGGCCGATGTTCATTCGGCTCGGCACGCCGAGCGGGTTGAGGACGATGTCGACGGGGGTGCCATCCGGGAGGAAAGGCATGTCTTCCGCCGGCAGGACCTTGGCGATGACGCCCTTGTTCCCGTGGCGGCCGGCCATCTTGTCGCCGACGCTGACCTTGCGCTTCTGGGCGACGGAGACGCGGACCAGGCGGTTAACGCCCGGCATCAGCTCATCGCCTTCCTCGCGGGAGAAGATCCGCACATCGACGACCTTGCCGCGCTCGCCGTGGGGCAGGCGCAGCGAGGAGTCCTTCACCTCGCGGGCCTTCTCGCCGAAGATGGCGCGCAGGAGGCGCTCCTCCGCGGTCAGCTCGGTCTCGCCCTTGGGCGTGATCTTGCCGACCAGGATGTCGCCCGGCTGGACTTCGGCGCCGATGTAGACGATCCCCTCCTCGTCGAGATCCTTGAGCGACTCCTCGCCGACGTTGGGGATGTCGCGGGTGATCTCCTCCGGCCCGAGCTTGGTGTCGCGCGACTCCAGCTCGTGCTTCTCGATGTGAATGCTGGTGAAGAAGTCTTCCTTGACGAGGCGCTCGCTGATGACGATGGCGTCCTCGTAGTTGCCGCCCTCCCAGCTCATGAAGGCCACGAGCACGTTGCGGCCGAGGGCCAGCTCGCCGTGGTCGGTGGAGCTCGAGTCGGCGATCGGGAAGCCAGCCTCGAGACGCTGGCCCACGTCGACGATCGGGCGCTGGTTGATGCAGGTGCCCTGGTTGGAGCGGACGTACTTCTGCAGCAGGTACTCGTCCAGCTCGCCCGAGTCGGTCTCGACCTGGATCCGGTCCGCGGTCACGCTGGTGACCACGCCCGCGCGCCGGGCGACGACCACCTGGCCGGAGTCCAGGGCGGAGCGCCACTCCATGCCGGTACCGACGATCGGCGCCTCCGGCTCCAGCAGCGGCACCGCCTGGCGCTGCATGTTCGAGCCCATCAGGGCGCGGTTCGCGTCGTCGTGCTCGAGGAACGGGATCAGCGCGGTGGCCACCGAGACGACCTGCTTGGGCGACACGTCCATGAACTCGATCTGGTTTGGTCGAGCCTCGGGGAACTGGTCGCGATAGCGGCACGGGATACGGTCGCGGACGAAGTGACCATCCGCGTCCAGCTCGGCGTTCGCCTGAGCGACGAAGTGTTCCTCCTCCTCGTCTGCCGCGAGGTACTCGATCTCGCTGGTGACGATGGGGCGGATCTGGAAGGCCTGGGCCTTCTGGCGCTTCAGCTCGGCGATGGCCTCGCCGGTGAAGCGCTCGCCGGCCTTCAGGACGACCTTGCCGTCCTTGCCGACCAGATCGATGCCGGCCTCGCGGCGAGCGATCTCCGGATCGTCCCAGGCGATCGCGCGCTTCACCTTGCGGTAAGGCGTCTCGATGAAGCCATAGGGGTTGATCCGGCCGAAAGTCGCGAGCGAGCCGATCAAGCCGATGTTCGGCCCCTCGGGCGTCTCGATCGGGCAGATGCGGCCGTAGTGGCTGTGGTGGACGTCGCGCACGTCGAAGCCGGCGCGCTCGCGCGACAGGCCGCCGGGGCCCAGGGCCGAGAGGCGGCGCTTGCTGGTCAGCTCGGCCAGCGGGTTGGTCTGGTCCATGAACTGGCTCAGCTGGCTGCCGCCGAAGAACTCCTTCATCGCTGCCACGACGGGACGGATGTTGATCAGGGCGTTCGGCGTGGCCTTGTCGATCTCCTGGATCGTCATGCGCTCGCGGACGACGCGCTCCATGCGCAGGAGGCCGACGCGGAAGGCGTTCTGGATCAACTCGCCGTTGGCGCGGATGCGGCGGTTGCCCAGGTGGTCGATGTCGTCGGCGATGCCCATGCCGCGGTTCAGCTCGATCAGGTGACCGACGATCGCGGCGATGTCCTCGCGGGTGATGATGCGCTGTTCGCGATCCAGCTCAATCCCCATCCGCTCGACCACCGGAGTCAGCTTCTTGTTGAACTTGTAGCGGCCGACGCGACCGAGGTCGTAGCGGCGGAAGTTGAAGAAGAGACTCTCGACGAGCTGGCGGGCGTTGTCGCCGGTGGGCGGGTCGCCCGGGCGCAGCTTCTTGTAGACCTCGATCAGGGCCTCCTGCTGGGTCTTGGTCAGGTCCTTGTCCAGCGTGGAGGCGATGTACTGGTGCTCCGGATCCGTGTCGACGGTCGCGAAGATGGCGCCGATCTCGTCGTTGGTTTCGTAGCCCACGGCCCGCAGGAGCGTCGTGGCCGCGATCTTGCGCTTGCGGTCCACCTTGACCGAGAGCAGGTCCTTGTTGCTCGTCTCGAACTCGAGCCAGGCGCCGCGATTGGGAATGACCTTGGCCGAGAATAGTGTCCGGCCGGTGGTGGGATCGTCGGCGGCGCTGTAGTAGACGCCGGGCGAGCGGACGAGCTGGCTGACGACGACGCGCTCGGCGCCGTTGATGATGAACGTGCCCTGGTCCGTCATGAACGGGAAATCGCCCATGTAGACCCGCTGGCGCTGGATCTCGCCGGTCTCCTTGATCAGGAGCTCGACGTTCACGTAGAGGGGCCGGCTGAAGGTCAGGTCCTTGGTCCGGCACTCGAGCTCGGAGTACTTGGGCGCCCCGAATTCGTAGTCCAGGAAGTGGAGCTCCATCACCTTGCCGGTGAAGTCCTTGATCGGGCTGATCTCGTCGAACAGCTCCCGCAGACCCTTCCCCACGAACCACTCGAACGAGCTCAGCTGGAGCTCGATCAGGTTGGGGATCTCAAGGACCTCGGGGATCCGCGCATAGCGCCGTCGGGGCAGGATCGCGGATGCGCGAGAGGACTCAGCGACAGACAGCATGAACCACTCCTTGACGGAGGAGAAAGGGAAGGGCCGCGCTCACAGAAGGAGTAGGATACCGCGACCTCCGCCGTTGTCAAATGGGCGCGCCGAAGAAGCCCGCAGCGGCCCGCGGCAAAGCGGGGCCGCTGCGGCGGTCCCGTGGGGCGGAACCTGCCGCCCCACGTCCCGACGCAGCAAGACTACCTGATCTCGACCTTCGCGCCCTGCTCCTCGAGGGCAGCCTTGATCTTCGCGGCCTCGTCCTTGTTGACGCCTTCCTTGACCGGCTTGGGAGCGCCGTCGACCAGGTCCTTGGCCTCCTTGAGGCCGAGGCCGGTCAGCTCGCGCACCACCTTGATGACCGGGATCTTGTTGGGGCCGATCTCCGCGAGTATCGCGGTGAACTCGGTCTGCTCCTCGACCTCGACGGCGGCGGTCGGGGCGGCGACGGTTACGCCGGCGGCGACAGCCACCGGGGTCGCCGCCGTGACGCCGAACTTCTCCTCGAACGCCCTCTTGAAGTCGGCGAGCTCGAGGACGGACATCGACGCGAAGGCGTCGAGCAACTGGTCCTGAGTCAGCTTTGCCATCTGGTAGGTCACTCCTTGTTACCCGCGGCTCACGGCCACGGGCGGGCTAGTCTCGATAAATGGGCGGATCAGGCTCGCCTGTCGGCCAGGGCTTGCACCAGGCCTGGGATCTCCCGCAGAGGGGCATCGAACAGGCCGGCCAGCGTGGTCAGCGGTGCGGCGATCGCTCCGGCAACCTGGGCCAGGACGACTTCGCGACCGGGCAGCTGAGAGAGCCGCGTGACCCCGTCGGCGTCGATGACGCGCGTTCCGAGGACCGCTCCGGTGATCTTGACCACGCGGTAGGGACGGACCGCATCGAGGACCGCCTTCGCGGCAGCGGCCTCGTCGCCGCGAGCGAAGGCCACCGCGGAGGGGCCCATGAGGAGGAGACTCAGCGTCTCCGCCCCGGCGTCGCGGGCGGCGATCCTCATCAGCCGGTTCTTGACGACGCGGTACGCCACGTTCTGCTTGCGCAGGCTTCGACGGATCTCGCCGATCTCGGAAACCTTGAGGCCGCGATACTCGGAGACGATCATCGCGGTGGCCGAACGAGCTTCCTCGGTCAGCGCCGCGACGGTCTCCCGCTTGGCCTCGGTAGGCATTGCCAACCTCCTTCGACTGCGGCGCGCAGCCGGCGCGCGACGGTGGGCCGATCGGGTCCGATTCGCGGCACCGACCAAAAGCCCCTGCGACGGCTATCGCCACAGGGGCGCTCCCACCCACGCGGATGGAGGCCTGATCCCTGCCTCGGCATGCCCGCCGGCGTCTCGGCCGGTGAATCGAGTCGGGAGCCGCGACCTCGGCCGATCGCCCGGCCGGTGCCGCGACGCCACGACGCATGCTGTCTGCGGCGGTCCGTCGTATTCGATTTGGCGGCGGTGGGCGCCTGCGCGGCGGCTCCGTTGCCTGGCGGGGTCCACCTTTCGGCGGCCTCGCCTCATATGTTGGCGGCTCGGCCCCGGCCGGCCGCAAGTCCGATCCCGCTATCGCGGACCCGTGGCCTACGAGGCCGCGGCGACGGCGAGCAGGGCCGGGATGTCGATCCGGATGCCGGGTCCCATCGTCGGCACGATGGTGAGAGTTCGCAGGTATTGGCCCTTGGCACCGCTCGGGCGAGCACGGTTGATCGCGTCGACCAGGGTGGCCAGGTTGTCCACCAGCTGCTGGCTCTCGAAGCTGGCCTTGCCGAAGGGAACGTGGATGATGCCGCCCTTGTCCACCTTGAACTCGACGCGGCCGGCCTTGACCTCCTTGATGGCCCGTTCCAGGTCGAAGGTGATGGTGCCGGACTTGGGGTTCGGCATGAGGCCGCGGCGACCGAGGATGCGGCCGAGGCGGCCGACCATGCCCATCACGTCCGGGGCTGCCAGGGCGACGTCGAAGTCGATCCAGCCCGCCTCGATCTTCTTGACCAGATCCTCGGCGCCGACCTCGTCGGCTCCGGCCCGGAGGGCCTCCTGGGCCTTATCGCCCTGGGCGAAGACGACGACGCGGATCTTCTTGCCGGTGCCGTGGGGCAGGACGACGGTGCCGCGGACCATCTGGTCGGCGTGGCGCGGGTCGACACCCAGGCGGAGGTGTGCCTCGACGCTGGCGTCGAAGGTCACGTAGCTCGTCTTGCGGACGAGCTCGGCACCCTCTGCCGGGGAGTAAACCCTGGCGCGGTCTACGAGCTTGGCGGCTTCCTGGTACTTCTTGCCGCGTTCCGGCATTTCGATCTCCTTGTGGCGGTCCCGCCCGGCTACCCGGGCTTCGACCTTCCCCTGGCGCGGGGTTGACGTCCGGCGTTGGTCGCGACCGGTACGCGCGGGCTTCCTGGCCCGGGCTTTCTAGCCAATGACCTCGATGCCCATGCTGCGGGCGGTGCCTTCGACCTGGGCCATGGCGCCCTCGATCGAGGTGGCGTTGAGGTCGGGCATCTTGATCGTGGCGATCTCGCGGATCTGGTCGCGGGTCACCGTGCCGACGTTCTCGCGGCCGGCGGTGGCGGCCCCCTTCTGGATCCCGGCAGCCTTGCGGAGCAGGTCCGGGGCGGGCGGCGTCTTCAGGACGAAGGTAAACGAACGGTCCTCGAAGATCGTTATCTGGGCCGGGATCACCTGGCCGACCTTGTCGGAGGTCTTCTCGTTGTACGACTTGGTGAACTCGACGATGTTGATGCCGTGCGGGCCGAGCGCCGTGCCGACGGGCGGCGCCGGTGTCGCCTTGCCGGCGTTTAGCTGGAGCGTGAGGACGATGCGGATCTTCTTGGCCACGGGCCTTCGGCTTCCTTTCGCTTACAGCTTCTCGACCTGGAGGAAGTCGAGCTCGACCGGGGTTTCGCGGCCGAAGATGCTGACCAGCACCTTGACTTTGTTGCGCTCCGGGTTGACCTCGTCCACCGTTCCGATGAACTCGGCAAATGGGCCGTCG
>JBEKCH010000060.1:0-14745 GCA_050014975.1 Candidatus Limnocylindrales bacterium
GCCGGCGGCTCCGGCCTGGGACATCGAAAGGGCCAGGACGATGCTGGTGGGCGAGACGACGGCGTTGCCACCCGACCTCAGATCGCTCTTGTAGAAGTCGAAACCGAAGGCGTCGATGGCCGCGGCGGCCTGCGTGGCATCGCTGGCCGAGCCCGCAGCGCGGGTCGCCTGCGAGGTGGCCTCCGCCATGGCCGCGGCCTGGCCCGCGCAGCCCGCCGCAATGGCGCCGACAAGCACCAGCGCTCCCAGACCCCACAGCCCTCCTCGGATGGCGCGGGATCGCTCGCCCGCGTTGGTGGTCGCTCGGCTCATCTTCCTCACCTCTGCATAGCTGCGCGAACCCCTCTCGCGCAGCCATGACGCGGCCCGAATGGCTGCGGTTCCCGCACGATGGCAGCGTGGCGTTAGCGCCTGCCCGGGCGCTTCGCTGAGGTGGAGGAAACGGGTTCGGGCCCGGCGTCAGCTGCTGGATTCTTCGGTCTTGTCGACTATCTCCGCTTTGGCAGCCTCGCGCTGCACCGTGGCGATCGAGTCGAGGCACGACTGCTTCCGCTCCATCATCTGGGAGGCAGCCATGATCTCGTTGTTGTTGCCCACGGCCCTCCACCAGAACTTCCCTGACTCGTTGCGAAGGATCACGAATCTCATCCGGGTGCTCCTCGCCTGCAATCGACAATCGGGCTGTGGATAGTGTCGCACTGCCCGGCAAGATGAAGTGAAGCGGCTGTTCAGTCGCGATCGACGGCGCGCGGTCGCGTCAGCTGAAGGTCCTGGGTTCGAGCCGCGCCGGGAACGCCAACCATGGTTCGGACGAGATGAACTGTCCGCAGTCGCTCACGCTCCGGAGGGCGCTCGGTCCGCCGGTGCAATGGGCCCCGCGAAGGACCGTTGGCTCTGGCACCCCGGTCAGCGGGGTGTCACCCTAAGACGTTGTGGCGAAGGCGTTGCCGTCGCCTGCGGGCACCCGCGACCCGGATAGGAGGTTCGCGATGAGCGACGATCAAGCGGTCCCTAACGGACCGCACCGCGGTTTGCTCGATTGGCTGGAGAAGAACGGCGTCGAGTACGAGCTCCATGAGCATCCGACAACCTTCACGGCACGAGAGACTGCTCGTGCGGAACATGTCAACCCGGCGGCATTCGCCAAGGCCATCGGCGTCGTGACCGACGACGGTCGGCGCGCGCTCGTGGTCCTAGACGCAGCTGATCATCTCGACCTTCTTAAGGCTCGCCACGTGCTCGGCGCCTCGCATGTCCGGCTCATGACCGAAGCTGAGCTTGCCGAGTCGTGCCCCGGATGCGATGTTGGCGCAACGCCGGCTGTCGGCGCGGTCTTCGGGTTGCCGATGCACGTGGATGAGGCAATTCGAGACGTCCCGGTCCTCACGTTCCATGCCGGCAGTCATCGATACACCGTCCACGTCGATCGTCAGGCATGGGAGCGAGCGCTCGGCATCACGTATGCGGCGCTCGCCGAGCACCGTGGGATCGAGCCGGCCTGGATGCGTACCTGACCCCCGCTGCCAGGCGCGGTCGGAACGCGTCCTGAGGGCCGCGCGCCCGGCACAGCCCGGTCCCGTTACCTGCCTCGTCGCTCACCAGAAAGCCAATCAGGCAACCCGAAGCCCTCGGCACCATGACCTGAGCGTGCCCGACTCAACTCGCCCGGCTGACAGCGCGCGTCTCGGCGGCCGCCAAGGGGGACGGGCCGCGGGTTAGCCCAGCGCTCGCAGGATGGCAGGCCCGTCATCGCCGCCCAACACAAGCCGGCCATCGCCGGTCATGTAGAGCAGGTCGATGTTCACGCCAGCCTCGGCCACGCGGCGCAGCACGGCTGCCGCCGAGCCCGGCCGGTTCTCGATCGGCGTGACTACGACCAGGCGCTCCGCCTGGATCTCGAGGCCCGCGTCGAGGAGCGCCCGGCGGGCCCGCTCGGCCTCCTCGACCAGCACGTGGTATACGCCCTGGCCCTCGCACACGTAGCCACACGCGCCCTCGATGTTGATGCCGGCCCGTGCCAGGGCGTCGCTCGCGCGCAAGAGCGTGCCGGGCCGGTTGACCAGGCCAACGGTCAAATCGGTCGCCATCCCTCGCCTCCCAGCCAATGCGCACCTGTGTCGATGGTATCACCGGGGTGCAGCAATCTCGGGGACGCCGCGGCTTTCGCAGAGCGACCATCGTGATTCCAGCGCGGCGGATGGCGGCGCGTCGACCGAGGTGGTTCAATTCGGCGGGACCCATCGAGCCGTCGCCTGTCGACTCGCTGTCCGCGGCCACCAGGAGGACGAGATGCCTGCTCGTAAGACCAAGGGAAAGTCCGCGGCCGACACCGAAAGAAAGGTTCGCGCGGAGGAGCTGGCTGCAGCCGATAGCGCGGCAGCGGCCGCCACGATCGAGACGGCCGCGGGTGCCGTCGACGCCTCTCGTGGCGAGGACGAGGCGGCCTCCGCAGCCGCCTTCTCGGCCTTTAGCGACGATGCCGCTCGGAGAGGTGCGCGCGACGCCGCCGAGGGCGCTGCGACCCTCTCCATGGCCGAGCAGGTCGCCACTGGCGGAGAGCTCGCCGCGGCGCTGAGCAGCGATGAGTTTCGGCGCGGCATGGAGCTTGCCGGCATCGCCGGCCAGGTACAGGTGGCAGCGGAACTGCTCCAGGGTGCCCGGCAGGCAACCCTCGCGGCGTTTCTGAGCCACACGAGCCACCAGCTCCACGTTCTTGCAGTGGACGCGCTCAGACGGGCCACCGAGGGTGCCATAGCCGCCCACGGGGCGGAGCACCTCGCCGGTGAGCTCGCGGCGCTGGGACTCAGCGAGATGGGCGAGGGCCGCGACGAATACGCGACAGCCGAGGCGCTCGGCGCCGCGAGCGCCGAGATGGCCGCGTCAGCCGTGCGCTCGGCGGCGGCGGGGGCCGCGGAACTCGCCGCCGCGAAGGCGATGGGTGGCATGGCTGAGGCGCTCGCGAGCGACGGCGCCGACCGCTCGGTCCGCGCCCGCAGGGCTGACCAGGGCCGTTTCGGCAAGGCCGCGGCAGCGGTGACCCCACGAGCGCCGAAGCCGGCGACGCGGGCGGCATCCAAGCGTGCGCCCCGCAATCCAGACAAGCCAAAGACGTAGATCACGCCGGGCTCGTTTGCAAACCCCATCAGCGGGTCGGATCGGACGAAAGCTCCCGGTCCGCTCCTGCCCGTCGGGATGGCCTGCTACCCGATGGCGGACGAGCACGCCTATCCTGCTCACAAGGGTGAGCAGACGTAGCCGAAATCGGCAGCGGCCCCGGTCGGCGCGATCTGGCCAAACCCCAAAAGGGATCGCCGTCGACGCGCAGAACCGGGGCCACGCCTATCCTAGCCCTCCAGCCAAGTCTCATGTCCCGCTCGGCTGGTTGCTGCACTGAACACCAGAGAGACCTGACCGTGAGCCCCTGGTCAGACGTGCCTATGCAGGTCAGTTTCTGGCGACGTCTCCGGTGCGTCCTGGTCCCGTGGTGGCTGCTCCCAGCCCATCTCCTCGGCCTCGCGTTTCGCAAGGTTGAGGTACACCACTTCATGCTCGACATTGGCGATGTGGGACGCGGGAACGTAGAGATGGCCGGGGAGACCCGCTCTGGACGCGAGGATGTAGTTCTGGCCCACGTGCTGGACGGTGCCAAGGCGGCGCCCGTCATTGCCGAGGATCGCCCAGCCGGCCTTCAGTTCCGCCATGCGCATACGCCCGGCCTCCTCGCCTCTGGCTCGCGTCTACTCTAGCAGCGCGGCGCGCCGGTCAGACGAGAGCGACCCGAAGTGGATCGGCTGCGACAAGGGTGATGGCCCCTGGCGCTCAGCCGGGGGCCATCGGTGCTCACTGGCGGGCTGGGCTACTTGCCCTTCTTGCCCTTCTTGTTCTTCTTCTTGCCGGCCAATCTGGTCTCCTAACGGCGGGTCGAACCCTCACAGTGTAGGCCCGCCAGATTCGTTCTCGTGCCACCCGAACTGGTGGCGTCCTGAGGCGACCAAAGACGACCTGCCGGAGGGGAAGGGCCTCATCTCCACCTGCGAGCCGAACTCCCAGGCAGGCGTTCCGCCGACACGTCGGTTCACGTTGCGGGCCAGTACCGCCGGACGGGAACGGCCAGCCCTTGTTGGCGGGATGGAGCGGCAAGACGGCTGTGCCGTCCGAGTGCACCGGCTCGACGGTCACGTCGTCCTCGATCTCGTCACCCTCGGTCGGCACTTTCCACTCGTCCCCCGGGCCGGGCTTCCCGGGCCCCACGTTCAAGCTGTTTATCGGCACCACGATGACGCCGCGGTCGGCCAGGAACATGCCGGCGTTGTCTTCGGCCACTCGTTTCTTGTCGCTCATCAGACCCTCGATACTGCGTACCGGGTGAGTGTCTACTGATTCGGGCCGCAGCCGACAGGTGTTGTCGCGCGGCCCTTTCGAGTTGCCGTGTTGAGCGGATGTTGAGGGCGGGACGGCGCGGGCCTGGGGTTCTCTCGTGGGCCCCCGGTCTAGGTTGAAGGCATGACATTCGCTGAAGGCGTGCTTCGCCTGGTCCGGGCTGGGGTTCGGGTCGACTCGCAAGGAGATCGGCCCCAGGCATTGCCGGTGGGCGATCGAGCCGTGGAGCTTGCCGCGGTGCCTGTCGAGGCGGCTGCAGTCGAGCGCGGGACCGTGGTCGAGCCACTTGCCCCGGACGGCCCGCCGGCCGCACCCAGCGCTGCACCTAACACCGAACCGTCCCGGCTCGAGCCCGGCCTGGCCGACCTCGAGGCGGCCGTCGCCTTGGTGGAGGCGGGTCTGGCGTCGCGAGTCGTGCTCGTTGGCTTCCCGTCGTGGCCCGGCCTGTTGTGGCAGGCTTATCAGCTCGCGGAAGCTGCTAACGTGCAGATTCTGCCGACCGTCACCCGCCCCGGGGGTAAGGTGGACATAGTCGTTACGAGGGATATCGGCCCCAATGGCTGAACAACGGCCCCTTCGGGGCCGCAAGCTCGGCGATCGCCGCGTTGTCGTCGATCGGCCGCACGCTCGCTACTTCCGGTACGTCGCGCCCGGCGTCCTGGAGGCCAAGCTCGAAGCCCAGGCGCCGCGCACCGCCTACCAGCGCCGCATGGCGACGCTGCGAGGCGTGCTCTTCGGCCGCCCGTTGTCATCCGCCGCGGAATTGACCGAGCGCCTGCCCAAGTGGAAGGCTCTGCCGGTCTTCTCTTCGGACGTGATGTCGTCGGTGGCCTACGCGACCGGGGCGATGATGCTCATCCTGGTCGGCGCCGGGACGGACGCGTTCAAGTACGTCCTGCCGCTTTCGGTCGTCGTCGTCGCCCTGCTGGTCATCGTGACCTTCAGCTACCGCCAGACGATCCGCGCCTATCCCAACGGCGGCGGCAGCTACATCGTCGCCCACGCCAACCTGGGCGTGCTGGCCGGTCTCACCGCCGCCGGATCGCTCCTGACCGACTACGTGCTGACCGTGGCGGTGAGCGTGTCCTCTGGCGTCCAGGCCCTCTATTCGGCGTTCCCGCCCCTTCAACCGTGGGCCGTTCCGCTGATCGCGCTGTCGATCCTGCTGGTAATGGTCGTGAACCTGCGCGGGCTGCGGGAGAGCGGCACGCTGTTCGCCAGCCCCACCTACATCTTCATCGGCTCGATGCTGATCATGATCGCCATCGGAGTCTTCCGATCCCTGACCGGCCAGCTGCCCCAGGCGACCGACGTGGAAAAGCTGACCGGCGTTCCAACGACGGGCTTGGGCCTGTTCCTGCTCTGCAGGGCCTTCGCGAACGGCTGCTCGGCCATGACCGGTACGGAGGCCGTAGCCAATGGAGTTCCGGCCTTCAAGCCGGTCGAGTGGAAGAACGCGCAGCAGACGATGATCATCATGGCCACGTTGCTGGGGATCATGTTCCTCGGCACGAGTTACCTCGCCGTCAACGTCGGGGCACATCCGGCGGGGTACCTGGCCAACGGCGAGAGCGTGCTGTCGCAGGTCGCCCGGACGGTATTCGATGGTCGCGGGCTGATGTACTACGTCCTCCAGCTCTCGACGATGGGCATCCTGGTCCTGGCCGCCCAGACGAGCTTCGCCGACTTCCCGCGCCTCTCCTCGATCCTGGCCCGCGACGGCTTCTTCCCCCGCCAGTTCGCCCTGCGCGGCGAGCGGCTGGCCTTCAACTCCGGGATCGTCGCCCTGGCCCTTGTGTCGATACTCCTGGTCGTCGCATTCAACGGCTCGACCGATGCCCTGATCGGCCTGTACGCCATCGGCGTTTTCACGTCGTTCACCCTCTCGCAGGCCGGCATGGTCCGCCACTGGTTCAGCGGGAAGGGCTCCGGCTGGCGCCGCAGTGCCGTCATCAACGGCATCGGCGCGACGGTCACCGCCGTGGTCACGTTGGTCATCGCCTTCTCGAAGTTCACCCAGGGCGCGTGGATCATCATCATCGTGGTCCCGGTCTTCATCGTGATGATGCTCTTCATCAAGCGCGAGTACGACGAGGAGGGGCGCGGCCTGGACGTTCAGCCCGACGTCGTCTTCGGGCCACCCCATCGCCGCCAGAGAGTGGTCGTTGTCGCCCAGGCGATGAGTCGGGCCGTCGTCCAGGCCGTGAAAGTCGGCGAGACCATGGGCGAGGAAGTCCAGCTGGTCCATGTCACGCTCGATCCGGCCGAAGGCGAGCAGTTCCGCGAGCGCGTGGAACGGCAGCTGCCCGGCGTTCGGGTCGTGCTGGTCGAGTCGCCGTACCGGGCGCTCGTTCGGCCCTTCGTGCGCTACCTGGAGGTTTCGCAGGACGAGGATCCGGGCCGTCTCACGATCGTCCTGCTGCCCGAGCACCTTCCCCGCCACTGGTGGGATCGTGTCCTCTACAACCAGAACGTGCACCGCATCCGCGCGGCGCTGGTGGGCCGCAAGGAATTCGTGGTGCTGGACACGCCCTACCGTCGAGAGGCGTAGCCGGCGGCCGCGGGGTGCGCGGCCACCGTCCTCCCGTCCCGCGCTAGACCTCGAGCATGCTGCCGGGCGTTGCTATCTCGATCGCGCCCCGGTAGACCTCGCCCGCTCTCTCGATCGCTTCTTCGGGCGCGAGCCCGGGGGCTAGGTGCGTGAGGATCAGCCGCGCCACGCCCGCATGCTGGGCGGTCAGGCCCGCGTCCTCGGGGGAGAGATGGACGGACGGTATCTCGATCACGTCCGTGCCGACCTCGGCCACGAAGATGCGTGCGCCCTTGGCCAGGGTGACGAGGTTGTCGCACGGACCGGTATCGCCGCTGTAGGCCAGGCGATGCTCGCCGAGCCGGGCGGTCAGCCCGAAGGCCGGGACGCCGTGCTCGACGGCACGGGCCTGGATGCGCAGGTCGCCGATCTCGGCGATGCCGCGATCCTTGAGCTCGATCACCTGGAAGAAGTTGCTCATGTGGTGGTCGGCCGCGCTCTTGACGAAGTCCTCGACACGCTTGGCCCAGCCCGGGGGTGCCAGGACCGGGATCCTGCGCATCGGCTTGTCGGCGTAGGCGAAGGCGTAGTAGAGCAGCGGCATGTCGGCGAAGTGGTCGGCGTGCATGTGGCTGATCCACACGGCATGCAGATCTTCGAGGTTGATCAGATGCTGGAGTGGGCCCAGCGTTCCGCCGCCGATGTCGACGAGGACGTTGGCTCCGCCTCCCTGCAGGAGGTAGCCCGAACAAGGCTCCTCGGCCTTTGGATAGGGGGCGCTGCCCAGGGTCGTCCAGCGAATGGGACCTTCGGCCTTCTTGACCCTACCAGCCACGCCTGTCTCCCTCCAACGCTGCCGTGATCGCGGTGAATGACAGGATCGTAGTGCCCGCGGCGACTCTCTGCCAGGCTTGCCGTCAGCCTGCCGCCGTTGCCCCAAGGAGCGCTACTCGCTGCCGCGCCTCGCGCGTGACCGCGAGTCCGGCATGGCCACGACAACCTCCTCTATTCGCACGATGGCGAGCTATTCGCGATAGCTGATACTATTCGCCCATGAGCGAAGTATCGGGCGCTCAACCTGGCGCCCAACCTGCCGCCCAGGCTTCGGGCCAACCCGCCGGCCCGATCTCCGCCCAACCCGCCGAGAAGCTGCTCGAGATCGAGGCCGTCCTGGAAAGCCTCGGCGCGGTCCGGGATCTCGGGGCTCACGAGATACCGGGCTGGGTCGGCCAGGACCTCACCTTCGGCCAGATGCGCCTGCTGTTTCTGCTCAGCCAGAACGGCCCCTCGCCGATGAGCCACGTGGCCGAGTGGCTGGGCGTGGGCCTGCCGGCCGCCAGCGGCATCGTCGAGCGGGTGGAGCGGCACGGCCTGGTGACGCGCCATCACCGCAGCGACGACCGCCGTGTGGTGGAGTGCCTCCTCACGGACCAGGGCCGCGGCCTGATCGAAGAGATCTCGGGCCTGCGCCGTGAGGTCCTGCGCCAGACCCTGGGCGTGCTCTCGGACGACGAGCTGGCCCAGCTCGCCCGTTTGATCTCGATCATCCTGGCACGCACGACGATGCGGTTGGAGCAGCCGTGAACACCGCCTTTGACCGAGAATACGACGATCGTTACGGGCTCCGCCGGAGTCTGTCAGGCTGGAAGACAGCCGTAGCCCGTCACCCCGGAGCCCGTCCGTTCGAATGACCCGCAGGCGCGTCGAACGTGACGCGCATTTCTGAACGCTTGTCCGTCGCTGCCCACACTCAGCAAAGGAGTCGCAAGTGATCCGTCTAACCCAGCTAGCGGTGAGCAAGCGCAGCGTGACGGTGCTCATCACGGTGGCCATGCTGTTGGGCGGCGTCTTCGCCTGGGCCTCGCTCAAGCAGGAGCTGCTGCCGAACATCGCGCTCCCGTTCGTCGTGGTCATCACGCCGGTGCCCGGCGCCAGCGCGCAGGACGTCGCGACCGCGGTGACCGAACCGATCGAGCGCTCGATCGGCAGCATGCCGGCGTTGCAGCACATCGACTCGAGCTCGGTGAACAGCCTCTCGATCGTCGTGGCTTCGTTCGACTACGGGACGGACGTCAAGGGGACCACGGCGACGATCGACACGAACGTCAAGGCGCTGGGCCTGACCGCCTCGTCCACAGTCGAGTCGTTCGACATAAACGCCCTGCCGCCGCTCACCGTGGCGATACAGGCGACCGGCAGCACGACCGCGGCCGAGCTGGACGCCCTGGCGGCGTCCACGATCGTGCCGGCGCTCGAAAGCATCGATGGGGTCAGCTCGGTCGACCTGAGCGGCGCCAGCCAGGAGCGGCTGGTGGTCGAGCTCGACCCGGCCAAGCTGGCCGCGAACAACATCTCGATCAGCCAGATCCAGGGCCTGCTCGCGGCCAACAACCTCGTCTTGCCGGCGGGTTCCTTGCCGACCACGACGGCTGACGGATCGACGATCTCGATCCCGGTCTCGGCCCAGCATGAGCTTCTGCTGAACACCGCGAACGACATCCTCAGCCTGGCCGTGGGGGTCAAGACGCCGACGGCGGGCTCCGGTGCGACGGCGCCTACCCTCATCACCCTGGGCGACTTGGGCACCGTCCAGCTGGTTCCGATCTATGCCAGCGGCTACGCCGAGCTGAACAGCGATCCGAGCAAGCAGAATGCCGGGTCGTCTTTGATCCTCTCCGTCTCCAAGACCTCGGACGCCAACACGGTCGATGTCGTCCAGGCCGTCCAGGCCAAGCTCGCCCAGCTGCAGTCGCAGAGCGGCGCCTTCCAGCTGGTCACCGTCCAGGACCTGTCGAGCTTCATCATCGAATCTCGCGACAGCCTGGTCCGTGAGGGCGTC
Organism: Candidatus Limnocylindrales bacterium; assembly: GCA_050014975.1. Lineage (GTDB taxonomy): Bacteria > Chloroflexota > Limnocylindria > Limnocylindrales > CSP1-4 > Fen-1039. The sequence goes on from JBEKCH010000060.1 coordinate 9,750, forward strand.
CTGGGTGCGCTGTTCGCGATCATCACGATCTTCATCTTCCTGATGAGCCTGCGCTCGACCCTCGTCGCCGCGGTCAGCATCCCGGTCTCGATCATGAGCGCCCTGGTGTTCATGCTCGTGGCCGGAGTCACGATCAACATCATGACCCTGGGCGGATTGGCGGTCGCCGTCGGCCGGGTCGTGGACGACGCCATCGTCGTCCTCGAGAACATCTACCGGCACCGCGGTCGCGGCGACCCGATGCGGGAGGCGGTCATCTCGGGCACGCGCGAGGTGGCCAGCGCGATCACCAGCTCCACGCTGACGACGGTGGCGGTGTTCCTGCCGATCGGCTTCGTCGGCGGCATCGTGAGCCAGTTCTTCCTGCCGTTCGCGCTGACGGTGACCTTCGCCCTGCTGGCCTCGCTGCTGTGCGCCCTGACCGTCGTGCCGGTCCTGGCCTCGCTGTTCATCGACCGCATCAAGCTGAACCCCGACGAGGGGGTGCAGCACCATGACACCACCGTCCAGCGCATCTACACGCCGCTGCTGCGGGCCGCCCTCCACAACAGGCGCAGCCGCTGGAGCGTGATCGGCATCTCCGCGTTGCTCGTCGTTTGCGCGGGGTTGCTGGTCCCCCACATCCCCACGCAGTTCCTGGACACCGGCTCGCAGAAGTATCTCCAGATCACCGTATCGCCGCCCTCCGGCACGCCGTCGGCCACGGTCCTCAAGGAGGCCCAGACGGTCGAGGCCAGGCTTCGGGCCTATCCGGAGATGAGCCTCATCGAGACGACCGTGCCCGGCGACTCGGACACCGGCCTGTCGGCCCTCGCGGCCGCTTTCACCGGCGGCGCGTCCAACAGCGCCACGATCGTCGTCCGCCTCGATGCCAGCGTCGATCTGAACGCCGAGCAGAAGAAGCTGGCCGGCGACCTGGGCAGTCTCCAGACCGGTTCGTGGCAGATCCAGGTCGCCCAGGAGAGCATGACCGGCAGCGGCTCGATCAGTGTCGTCGTCAGCGGGACCAACCCCCTGGACGTCGCGGCGGCTACGACTGCCGTCATCACCGACCTCAAGACCCTGCCCGACCTCATCAACGTGAAGAGCGACCTGTCCACCACGGCGCCCGAATACGAGATCGACGTCGATCCGAACAAGGCGCTGCTGGACGGGACGACCACGGCGGGGGTCCAGGCCGAGGTCCAGAACGCCCTGGTCGGGACGAAAGCGGGGACGGTCAGCCTGGCCGGCGTGCCCGCCGATGTCTACCTCCAGCTGAACTCGAAGCTCGACTCGCTGCAGGCGCTCCAGCAGATGCCCGTCGGGGTCGGGAACATGCCGCTCGGCTCGATCGCTACGGTCTCCCAGGAGCAGACCCAGGCTCGCATCAGCCGCGTCGATCAGTCGCCGGCTTCCACGATCAGCGCCGCCACGACCAGCCAGGACACCGGCGGCGTCTCGGCGGAAATCCAGAAGGAGATCAACAAGCTCCAGGCCGCCGGCAAGCTGCCCGGCGTGACCGTCACCCTCTCGGGCGTTACCGAGGAGATGAACAGCGCCTTCAGCGGCCTGTTCGTCTCCATGGCGGTCGCGATCCTGCTCGTTTACCTCGTCATGGTCCTGGTCTTCAACTCGCTGATCGACCCGCTGGTCATCATGTTCAGCTTGCCGCTGGCCACGATCGGCGCCTTCCCGGCGTTGTTCATCACCCAGCGTGCCATCGGCGTCAGCGCCATGATCGGCTTCCTGATGCTGATCGGCATCGTCGTCACCAACGCCATCGTCCTGCTCGACCTGGTCGAGCAGCACCGGCGTCGCGGTCTGCCGATGTACGAAGCCCTGATGCAGGGCGGGCGGACGAGAGTCCGGCCCATCCTGATGACGGCCATCGCCACGATCCTGGCCCTGATCCCGCTCGGCCTGGGTCTCTCCCAGGGCGAGATCATCGCCTCGGAGCTGGCGACGGTCGTGATTGGCGGGCTCTTCACCTCGACCTTCCTGACCTTGATCGTCGTACCGGTCGTGTACTCGCTGGTCGATGACGCGAAGGTGATCACGCGGCGGCGGCTCGGCTTCGCGCCGGAGCAGGCGGAGGCGGAGCAGTCCCAGGCGTAGGTTCGGGTCGAGACTCACGAGGTAGATCGATGGCGCAGGGACCGCAGCCGCACATACCCGCGGCCGAATACCCGGAGCGCTGGCTCCGGGTCCAGGCCATGATGGCCGCCCGGGATCTCGACTTCCTGGTGGCATATGCCGACGACCGTGCTTCGTTCGGGCCGGCTCACGCCCGCTGGCTGGCCGACTTCCCGGTCCACTTCGAACCCGCCTGCATACTGATGCCCAGCCGGGGGCAGCCGGTGATGCTGGTGGGGCCGGAGAGCGACCAGTACGCCCTGGTGGCCGGTCGCATCGCCGACGTGCGGGTCCTGCGCGAGCTGACCCACCCCGACGAGGACTATCCCTACGCCCGGATCCAGAGCCTCGCCGAGGTGATGGCCGACATCGGAGGGGCGTCCGCGGCCCGGCGGGTGGGCCTGGGCGGCCGGGGCCTGATCGGTGCCGATATCATGACGGCCTTCAAAGCCGCCCTCCCCGCGGCCGAATGGGTGGACGTGGAGAACGCCCTGTGCGACCTGCGCGCGCAGAAATCGCCGGCCGAGCTCGAGGTCATCCGCCATGCTTACAAGATCGCCGAGGTCGGTCTCAACGCCGGCATCGAGGCCATCGGGGCGGGCGTCACCGAGCGAGCGGTCGCCGCGGAGATCGAGGCGGCCATGCGCCGGGCCGGCGCCGAAGGGACCGGCATCGACACCATCGTGGCCTCCGGGCCGAACTCCCGGCCCATCCTCGCCCGCTCCACCTTCCGCCGCATCGAGCCGGATGACCTGGTGCTGCTGACCGTGGCGCCGCGCTATCAGGGCTATCACGCCGCAATCGGCCGGGTCGTGCTGGTGGGCGATCCCGGTTCGGAAGTCAGGCGCGCGCTGGACACGGCCATCCGGGCCCAGCGGGCCGCATCGCAAGCCCTGCGCCCGGGCCGGGAAGGCCGCCAGGTGGAGGCAGTCGGCCGCGGCATCGTGGCCGACGCCGGCCTGGGGCAGTACTTCCTCTACTCGGGCCTCCACAGCGTCGGCGTCATCGAGTTCGAGCCGCCGATCTTCGGCCCCAGCAGCCCGGCGACGCTGAAGGAGAACATGGTGATCTCGATCGATATCCCCATGTTCAATACCCCCTGGGGCGGCCTTCGGATCGAAGACGGCTACGCCATCACGGCCACGGGCGCCGAGCCGCTCAACCGGACGCCTTATCAGATACAGAAGTAGGCGGCCGGACCGATGGGTCAGCCGGAGGCCGATGCTCCATCGGGCACCGGCAGGCCGTCGCCCGTGACTGCCTCGTCCGAGCGGGGGATGAGCAGGTAGCCCAGGAGCGCCGCGGCCACGGTGGCCAGCACGCCAAAGGCAACGGTCGCTTCCACCGAGAGGTTGACCGTGGCCCCGGCGATCGCGGCCCCGATCGGGAAGCCGGAGAAGTTCAGGTTCATCGAGACGGTGAAGGCGCGGCCCATCCAGGCCGGGTCGGTCCGCCGCTGGCGCAGCGTGAACATGGCGATGTCGAGCGGACCGTTGACCAGGCCCGAGATGGCCATGCACAGGACGATCGGCAGCAGCCCCGCCGGCCAGAGTAGGATCGCGGTCGTGCCGATGAAGCAGACGGAGGGCAGGAGGATCAGCTGGCGTTCGCGTCCCTCGGTTCGAAGCCGGCCGCAGGCGAACGCCGAGATGACGCCGAAGGCCCCCATCAGCCCGAACATGTAGCCGACGACATCCTGGCTCATCTCCAGGCGCCGAAGGATCAGGACCGGCACCACGATCTCGACCACGCCGCCCGACAGGTTCAGCGTCGACAACGAAATCGCCAGGGCTCGCAGGGTGCGGTTGTGCCACGTGTAGACCAGGCCCAGCCACGCGTCGCGCAACAGGTTGCCCGTGGACGCGACGTCCGTGCGCGGATCGGGGGCGCCGATCATGACGGACGCCGCCATGACATAGCCGATCGCGATGATCCCGAGCGCCACCTCGAATCCCAGCACCTGGGCAAAGACCGCGCCGAACGGTGCGCCGACGACTGTGGCCAGGACCCAGCCGTTGGAGTCGACGGCGTTGACGCGTTCCCAGAGAGGCTCGGGGACCAGCAACGGGAACAGGCTGCGCAGGCCGCTGCTGCTCAATGGGCCGGTCAGCGAGGCGACGCTCACGATTGTCACGAGCAGCCAGGCGGGCAGGGCGCCGGCGAACGAGAGCGCGGCCACGACCAGCAGCGAGGTCGAGGCCACGGCGTAGTCGAGGATGATCAGGCGGACACGACCGTGGCGATCGAGCAGGGCGCCGGCGATCGGGCTCACGAGCATGCCCGGCGTGATGCTGGCGAAGGCGACGATGCCCGCCAGGGGCGCGGAGTTGTAGCGCTGCAGGGCGAACAGGATCACCACGATGCTGACCATCGATTGGGCGATCCGGGCGATCTGCATGCCGAGCAGGACCCGGCCGAGCGAGGGCACGGCCAGGAGGGCGCGATATGACGGCGCGGGCGTGACGGGTTCGGCCACTGGACTCCGACGAGGATACGGTGTCGGGACGATGAGCGTGCTGCAGATCGGCCAGAGGCGCTACTACTCGTGCATCGGCGAGCAGATCAGGAGGGAAAGCATCAGCGACGGGGCGACCGGCGGCATGGCTAACCCACCCACTTGGACCGAGGAGGCCGACCGACTGGACGCGCTGGTCAGATTACCAGGCCGGCGTGCCCCGGGCGATCAGGCCGTCGTGCCCCAAAGAGGATCGACCATGAGCGGCGCACTGACGGTGCCGCTGGCGGCGGCGGTGAACGGGCGTGGAGTTGCCCCGGTTTCGTGGACAGTGATGCCTCATCCGGCCGCGATGGCCGCAGTCGAACGATAACGCTCCTCGAATCGCTCCGGACTGAGGTTTCCGAGGCTGCTGTGCCGGCGGAT
>JBEKCH010000061.1:0-14512 GCA_050014975.1 Candidatus Limnocylindrales bacterium
GTCCGTGACCTCGCCGCCTCGCTGGGCTCGGACGTCCCGTTCTTCCTGGCCGGGGGAGTGGCCCTCGTCACCGGCCGGGGCGAGTTCGTCGAGCCGCTGCCGGGTCCGCAGGGAGAGGCCCCGGCCGCGCTTATCGTCACGCCGCGCCTGCCCGTCTCCACGTCCGCCGTCTTCGCCGCGTACGCCCGCGGTGTCCGCCCGGCGACCCCGGCCGCTCTCGCGGCCTCGGAGCGCCTCGCCGCGAGCCTTCGCGCCGGGCTGCCCGCGGCCACGCTCCTGGCGAGGGCGGAGGAGATCGCCGCCGCCAACGACCTCGTCCCGGCCGCCCTGTCGGTCGCCCCGTCGCTGGCCGCCTTCCGTGCCGCGCTCGGCCGCCTCGTCGGTCGCCCCGTCGGCCAATCCGGTTCCGGGCCAACGGCCTGGGTGCTCTATCCCTCGCTGGCCACCGCCCGCAGGGCGGCGCACCTCGTGCGCCTGGGCATCCGCGACGGCGCCCTGCCGCCGATCGGCGATGGCGAGCCCTTCGTGGCCGCGACCGCCTTCGTCACTGCGGCGGCCGTCCAGCCAGCTCCGGTCTCACCGCCCGGCATCGCCTCTTCGGCGGGCGGATCGGCCGCGACGCTGATTCGCGTCGGGGCTCACAATGATGGTCGCAGCCAGTCGGAAGGGAGGTAACCCCAACAGATGCCTCGCCAGGAGGTTTCCACGGCGCGAGCGCCGGCGGCGATCGGTCCTTACAGCCAGGCCATCGCGATCGACGGCTTTCTCTTCTGCTCCGGCCAGCTGGGCCTGGATCCGGCGACCGGTCAGCTGCTCGAGGGCGTAGAAGACCAGACCGAGAGAGCTATGACGAACCTGGAGGCGGTCCTGGCGGCGGGCGGGCTGACGATGGGCGACGTGGTGAGGACCACGATCTTCCTGGTGGACCTGGCCCACTTCGCGGCCGTGAACGCCGTCTACGCCAGACACATCGTCGAGCCCGCGCCGGCCCGGAGCACCGTCCAGGTGGCCGCCCTGCCGCGCGGAGCCCTGATCGAGATCGAGGCCATCGCACGCCGCACGAGTTGATCCGCATCGGATGCCGCCGCGCTACCTCGCGCGGCGGCATGCTTCCGTGCTACCGTCGGAAACCATGAGCCAGTCGTCACGCAGCGTTCTGCCGGTCGTGCTTGCCGCCGGGCTCGGAACGCGCATGAAGTCGAGCAAGCCAAAGGTCCTCCACGAGCTGTGCGGGCGCCCCATGCTCGCCTACGTCCTCGATGCCGCGGAAGAGGTGGGGCACAGGCGGCCGCTCGTCGTGTACTCCCCGGCCACGAAGGCTATCACCGAGGCTTTCGCGGATCGGGCCGATTTCGCTCTCCAGGCGACGCCGCTGGGTACGGCCGATGCCGTCCGGGCGGCGCTCGGCGTGGCCCCGGCCGACGTGGCCGAGGTGATGGTCCTCTCCGGCGACGTGCCTCTCGTGGATGCCGACGTCCTGGCCGAGCTGATCGACCTGCGGCGGGCGCGCGACGCGGTGATGGCCATCGTCAGCGTCCGCACCGTCAACCCCGAGGGCCTGGGTCGAGTCGTTCGCAGCGACGACGGCGCCCAGGTGCTGCGCATCGTCGAGCAGAAGGACGCCACTCCCGAGGAGCTCGAGATAGACGAGATCAGCGCCGGCATATACGCCTTCGACTGCCAGTGGCTTCGCCTGCGCATCGGCGACGTCAGGCCGTCGCCGGTTTCGGGCGAGTTCTACCTGCCGGCGCTCGTCGAGCTGGCGCACCAGGACGCTCGCCCGGTGATCTCGCTCGAGGTCGAGGACGACGGCACGCTGGCCGGCATCAACGATCGGTCCCAGCTCGCCGACGCCGAGTTCGAGCTGCGGATGGCCATCAACGAGGCCCACATGATGGCCGGCGTGACGCTGGTCGACCCCAGCACGGCTTACATCGACGTCTCGGTCGAGCTGGCCGGCGACGTCACCCTCGAGCCGAACGTGATCCTACGCGGCAGGACGCGCATCGGGGCGGGGACGCGGATCGGATCGGGCAGCCAGATCATCGACACGGTCGTGGGCAGCAACTGCGTCGTCTGGGCCAGCATCCTGGAGAGCTCCGCGGTGGAGGACGAGGTCCAGATCGGTCCGTTCTCGCACCTGCGGCCCGGGTCCTCGATCGGGCGCGACGTGAAGCTGGGCAACTTCGCCGAGGTCAAGGCCAGTCGCCTGGAGCCCGGCGTCCAGCAGCACCACTTCAGCTACATCGGCGACGCCGTCCTGGGCGAGAAGACGAACGTCGGCGCGGGCACGATCACGTGCAACTACGACGGCACCCGAAAGCACAGGACGAAGGTCGGCAAGCGGGTCTTCCTGGGTTCGGACACGATGCTGGTCGCTCCCGTGGAGCTGGGTGACGACGCGCGCACAGGCGCGGGCTCCGTGGTCACCAAAGACGTGCCCGCGGGGATGCTGGCGCTCGGGGTGCCGGCCCGGCTGCGAAAGCCTCGCCGATCGAGCGCCGAGCCGCCTGACCGGGCCGAATGAGCGACGTCGTCCTGCAGCTGCTGGTCGTCCTCGTCCTCGTCCTCGTCGAGGCGGTCTTCGTGGCGGCCGAGATCTCCCTGGTCAGCCTTCGCCACAGTCGCATCGAGCAGATGATCGACGAGGGCCACCGCGGTGCCCGGCGGGTCCGGCTGCTGGTTCAGGACCCGGCACGATACCTGGCCGTCGCCCAGATCGGGGTCACGTTCGTCGGCTTCCTGGCCTCGGCATACGCGGCCGTCAATCTGGCCGATCGGCTGGCGGTCGCCCTGCGCGGCGTTCCGATCATCGAGGATTACTCCGCCGGCATCGCCCTCCTCCTCGTCACGATCCTGCTGTCCCTGTTCTTCATCGTCTTTGGCGAGCTGATCCCCAAGACCCTGGCCCTGGCCCGCCCGGATCGCGTGGCGCTGGCCCTGGCCGGCCCGATCGACGTTTTGGGCCGGATCCTGGCTCCGCTGGTGAGCCTGCTCACCTGGCTGACCAGCAAGATCTCGGGCGGTTTCGGCGCGGACGTGGCCCGGCAGGCCCAGATCGGCACCGAGGAACTGAAGCTGATCGTCGAACGCGGCGGAGAGCAGGGGATCCTGGAGGCGGAGGAGGAGCAGATGATCAGCGCCGTCATCGGGCTCGGCGAGCGCCGTCTACATGAGGTCATGGTCCCCCGCACTGACATGACCGCGCTGCCCGTCACCGCCGGCATGGACGAGGCCATCGACGCCTTTATTCGCGAGGGCCACAGTCGCATCCCGGTCTACAAGGAGACGATCGACGAGATCGTGGGCGTCCTCTACGCCAAGGACCTGCTGCCGTTCCTGAAGGGCACCGACCAGAAGCCCAACCTGCGCAAGCTGCTGCGGCCGCCGCTCTTCGTTCCGGAGTCGATGTCGATCGACGACCTGCTTCACCAGCTGCAGCGTCGCAAGGTCCACCTGGCGATCGTGCTCGACGAGTACGGCGGCACGGCGGGCATGGTCACGATCGAGGACCTGATCGAGGAGATCGTCGGCGAGATCCAGGACGAGTACGACGTCGAGGAGCCGATGATCGAGCGCGTCTCCGACCACGAGGCCAGGATCGACGGTCGGGCCTCCGTCGACGACCTGGGCGAGCTGTTCGACCTGGAGCTGGCCGGGCTCGAGGACTCGGAGGAGTACGACACGGTCGGCGGGTTGATCTACCACCGCATCGGTGGCGTGCCGCGGCCGGGCGACGAGGTCCGACTTGAGGAGCAGGGCCTGACGCTTACGGTCGAATCGACCGACGGCCGGCGGGTGGGCAAGGTCCTGGCCGTCCGCGAGCGGCAAGCCGACCAGGAGCGGCGGCCACCCTCCGACGGGGAGTCGGACGAGCGGTAGGCGCGGCGGCCTCGAGCGATGCCCCGGCACCTACCGCCGCGCGGCTCAGGCCTTGATCACGCTCACGATTATGCCGCGGAGCAACTCGAGAGCCTCGGCGTCCACGACGCCGGCGGCCTCCAGTTCGGCCAGGGCCGTGTCGCGGTGCCGGCGGGCCTGGTCGCGGGTGTAGTCGCGTCCGCCCAGCCGCTCGATCAGGGCCATCGCTTCGCCGACCTCGGCGTCGCCGGGCGAGTCGGTCCGCCAGATGGCCTCCAGCCGCGCCCGATCGTCGGAGTCGGCGTGCTCGAAGGCGTAGATCACCGGCAGCGTCATCTTGTGGCGGGCCACGTCCGTCGGTTCCTTGCCCGTCTTGGCCTGGTCTCCCCAGATGCCGAGCAGGTCGTCGTTCAGCTGGAAGGCGATCCCGAGGGCCCAACCGAAGGCCCGGTAGCGGCGGATAATCTCCTCGTCGTCGGTCGCGAGGAGGGCGCCGGCCTCGACCGAGGCCGCGATCAGAGCCGCGGTCTTGCGACCGATCATGTCGAAGTAGAGCTCGACCGACATCGGCTCGGATCGCTCGCAGGCCCAGATGTCGAGATACTGGCCCTCGCACAGGGCCAGGCAGGTCATGTCGTACAGGCGCATCAAGCGCAGGACTTTGGCGTCCGAGAAGCCGAGATCGGAGAGGCGATGAAGCGCCACGCGGCTCAGAGTGAACAGCATGTCGCCGGCGTTGATGGCCTGCGGGATGCCGTGAACCGCCCACAGGGTCGCGCGGTGGCGCCGCTCCCGGTCGCCGTCCTCGATGTCGTCGTGGACCAGGCTGAAGTTGTGGCCCAGCTCCACGGCCGCGGCTCCGGGCAGGGCGGCGTGATGGTCGCCCTTGATCGACGAGTAGGCCAGCAGGCCGAGCAGTGGACGCATCCTCTTGCCGGACCAGCCGCTGCCGTCCAGCCCGAGGTGGTAGCGCATCATCGCGTACAGACCGGCCGTCGGGCCCTCGCGGACGGCAAGCAGGCGCAGGATCTCCTGCTCGGTGTCGGCGATCAGGTCTGGCACAGTGACGGGGCTTTGCACCGGCGAATCATAACAACCCGCTTTCAGCAACTCGCGCGTCGCGGCGTGCGCAACACGAGGGTTCGTCAGATGGGCCACGCGGCGGAGCCGACGGCCGCCTGAGCGCCCCGGTGACCTGCGTCGATCGATCGCTAGACCGGTCGAACGAAGGCGCTTCCGGGCGCGTTCGCGTCGTCGTCGGTCGGGCCCATCGGGCCGCCGGACCGAGCTTTCGCCTGCGCCTCCTCGATCTCGATGGCGATGAGCTCCATGCGGCTCAGGTCGTCGTCGGTCGCCGGCTCGTAGTCCTGCTCCGCGTGCCGCCCCGGGAAGTAGCGCTCGGTCGTGGCTTCCAGGATGCGGCGTTTGCGGGTCAGGTCGGAGACCCGGTGGCAGCGGCCGAAGACGACCACGCTGCGGTAGTTGGCCGAATGATTGCTCGCGGTCTTGGAGGCGACCAGGTCGTCGAGCATGGCGATCGAGACGGCGACCGAACGGCCATCTTCGATGCTGCGCAGCGTGCCATTACCGGGCGAGCCGTGGACGTAGATGTGGCCGGCCTCGTAGTGGTAGAAGAACGGGACGGTGCGCGGCTCGCCGCCCTCCACGTATGCGATGTGGGCGACGAGCCCGGCTCGCAGGAACTCCTCGATCCGGTCCGGGACGGCGCGTTCGGGATGACGGCGCATGCGCGTTCGTTCGCTGCGGGGCTCGGGGACGGGATAGTCGTGACGGGCGGTCTTCTCTGCCATGGCATCAGCTTAGCTCACGGGGACGGGCGGCGACGACACGGCCGCCATCCGGCCTCGGACCGTCGTGGCACCCCGGTCCAGCCGCCTGGCGTGGTAGCGTGATCTCATGCCCAGCTCGCGCCTGTACGTGACCGATGCCATCGTCCTGTCCCGCTTCGACTACGGCGAGGCGGACCGGATCATGACTCTCTTCACGCCAGTCCACGGCAAGTTCAAGGCGATCGCCAAGGGCGTGCGCCGGCCGACGAGCCGCCTCGGCGGCGCCCTCGAACCGCTGGCTGAGCTTCGCGTGGCGCTGGCCCGTGGCCGGACCTTCGACGTGGTGACGCAGGTGGAGGTCTCGCACGCCTGGCTGCGTCTGCGCGACTCCCTGGAGTCCGCGGCGACGGCCTGGTACCTCGCCGAGCTGGCCGACCGCTCCCTGGAGGAGCGCCACGAAGCGGAGGGTTTGTACGCGTTGCTGCGCCGATCGTACGAGCTGCTGGACGCGGGCATGGACGCGGGTCGGGTCGCTCGCTGGTACGAGATGCGCCTGGCCGACGAGCTGGGCGTTCGGCCCGAGGTGGACCGCTGCGTCGAATGCGACCGGATGCTCGAGCCGGACGAGAGCTTCCGCTGGGTGCCGCCCCTGGGCGGGGTGCTGTGCTCTCGCTGCCCGGGCCCGCCGGCGGAACGGGCCGGCCTGTCGGTCGAGGCTCTCAAGGTGCTGAAGGCCTACCAGCGGCTCGATGTAGAGGCGCTGGCGGCGCTCCGCCTCCCACCGCCTGTCGAACGCGAGGTCGAAGCCGCTCTGCGCGACTTCCTGCGCGTCTCCCTCGAGCGTGACGCGCGCTCCCTCGAGTTCCTCGACGAGATCAGGCGGGGGTAGCCGGGGCCGCGCGTTTGACCTCAGTCCTGCGGCGCGGGTATCTCGGCCACCAGGAACGCGCCGGTCTCGTAGTCGAGGACGATCATCTCGGTCGTGGCCGCTGCCGCCGTCGGGGCTGCCGGCGGGCAGAGTTCGGGCGACCGCGTGGGCATGGCCGTTGCGGCCGGGCTCTGGTCGCAGAACCGGATGCCGCCGCCAAGCGGTGGGAAGTAGCCGTGAATGACGAAGGCCCACACCCACTCGTCGGGATCCGGTGCTTCGGCGTAGACCGCGCCGTAGCGCGCGACACGAGCGGAGATGACCGCCGACGGGGAGACGTCCATCCCCGAGCCCTGCAACGCCACCAACGCCTGCGCCAGGGAGAGTCCATCCGCTGGCGGCAGCTCGGCCACGCCGGTCGCGACGCCGGCCGCCGTGGCAACGGGCGAATAGGGGGCCGAGGACGGCAGTGGAGACGCCACCACTGAGGCGGCAGCCGTGGTCGGTACGGAGGCCACCGACGGGCCGGGTTTCGGCACCAGGCCGGCTCCCAGGGCGAGCCCGATCAGCAGGCCAAGCGCCGCGACCAGGGGGATCACGGGCGGGACCGGCAGACCCCGACCGACGGGCGCCGCCCGAAGGGGCGTGGTTGGAGGGAGTCCTCGATCTGCCGGCCGATCATCCATGTGCTCACCCCGCTCGACGATAGCCGACCAGATGACGCTCCTGCAAGACCGTCCGGTTCCACTACCCCTTCCGCACCGGGCGGCGGTTCCCCGGGCTCGCGCTCGTGCGAGAATTGCGGCCCGAAGGTTCGACGGTCCGAGCATTCGACCCTTCGAGCGTACGACCGCCCGTCCGACCAGCTGTTCGCAGCGCGCTTCGAGCGCCTGCGCCCGAGGAGACAACCGTGACCGCCGCCAAGCCGACAACTCCGACCGACGATCCAGGACCGTCGGTCGCCAACCTGGAGACGATCATCTCGCTGTCCAAACGGCGCGGCTTCATCTTCCCGAGCTCGGAGATCTACGGCGGCATCAACGCCGTGTGGGACTACGGGCCACTCGGCGTCGAGCTGAAGAACAACGTCAAGCGGGCGTGGTGGCGGGCGATGGTCCAGGAGCGCGACGATATCGTCGGCCTGGACGCCGGCATCATCATGGCGCCCCAGGTGTGGGTGACCTCGGGCCACGTGGCGAGCTTCAGCGATCCCCTCGTCGAGTGTCAGACATGCCGCCGGCGCTACCGCCTGGACGAGCTGCCGGGCGCCGAGGACCTGACCACCACCGAGCTGGCCGACCCGACGATCGTCGATCGGCTGGGTCTCAAGTGCCCCGCCGACGCCGGCCCGCTCAGCGCCCCGCGGCGCTTCAACCTGATGTTCAAGACCCACATGGGCCCGGTCGAGGAGGAAGGCAACGAGGTCTACCTGCGCCCGGAAACGGCCCAGGGCATCTACGTGAACTTCCGCAACGTCCGCGAGACGAGCCGCAAGAAGCTGCCCTTCGGCATCGCCCAGATCGGCAAGGCCTTCCGCAACGAGATCAGCCCCGGCAACTTCGTCTTCCGGATGCGCGAGTTCGAGCAGATGGAGATGCAGTACTTCGTCAAGCCGGAGACGGCGGCGGCCACCTTCGAGGAATGGAAGCCCCGGCGGCGGGCCTGGTACGAGCGCTACGGCGTCACGCCGGAGCGGCTTCGCTTCCGAGAACATCGACCCGACGAGTTGGCCCACTACGCCAAGAAGGCCGTGGACATCGAGTATCGCTTCCCGTTCGGTTGGAAGGAGCTCGAAGGCATCCACAACCGCGGCGACTGGGACCTGGGCCGGCACCAGCAGGCCACCGGCGAGAACCTCGAGTACTTCGACCCGGCGACCAAGGAGCGCTTCGTGCCCTGGATCGTCGAGACCTCGGCCGGCGGGGACCGCGCGGCCTTCACGTTCCTCATCGACGCCTATCGCGAGGAGGAAGTCCGCGGCGAGAAGCGCGTCGTCCTCGGCTTCAACGCGGAGCTCGCGCCGTACAAAGTGGCGGTCCTGCCGCTGCTCAAGAAGCGCGACGAGATCGTGGAGCGCTGCCACAAGCTGCGCGACGACCTGGCGCGCGACATGCTGGCGGTCTACGACGACACGGCCGCGATCGGCAAGCTGTACCGGCGCCAGGACGAGATCGGCACGCCGTGGTGCGTCACCATCGACGTCGATTCGCTCGACGACGGTAAGGCCACCGTCCGCGACCGCGATTCGATGGAGCAGGTCCGGGTGGACCTGTCGCAGATAAGGCCACTCATCCTCGAACGGCTGGCCAGGGCGCGAGGTTAGCTCGAGGTCCGGGAGCCCGATGGCCGCCGGCCGACCGGGAGGCGAACGATGACGGTGCAGACGAGCGAGCCGATCGATGGCTCGAGCGACGGCGCGGCGGTCGTGGACCGGCCGGACGGGCGGCGGTCGCCTGGGGTCGGCGAGGCGCTGCGGGTCAAGGCGGGCCGGGTCCGGCTGTGGGCGCTCGGCCCGTGCGCCATGGGAGTGGCGCTCAGCGAGCCGTGGCGCACGGGCCGAGCGACCTCAGTGAGCCGCCGTTGCGGCCTCCGCCTCGACCTCGGCCTCCGCCGCGACCGGCGCCGCGAGCTCGCCGCGCAGATAGGCGTCTATCTTGGCCGCGGCCGTCTTGCCGTCGCCCATCGCCAGGATGACCGTGGCCGCGCCGCGGACGATGTCGCCGCCGGCGAAGACGCCCGGCATCGACGTCTGGAGGTTGTCGTCGATCTCGATATAGCCCCACCTGTTGACCCGGAGGTCGGGCGACGTGGCGGTGAGCAGGGGATTGGAGCGCGTCCCGATCGCGACCACGACCATGTCGCAGGGGAAGATGAACTCGGATCCGGGGATCTCGACCGGGCGGCGACGTCCGGAGGCGTCGGGCTCGCCGAGCTCCATGCGGATGCACCTCAGGCCGCTGACCCAGCCCTTCTCGTCGCCCAGCACCTCCACCGGCGCGGTCAGGAACTCGAAGCGGACCCCTTCCTGCTCGGCGTGATGGACTTCTTCGAGGCGGGCCGGAAGCTCGGCGCGCGAGCGGCGGTACACGCAGACCGACTCGGTGGCTCCAAGGCGGCGCGCCGTCCGGACGGAGTCCATCGCCACGTTGCCGCCGCCGACCACCGCCACCCGTTTGCCGTGTAGCACCGGCGTGTCCGCGTCCGGATTATAAGCGCCCATCAGGTTGACGCGGGTCAGGTACTCGTTGGCCGAGTAGACGCCCTTGAGGTTCTCGCCCGGCACGTTCATGAAGACCGGCAGGCCCGCGCCCACCGCCACGAAGACCGCGTCGAACTTCTCGCGCAGCTCGGGCAGGGTGTAGGTCTTGCCGATGATCGAGTTCGGCTGGATCTCGACGCCGTCGGCGACCAGGCGGTCGACTTCCTTCTGGACGATGTCCTTGGGCAGGCGGAACTCCGGGATGCCGTAGATCAGGACGCCGCCGGCCGCGTGGAAAGCCTCGAAGATCGTGACCTTGTGCCCACGTTTCGTGAGTTCGCCGGCGGCGGTGAGGCCGGCCGGTCCGGAACCGACGATGGCGACCTTCTTGCCGGACGGCGCCGGATTGGCGCGCGCGAAGACGTCGGTGTGCGTGATCGCCCAGTCGGCCACGAAGCGCTCGAGGTAGCCGATCGCGACCGGCGTGCCGGTCTTCGCCCGGAGGCATACCTGCTCGCACTGGGTCTCCTGCGGGCAGACGCGTCCGGTGACGCAGGGCAGGGCGTTGTCGCCCAGCAGCGAATCGGCCGCCGCCTTGATGTTGCCTTCGCTCAAGAGGCGGATGAAGTTCGGGATGTTGACCGCGACCGGGCAGCCGTCGATGCAGTAGGGCTTGGGGCACAGCAGGCAGCGATCGGCCTCCATTATGGCCAGCTGCTCGGTGTAGCCGAGGTTCACTTCGGCGAAGTTGCGGGCCCGGGCCATGGCGTCCTGCTCGGGCATGGGACCGCGTTGGATCTTCATCCGCTCCTTCTTGGGGAGCGGTCCGCTGTTGTCCGCGGCGCGGCCGGAAAGGGTCAGGTCGCTCATCAGTGGGCCTCCGCGTGAGCGGCCTGCCAGCGCTCGAGGGCGGCCTGTTCGAATTCCCGGTAGGTGTTTAGCCGATCGGCCAGCAGGCGGAAGTCGACCTTGTGACCGTCGAACTCGGGGCCGTCGCAGCAGGCGTACTGGCTCTTGCCGTCGATGGCGACCCGGCAGCCACCGCACATGCCGGTCCCGTCGATCATGATCGAGTTGAGCGAGACGGTGGTCTTGATGCCGTATGGGCGGGTCAGCTCGGAGCAGGCCCGCATCATCGGCACCGGTCCGACGGCGAAGACTTCGTCGATTCCCCCGGCCTCGCACAGGTCCTTGAGGGCCTCTGTTACGAAGCCATGGCGGCCGTAGCTGCCGTCGTCGGTGCAGACGACCACCTCTCCCGCGGCGCGCAGCCCGTCCTCGTAGATGACCCATTCGCGGGATCGCCCGCCGATCACGCTCGTCACCTTCACGCCGCGGCTGTTGAGCGCCTGGGCGATCGGATACACGACGGCGGTGCCGACACCGCCGCCGACGCAGACGGCGTGGCCGGCGTCCAGGAGCTCGGTCGGCTTGCCCAGTGGTCCGGCAATGTCGGTGATCGCGTCCCCGACCTGGAGCGATGTCAGCTCGTGCGTGCTCTTGCCGATCGCCTGGATGACCAGGCTGATCGTCCCCGCCGACTTATCCGCGTCCGCGATCGTCAGCGGGATGCGCTCCGCGCCCGGCCCGCGCCGGACGATCACGAACTGCCCGGGCTGGCGGATCTCGGCAATCCGGGGAGCCTCTACGACGAGGCGGGTTACGTTGGGCGACAGCTGTGCCCTGGCGATTATCGGGTGCATCTTGCTCCGGTCGTGGTCGTCGCGGCTGAGTCTGCGAAATGTGTGCTGAACAAGTATGAATTATGACCATCGTGCGCGCTGAGGGCGTCCCTTCGCATGCCCGTTCCGTCCCGAGGCGCGGGGCCGAAGGTCACATCCTCGGCCCGGTCGAGTGGCGAGGTCGAGCCCCTCCGTCGGAAGCCTACCAGCGGGGCCGGTACCGTGCCCTGCGGGCCCACAGGTCCCGGCAATCCGGGCCGAAAGGACGCTCCGCGAAGTTCCCTGGTGCCGATCCCCGGTGCCCCTCGGACGCAAGGCTTTGCGCCGCGCGAAGGTACAATCTCTTGGACGTTTGTGCGATCCCGTCGCTTGGGCGCTTCCCCGCCGCCCGCGGCGCAGCAGCTTCGCATCCAAGGAGAGTGATACCCCAATGGCCGACTCTGGCACTAAGTCCTACAAGGCTGCCAAGCGCTACATCTACGCCTGGGGCGGCGGCAAGGCTGAGGGCAACGGCGGGATGAAGGACCTGCTGGGCGGCAAGGGCGCCGGCCTGGCGGAGATGACCAACGCGGGCCTGCCGACCCCGCCTGGCTTCACCATCACCACGGAAGCCTGCAACGACTATTTCGCCGCCGGCAAGACCCTGCCGGCCGGACTCTGGGACGACGTCCTGGCTGCAGTCAGGGTCGTCGAGCAGGAGACCGGCAAGGGCCTGGGCGATCCGAAGAACCCGCTCCTGGTGTCGGTCCGCTCCGGCGCCAAGTTCTCGATGCCCGGCATGATGGACACGGTCCTCAACCTCGGCCTCAACGAGACGACCCTCCAGGGCCTCATCGCCTTCACCGGCAACGAGCGCTTCGGCTGGGATGCCTACCGCCGCTTCATCAGCATGTTCGGCCGGATCGTGCTCGACGTCCCGTCGCGCGTCGCAAAGGGCAAGGACGGCTCGACGGTCGAATACAACCGCTTCGACGAGGCTCTGGATGCCGCCAAGGCCACGCACGGCAAGGACGCCAAGGACACCGATCTGAACGTCGACGATCTCAAGAGGCTGGTCGGCGTCTACAAGAAGATCGTCAAGGACCAGATCGGTCGCGCATTCCCCGACGATCCGAACGAGCAGCTCGATCTGGCCATCAAGGCCGTCTTCGCATCCTGGTTCGGCAAGCGCGCCAACGACTACCGCAACAGCCAGAAGATCCCGCACGACCTCGGCACCGCCGTCAACGTCGTGACGATGGTCTTCGGCAATATGGGCAATGACTCCGGCACCGGCGTTGCCTTCACCCGCGACCCGAACACGGGCGAGAAGGTCCTGTTCGGCGAGTACCTGGTCAACGCCCAGGGCGAGGACGTCGTCGCGGGCATTCGCACCCCGTCCAAGATCGCGGCCCTGGCCCAGGACATGCCCAAGGCCTACGCCGAGTTCAAGAAGATCGCCGAGAAGCTCGAGAAGCACTACCGCGACGTTCAGGACATGGAGTTCACGATCGAGCGCGGCCGCCTCTACATGCTCCAGACCCGCAGCGCCAAGCGGACGGCCGACGCCGCGGTGCGGATCGCGATCGACATGGTCGGCGAGAGGCTCATCTCCAGGGAAGAAGCGGTCGCCCGCATCGAGCCCGCCCAAGTGGACCAGCTCCTCCGGGCCCAGTTCGACCGCGAGGCCCGTAAGTCGGCCAAGCGGATTGCCAAGGGCCTCAACGCTTCGCCCGGCGCCGCCGTCGGCAAGGTCGTCTTCAGCGCCGATGCTGCCGTGGCTGCCGTCGAGAAAGGTCAGAAGGTCGTCCTCGTCCGCGAGGAGACCTCTCCTGACGACTTCCACGGCATGGCCGTGGCCCAGGGCATCCTGACCGCCAAGGGCGGCGCGACCTCGCACGCCGCGGTCGTCGCCCGGCAGATCGGCAAACCCTGCGTCGCCGGCTGCTCCGAGCTGGAGGTCAACTACGCCACACGCTCGGCCACGGCGAACGGCGTGACGATCAAGGAAGGCGACCCGATCAGTCTCGACGGCACGACCGGCGAGGTCTTCCTGGGCGCCCTGCCGACCGTCCCCGCCCGCTTCGAGGAGCAGAAGGACCTGCAGAAGATCCTCGAGTGGGCCGACAAGATCCGCCGCCTGATGATCTGGACCAACGCCGACAAGCCGGAAGAGGCCGCCCAGGCCCGCTCCTACGGCGCCCAGGGCATCGGCCTCTGCCGCACTGAGCACATGTTCCGCGAAGGCCCGCGCCTCGCGATCGTCCGCAGCGCGATCTTGGTCGCCCACGCGGCAACGCGCGCCAAGGCGAAACTCGCTGCCGGCGAGAAGCTCACCATGGAGGAGAAGGCCTCCGTCAAGCGGTTCGACACGGCGATGGCCAAGCTTGAAGCGCTCCAGCAGGGCGACTTCGAGGGCATCCTGGCGGCGATGACTGGCCTCCCGGTCGTCATCCGCCTGATCGACCCACCGCTCCACGAGTTCCTGCCGAATCTCGAGGATCAGCTGGTCAAGGTCACCAAGGCGGGCCCGAAGGCCACGGCCAAGGACAAGGAATTGCTCGCGACGATCAAGTCGATGCACGAGCAGAACCCGATGCTCGGCCTGCGCGGCTGCCGCCTCGGCCTGATGATCCCCGACTTCGTGAAGATCCAGACCCGGGCCATCCTCAACGCGGCCGTGGCCGTGAAGAAGGCTGGCAAGGACCCGCGGCCGGAGATCATGATCCCGCTCGTCGGCCACGTGAACGAGCTGCGGGCCACCCAGGCGCTCCTCGAGGCCGAGGCCGCCTCCGTGGTCAAGGCCGCCGGGGTCAAGATCCACTACAAGTTCGGCACCATGATCGAGATCCCGCGGGCCTGCTGGGTCGCGGACGAGATCGCCGAGCTTGCCCAGTTCTTCAGCTTCGGCACCAACGACCTGACCCAGATGACGTTTGGGTACAGCCGCGACGACGCCGAGGGTGGGTTCCTCCTCAAGTATGTCGAGGAGAAGATCCTCCCCTACAACCCGTTCCAGTCGCTCGACCCTGTTGTCGTCCAGGAAATGAAGATGGCCGTGGATCTCGGCCGCAAGACCCGCCCTGCCCTCGAGGTCGGCATCTGCGGTGAGCACGGCGGCGACCCGATGTCG
>JBEKCH010000062.1:0-14194 GCA_050014975.1 Candidatus Limnocylindrales bacterium
TAGGCCGTGCAGTGGCACGGCGAGCCGAAGGTGTGGGCCGATACCGCGGCCGCGGTGGCGAAGCGATCGGCGCCGCTGTAGCGCACGATGCTGGCCTTGACCACGATGCCGCTCTGGGAGCCGGTGATGCTCGCCGTGACAGTGTCGGTCGCCCGGACCCACTGGCTGCCGGCCGTCTTGAGGGTGACCGAGAAGACATGCGATCCGGCGTCGGACGGCACGAAGGCGTAGTCGGCGGGCATCACGGCCTTCGTATCGGTGCTCGTGAAGTGGATCGTGCCGTGATAGTCGGGATCGGTGTTGCCGTAGGCATCCGTGGCGCGGACCATAAGCGAGCCAGGTGCGCCCGCGTAACGGGGCGAGCTGAGGCCGCCGACGATGAGCTGGCACGCAGCGCCGCGAAGCACATTGACCGACCGCGTATCGCTGAACGGCTTGCTGATCGAGGCGCTCGTGATGGTGACGGTCTGCGGACCCTTGGTCTCCATGGTGATCTTGAACTGGCGGGTCCCGTAATCTGTGGTGTGGAAGTAGACGATCCCGACCGGCAGGACCGCCTTCGGATCGCTGCTGGTGAACTTGATGTCAGCCGAGGAAGCGTTGTTGCCATACGCGTCTTTCGCCGTGACCGCCACCGTGACCGGACCGGCGATCATCGAGGGAGGCAATCCATTGAGCTTGGCGGAAACCGCGTCTCCGCCAAGCACTTCTATCGTCGTGGTCCCGGTGATGAGCTGGTTGGCGACGTCGGTCGCCGTGAGTGTCTGCGTGCCCGCCGTCTCGAACGAAACCTCGCAGCCCACCCATCCCCCGCCTGTAAACTTGATGTTCGGCCCGAGGTCGGCCTTGGTATCCGAGCTCGTCAGGTGGATGGTGCCGGCGTACGAGGTGTCCGGCGTTCCGTCGTCTTTTGTCGCGTCGATGTCGCACTGGGATATGTACCCGGCAGTGGCCTGGTCGTCACACCAGATCTCGAAGTGCGGCGCCTTGGAGACGGTCGTGGTCGCCGTCGCGTTCACCGACGGGTTGCCAGTGTCTGTGACCGTGACCGACTGGCTGCCGGTGGTGTTGAACGTAACGGGGAAGACGTGGGCGCCGGCGTCGTCCGCGTTGAACGTGTAGTCCGCCGGAAGCGTGGCCGCTGAGTCGCTGCTCGTGAAGTGGACCGCCCCCGTGTAGTTGGTCGCCGTGAAGCCGTACGCGTCCTTGACGGTGAGGCTGAAGCCGGCCTCACTGCCCAACGTGGCCTTCGCGGGCGGAGAGAGGACGAAGCTGCTCGCGGGACCCGGCAGGACGTCGATCGAGAACGTTCCCTTGATGGACGCGTTGTTCAGGTCGGTCACTGTCAGCGTCTGCGGGCCCGGGCGCGTGGGCGTTATGTCGAACCCGTGGAACCCCCGATCCCCCAAGCAGGCGATCCCAATGTCGGTGGAGTTGAACGTGTAGTCGGGCGGGACGATCGCGTATGGATCACTGTAATGGACGGTGTCGTCGAAGCAGGTATCGACATCCCCATTCGCATCGGCCGGGATCACGGCTAGCTGCAACTGAACGCCGTCGGTCGGGATGCCGGTGTCAGTGAATGTGGCGATCTGGAGCTGGGTCGCGGAACCCGCCTGCACGGGGGGAGGTGCGGCGAGGTAGCGGACGGCGAACGCGGCACAGGCGAGGGCGACGGCGGGCAGAAGCGCAAGGCCGCGCGGGCCGCGGCCCCGGGACGATCCAAGCGTGACCACGACAGCCTCCTTCGACCCCCGGCCGGCGGCGGTCGACCGCCTCGCTCCTCCCGGTCGGGGCTCACCCGCCGCCGACGGGTCGCGAGCGAAGATGCGCTGCTCTGGCCGAGCCGGGAAGTCCGCTCTCCGCAGTGGGCCGAATGGGACGGGGCTCGTCGCACCGCGGCTGACGACGCGGTGATGCTAGTCCAACGTCTGGCGGATTCACAATCCCGGAGCCGTGATCGGGGCCTACCGCAGGCGCGGCGCCCGGCCGCGATCCTACTCCGAGCCCCAAGACGCCCGCCCGGCGCGGCGCGAGGGAACCGGAAACAGAGACAGGCGAGCACCCGGCCATTGGCCGTGTGGTGGGTTCTCCGTAGCACTACGGCTTGAGTGTCACGGTAGCCCATGGAATCCAGGGCCATTGCGCCCGGATCAGGTCCGACAGGAGCGCTTGAAGCTTTGGCCAGGCGGTCCTCCCAAGACCGCTGGAATTCGGCGCGGCTACACTGAAATGCGGACGCTCCGACCCACAGTGTCGGGCCGTCGAGGCAGTGGCCGATGCGACGGCGCGGGCCGGCGGCCGCGTCTGGTCCCCGGCCCGCCGCCGAGGGTCTCCTAGCTCGCCGGCGCGGCGGGGGATGCCGCCAGTGGCCTAGTCGGCCTCGAGGGCGGCGTTGATCTCCTTGGTGGCCTCATCGGAGAGGGAAGTCTTGAGGACCTCGCCACCGAGGGGGGCCAGGGCAGCCAGGGCCTTGTCCTCGGTCCACTTCTTGACGAAGAGGACGAGAGCAGCGGTGCCCGGCTTGAGAACGTCCTGGGATCGCTGGCGGAAGTCGTCCTTGATCCCCCAGCCGGTCATGGTGCCCATGACGGCGCCCATGATGCCGCCGATGATCAGCCCGCCCACGGGAATCAGAAAGAGGAGGCCGAAGAGCAGACCGAAGAAGCCGCCCATGAGGGCGCCCGAGCTGGTGGCCCCTGTCTTGGTCACCATCTTGGCCTTGCCGTCGGCGTCCTTGGCCACCACGGCGGCTCCGGCGACCTGCATGATGAGATCGTGCTGGAGCTGGACGACGACGTCGTAGGCCTTCTCCGCGGTGGCCTCATCTGGGTATCCAATGACAACAAGATCCACGACATCTGCCACTGAGTTTCTCCATCTGCTGTTGGCCGCGCCTGCGGATGCTCGGCTGTCGAGGGAACTCTACCGTAGCCGCCCCTTGGGAGCGTCGGACAGGTCGGTAGCGGCCGAGGCGGCGAGGTAGAGGGCAGACACGACGACCTGATCGTGCTTGGCGAACGACGCTCGCCTTAGGACACGTACTTCGCCAACAGGTTGTAGACCGCGGCCGAGACGACCGAGGTATTACCAACGACGATGATCCGGGCGGGCTGCAGGCGTTTCAGCTCGGCCACGGTGGCAGACGGAAGGGCGCCGGTCGTGGGCACCAGGAGCAGCGGGCCCTTCAGGGTGCCGGCGGCGGCCGAGGCGGCGGCCAGCGCGCCGTTGAAGTCGCCGCCCGAAGAGATGTAGACGCTGCAGCTGCAGTTGGCCGGGAAAGTGCCGAGGCTGATCTGCTCGGCCGTGCCGTAGCGATCGGAGCCGGCGTAGCGGGTGATCTTGCCGGCCGGGGCATATGCCTTGAGCGCGTTGTAGACCGCGGCCGACACCACTCCGGTGCCGCCCAACACGACGATCTTGCTGGGCTTGAGAGTCTGCAGCGCGTACTTGGTGGAAGCGTTGATGGCGCCGGTGGCGCTGACCAGCAGGACCGGCCCGGGCACGGTGCCCGCGGCCGCGGCTCCGGCCAGGGCGTCGGGGAAGTTCCAGGCGGTGGCGATGTAGGCCGTGCAGCCGCAGTTGCGCCCGAAGGTGCCGACCGCCACCTGTTCCGCCGTCGCGAAGCGATCGGCGCCGCCATAGCGGACGGTCTGGCCTGCCGGCGCATAGGTAGCCAGCTTGGCGAAGACTGCTGCCGAGATCACTCCGGTGCCGCCCAACACGACGATGTGGCCGGGCTTCAGGCGGGTCAGCTCTTGAGCTGTTGCTGAGTTGATCGCGCCGGTGGTGGCGACGAAGAGGATCGGGCCCTTGACCGTGCCGGCGGCTGCCGCTCCGGCCAGGGCGTCGGGGAAGTTGTAGGCGGTGGCGATGTAGGCCGTGCAGTGGCACGGCGAGGCGAAGGTGTTGGCTGATGCCGCGGCCGCGGTGGCGAAGAGATCGGAGCCGCTGTATCGCACGAGAGTGGGCTCGAGGATGAGCGGGGCCGATATCCCGGGCTGTCCCCGGCCTACTCCGTTGCTGGCGGTGACGCTGAAGCTGTACCAGGTCCCGTCGGCCAGGCCGGAGATGGTGCAGCTGGTGTCACCTGGGCCAGCCGGGCATGTCGATCCGCCGGGCGAGCTGGTCACTGTGTAGCCGGTGATCGTCGCGCCGTTGTTGGCCGGAACGGTCCAGGAGACGAGGGCTGCGCCGACACCCGCTGTGGCGGTGACGTCGGGGGGATCGGGGACGGCGGGCGGCTGACCGTCGTGCATCACGGTGACGTCGATGGCCGCGCTGGCGGGATCGAGAACTCCGGCAACGCCCGAATAGGTCGCGGTGATGTGATGGGGGCCGGAGTCTAGGTCCGCGCTGGCCACCACGGCCGGATCATCGGGGCTGATGGCGCCCGAACCCAACTCGCCAAGGACGGAGTCGCTGATGGTCAGGGTCCCGCCCGGGTAGAGGAAGCCTGTCGAGTTGGAGACGGTGGCCGTGACCGTCGTAGCCGTGCGGTTGTCGGGAGGATCCGGCGAGACGGTCAGGGAGATCGCGGTCGCGGGGCTCACGTCGAAATCGAAGGTGGTCGAGCTGGGCTCGAAGTACTGGTAGCCCTCGAAAGTGACATCGAGGGTGTGCGACCCATTTGAGCGAGGCCCATAGCAGATAGCCGTGCCGTCCTGAGTCACCTCGGTCCCTGGCAGGCCAACCCCGTCGATGCCGCAGTCGATTTCCTCCTCGTTGCCGTACTCGAACGTGTTTGGCGACACGGAGATCTCGAAGGCGAATCCGGGCGAGTAGTGCGTGTCGTCCGGTGTGATGGAGACGAGGGTCTCAGTCGTGGGTACCGTCCCCCACCCGCGGAGGGGCACGATCCGTGACGGGAGGGACGCACTGTACGGGATCGAAAGGTACGCGTCTCGCTCCCAGTGGTCAGTCGGCTTGAACGCGATGCCTAAAGTGCAGGAACTGGAGAGGCCGAGATCGTGTCCGCTGCACGAATCGTTCGAAAGGAGGAAGTCGCTCGCGTCCAGTCCTCCAATTGATACCTGGCCGATCGCGACTGACTCATCCCCACCGGCGGTGAACGTGAACGTCGCGGGGGCAGATGCCTCCCCGATCGACAGCGACCCGAGATCGGTGGAAATACCGGGGCCAGTCAAGGCGGGCAGCGGGTCGGTCGAGTTGTACCGCAGTCGCCCGGTCAGGCTGGAGGACCCGAACTGAACTTCGAAGGTCAGCGCATAGGCCAGCGGCACTCCGGACGGGTCCATCGTCAGCGATTCGATGCCGAATGATCCGGCAGTCGCGGATGCCCCGTCGCCGTTGCCACCGGACACAGAGATGTAGGCCTGGTCGAGGGTGCGCTGGCTCCCGGCATTGGGATACGACCCGACCTGAAGGGTTTGGCCGAGGGGAGCCTGGAATGTCAGGAACCAGACGCGATAGAGATTGCCGGCTTGCTCGTCTACGTACCCAACCTGCGCGTTGATGGCACTCCCGTCGCATGGGCATGTGCCCCAGAAGCTGGCGTTGGCATCCGTGTAGATCGCCGGCTCGACCGCCATCCAGCCATCGGGGTTGTCGATCGACAGCAGGTCCGAAGGCAACCCAGCATCGAGCTTTGCCGCGTCGCCTTGGGAGGCCTTCGGGATCTCAGAGGCCGCGGAAACTAAAGGCACACCGGCGACGGCCGCGATCAGCAGAGCGGCAGCGACGGCCAAGACGGACCTGCCACCCCGCACGCTGCCACCCTCCGATCAGCCGACGCTCAATCCGTCGGGATAGACCCTCGTTTGCGCGTCTACAGTGGGGACTCGCCCCCGTACGAGACTCAATGTAGCAGGTTGACAAGCCGCCACAACCTGTTACCTGCTCACAGAGCGAGCGCTGCTGCCCGCTCCACGCGTGATCCTATCGCAGGTTAGTGACCACCCGGGCCGCCGGAATGGGACCGAGCGCTGCAGCTGGCGTTCAGTCTGCGGTTCGGGGCGTCCGAAACGTGAGGCAATACAACTCACCCTTCGCGATCTCGCGGAGACGTAGCTCGAGCATGTGCGGCGGCACCAGGTCGATGGGCCGCACCGACGGACTCGCCGCTGGCGCTTCGGGCCTGCGGTAGGCGCGGGCGACCTTGTCGGTCTCGTCGACGATCAGGATCTGAGTGCCCGGCTTGGCGACCCGGACCATTTCATCTACTGCCGCGCGGGGATCCGAGAAGAAGTTGATGCCCCCGACGTGGAAGACCACATCGAAGCAGGCATCGCGAAATGGGAGCCGCTCGGCAGTACCCCGAACAAGGAGAGCCCGCCGACCCCAGCGGCGCAGGTTGCGCTGACACCGAGCGAGCATGCCCATGGAGATGTCGAGGCCTAAGTACTTGGCATCGGTCGGGAGGTAGTGGAGGTTGCGGCCGGTCCCGACGGAGACTTCAAGCACCAGCTGCCCCGGCTCGATCGCCAGCAGATCGAGATACTCGCGGACGCGGCGTTCGTCCCCACCGCTGCGAAGCCTGGCCCAGGTTTGGGTGGCCAGGTCGTAAAACGGCGCCCATCGGTCGTAGCGACGCTCCCATACGGCGTCCGGGCCGGTCAACTCTCCTGGTTTGAGGAAGTCCGCCACACCGTTGCGGATGGGCACGCGCCGCCTGGAGGACTGGCTGACCAGGTCCGCCGCAGTGCCGTCCCGGGTGGCCCCGGCCGCTGTAACCGGCTCGTGTGTCCCTGGCAGGCAGAGGCACTCGGCCAGATCCGAGGACAACCTGGACCCAAACTCGCCATCGAGGTCAGGAGCAGATCCTCGGAATCGCACGGCTCTCCAGATGGCGACTACGCCGATGCCCATCGCCCCTGCCAGGGCGAGCTTCCTGATCTTGCCCATGGTGCCCTCCAACCGTCCACACCGGAGCCGGTCCAGCCAAGGGTGGGCTTGAGCCGGCAGTCCGCGGGTAGACTACTTTCGATACACGATCTGCTCACATCGTGCACGCTCGGGGCGCGCCGGAGACGGCCCGTCGATGTTGGGCCTACCCCCGGTCGGGAGCATCGCGTGGACGAGACCGCCGTGGTTGGAAACTAGATCCGCGCACAAGTAAGCTGCGACGAAGGTCCGGGTTTCCCGGAAAGCTCGGCCTCGCAAAGTCCAGACCGAGGTCGAGCGCTCCGAGCGAGCAGGGAGTTACGTGAGGCGGTCGAGTCCAAACCTGACAGCCCCAACCAGCGATCGAGCGGTTCAGTTCGCTCTTCGCTTCGCGGCGGCAAACGACGACGTCATCGCGTTCGTCAGGGGACTTACTGGCGACGAGTGGCGGGCACCGTGTGAGCGCGGGGGTCGGAGCATTGGCCAGGTCGTCGAGCACATCGCCGCCGGCCACCTGATCATCGCCGGGATCGTCGAGGCCATGGCTCTCGGGTTACCACTCCCGGTTGCCAGTCGACGAACCGAGGCCACGGGAGCGCGCTTCAACGCACGTCAGGCTGCCCGCTTCGCCGACCATTCACCCAGCGACGGGCTTCGCTCGCTGCGCCGGAACGGCGGCATCGTCGCGCGCTTCCTAGCGAGCCTCACCGACGAGCAGCTCGACCGAGCGACGGACACGATCGAGGGACCGCTCACGACGCAGGACGAGATTGAGCACGGACTGCTGGGCCACCTGCGCCGGCACTTTGAGGAAGTCCGGGCGGCTGTCAGGGCATAGGCGTCCTGGCGCAGCGGTCTCGCTCCTGTTGCGCCGTGCCCGCTCCCCGCCGACGCCTGAAGAACGCCCGTCGCTTGGACCTGGGACTAGCCCGTGGCCTCCATGATGTGGTCTCTATGAAGAGGGCCCCGCGTGTCAAGGGCTTCCCGGGGGCGCCCGGGTGTGCGAGGGTAATGCGCTTCTCATTTCTCTATGGCCTCCCATGAGAGGAGGACTCGGTCGGGTGGGAGACAGCGGCGGCCCAAGTCATAGAGGGTCGTCAAGCGACCAGACCACATGTGGGGCCTACCGCTCGGAACGGCTCCTGGCGCGTGAGCATGTGCCAGATCGCAGTCGTGAGCTCACGGGCGAGCTCGACTCGGGCGATCTTGCTGCCTCGCTGCTTGCCGAGCCGGCGCTTGGTTCGTTGGTAGCGCGCGCCATAGCGCGGATCGCGGACGGCCTGTGTCGCCGCCTCGATGAGGGCCCAGCGCAGGTACTTGGGCCCGGTCTTGGCCAGCGCGCCACGCCGGTCCATGGCTCCCGACTGGTACACGCGGGGGCATAGCCCGGTGTAGCCGGCTAGCTTCTTCGGACTGGCAAAGCGGCTGATGTCACCGATCTCGGATGCGATGGTGTAGCCCAAGATCCAGCTGATGCCGGGGATGCTGGTGAGCAGTGGCACGTATGGGTGGTCGGCGCCGATGCAGCGCAGCTCAGCCTCACAGCGGGCTATCTCGCCTTCCAGTTCGTCCACGAGAGCGAGGCTGCGCGCCAACGTCGTCGCCCACGGCTCGGGGATGGTGAGCGAGTCAAGCAGCTCGCGGCCCCGCAGGCCGAAGAAGTCCGATACCGGCACCGGGTGACCGAAGGTCATGAGCGTGGCGTGGATGCGACTCTTTAGAGCGGTTCGATGGCGCACCAGCTGGACACGGAAGCGAGCCCGCTCGTGCTCGGCGCGGACGGTCGGGTCGGGGAGCCAGATCGCCGGCACGAGATCGCGTCGGGCAAGCTCGGCCAGAACATGCGCGTCGATCTTGTCCGTCTTGGCGGCCAGGGGTGCTAGGCCCTTGGTCTTCGCCGCGTCGGCGATCTCGACGTCCCAGCCCAAGCGCTCCAAGGTGTCGTGGATGAAGCGGGCTCCGGTCATCGACTCGATCGCGGCGCTGACAGGCTCACCGTAACGGGCGATCTGAGCCGCCAGCGTGCGTAGGGCGTCGGCGTCGGGCCGGACGGCGAGGGTCTCGACCGTCCGGCCGTCCTCGTCGAGCACGCATACCTCGAGCCTCTGGGGCGACAGGTCCAATCCGGCGTACAACATGTGCTGGGCCTCCTGGTGCTGGTTCCGTCGAGAACCCACTTTCCACCAGCGGGGCCCTCTTCATGGCAGTCATGGTGTCTGGCTGGGCGGCACATCCGAACTCAACGCAGGTTGCCAGAGGCGCCAGATTAGGCAACGCACTGCCTTCAAGGTTTGACCGACTCCGCGCACCAGGCGTACTCTGCGGTTGGCTCCACGGGAGCGGTCCGCCCGCGGGTGCGTTGGAAGCAGCAGGTCAGTGAGCGAGATCCCAGAACGTAGTCATCGACGCTCCGGCGTCGTGACCCCGCAAATCCCGACACGGTGGTCGCCCATCGGATAGGCGCTCGCGCTATTCCAGTTCGGCATGACCACCGCGTTCGAGCAGATCGATGCGGTGGTTTTTGTATGCCTGCGGGGACCCGCTCCAAGTCGAAAGGAGGTCGAGATGCCAGGTCCAATACTAGGTCCCGACCTCCCCGTGATCCTTCGGGCCGACCGCTGACCTCTTCCTAGATCGTCGGTAACCTGGCGGAGCCGGTCGGGTGCCCAGCGCGGGATCGTCCCGTCCCGATCCCGCCGTCCGCTCCTGCCGCGCATGACCCCGTGCGCGGTGCGCTGCCGGAGACTCGACGATGAAGACGCAGCTCTCCCTGCCGCTCAAAAAGCCAACGACCGCCCCGCCCGGGCCGATGAACCTGACTGCGAGCGCGACGCCATGACCGGCCCGAGCTTTCGCATCTCTCCTCTTCGAGCCAATCGCGTCCGCCTGGCGGCCACGCTCGCGGTCCTCGGGCCCGGCCTTGTCAGCGGCTTTGCCGACAACGACGCCGGCGGCATCACGACTTACTCACTTGCCGGCATCCAGTTCGGCTACGACCTGCTGTGGGTCATCCTGGCGAGCCAGGTCGCGCTCTTCTTCACCCAGGAACTCGGAGCGCGGCTCGGCCTGGCCACAGGGCAGGGCATGACCGGGCTGATCCGCGAGCGCTTCGGCGTTCGCTGGGCGACCCTTGCAGCGGTCGCGATGCTCGTCGCCAACCTCGGCACGACGATCGCCGAGTTCGCCGGCATCGGAGCCGCCCTGGGGTTGTTCGGAGTACCGGTGCCGGTCAGCGCCCTCGTCTCCGCCGTGGCCGTGATGGCCCTGATTTCCTGGGGCAGCTTCGGCAAGGTTCAGTACCTCTTCGTCGGGATGGGAGTGGCCATTTCGGCGGCCTACGCGATCTCGGCCTTCCAGTCCGGTGCGGATTGGGGTCGGGCCGCCGTCTCGCTCGTCATTCCCCACGGCACCCTGACCAGCGCCTACTGGCTCGCGGTGGTTGGCACCGTCGGGACGACCATCACGCCCTGGGGCCAGGGCTTCATACAGGCCTATGTGGTCGACAAGCGGCTCGGACCCGAAGACCTCGCCGGCGAACGGATCGACGTCGGCCTCGGCTCGTTCCTGACCAACCTCATCGCCGCCTTCATCGTGGTCGCCTGCGCCGCGACGCTGTGGGCCCACGGTGAGACCGGCATCACCAACGCGGCGACCGCGGCGAAGGCGCTGGCGCCGTTTGCCGGATCTCTGGCCAGCCTGCTGTTCGCTGCCGGCCTGCTGGGTGCGTCGCTTCTGGGCCTCGGCGTCGTGCCTCTCTCGTCGGCCTACACCGCCTGCGAGGCGTTCGGCTGGGAGATGGGAGTGAACTGGCGGTGGCGCGAGGCCCGAGCCTTCTACGGGCTGCTGGCCTTCTTCATCGGCTTTGCCGCGCTCTTCATCCTGATCCCGGGCATCTCCCTGTTCCAGGTCATGTTCCTCTCGCAGGTGCTGAACGGCCTGCTGCTGCCGGTCATCCTGGTCTTCGTCATGCTGCTATCGAGCGACCGCCGCTTGCTGGGGCCGCTCGTGAGCGGGCGCTTCCTGCTGACCGTCGGTTGGATCATCACGGTCGCCCTGACGCTGATGTCGTTGCTGCTGGTCTGGACGACGATCTTCCCGATCAGCTAGCCGGATGGTTCAAATCCTCTCGTCCGGACCTTCCTCGGGCACGATCAAGCCGTCGTGTCGGTCAGTGGCCGGCAACCTCGAACCACCACTCGGCCCTTCGATCGGAGGCTCTGCCTCTGTCGGCCGCGCCACTTCATGCCCGGCCGGTTTCGCCTCGCGATCTAGCGCGATCTGGACGGGCGATCGCCGTGGCGAACGAGGCTTGCCCGATCGGCTGGGCCGCGTCACGATCAACGGGATGCTGCCGTCCGATAGATCGCTCAACGATCGGAGAACAAAGGGGGTACACATGAACCACGCGGTTGAGCTAGATCGGATGCCGGCAGGGCTTCGCAGAGCCACACGGCTGGCTTTGACTACACTCGCGCTGCTAAGTCTTGCCGCCTGCGTGGCGCCGTCTGCTTCATCGTCGGTCGCGCCGAGTTCGGGTTCGGGCGCCACGTCTGCGGCCTCCGGCTCGCCGTCCACCACCCCCACGGCATCTCTTGCGACGCCGACGCCGACTGCTACGCCGACGCCGACTGCTACGCCGACGCCGACTGCCACGCCGTCCCCTTCCCCCACCCTCCTGCAGGCTCCGGTCTGGACCGGCATTCATTGGACCGCGGGCCCGACATCGAACGGCCTTCCGGCGCCCGTCAACACGACCGATGCCGTGGGGAACACGACCTCGACCGACACGCAGGTGTTCGGATGGAGCAAGGGCTTCGTTGTCTTCCGAGAGACGGCCGTGATGACCGCGGCCGACGACTCCAAGTCGATCGCGATCGTTCCGTACGTTTCGGCCGACGGTCTGACCTGGACCAAGGGCCAGCCGCTCGACGTGAAGGGCCTTGATGCATGGGAGGTCGTGGCAGGGCTCGTCGAGGGACCGGCGGGGATCCTGGCATACGGCCACGGCGAGTTGGCAACGTGCGGCGGGCCGACGCAATACAACAGGCTGTGGCTGTCCAAGGACGGCCTGTCGTGGACCCCAATCGACAAGAACGCCTACACGTACGTCGATGCCGGCTCCAGCGGCTACATCGCCACCGACTACTCCTCCGACATCTGGGTTTCAACCGACGGCGTGGCGTGGAAGACCGTGAACATGGCCACGGCCGGAACCAAAGGCATCCTGGTTAACGGCGCCACGGCTTTCGCCGGAGGCTTCGTGGTGGCTGCATCGGTGCCGGTGCCCTCGGAGGGGTGCGGGACAGGAACGTCTCCCAAGACGCCCTCGCTGTGGTGGTCGCAAGACGGCAGCACGTGGTCCAGGGACGCCCTGAGCCCGGCGCTGACCGGCAGCCAGGCTTCGGCCAGCGTCCAGCGGATAAGCGACAACGCCCTTCTCGCGATCGGCACGACCTGGGGAAAGGTCGAGACGAGCCGGGCCTGGACCTCAACCGACGGCCGGGTCTGGACAACCGATCCGGATCCGCAGGTCCTTAGCAACAATCTGCTGACGAACGGGACCTACGGCCTGCTGGTCTCCTACCCGGAGAATGGCAAGGTGAGCGTCTGGGGCTTCAGCAGGGAACTGCGGCTCGTCGCCCTACCTCAGACGGGCGACCTGCCAACCGCCGCGCTGGCGGACGGCAACCGCCCGGTCCTCGGTTCGGCCGGCCTGATGGTTGCCAATACCGACGGCACGCGCTTCTGGCTCGGCACTCCGACCGGAAGCTGACCGACGACGGGTGCTCGACGCCCCGTTCCCGAGATCGGATGCGTGAGGACGGGTCGTGGATGTCTGCGGCGCGAACGTACTCAGTGCCCAGGGCTCCCCTTGCCGGGAGACGTCGCTGTGGCGGGCCTGGCCAAGTGCGCGCTTGTCGCTCAGTAGATCAGACACCGACCGAGCAAGGCGAGGTCGATGCCTCGGCGTCGGTCTCCGGAGCCGAAGGTCGCAGGTTCGAATCGTCTCGCCCCGTCCACGATCGGGCGATACGACTCGATTACCGACAACTGCCAACGCCTTCCAACTCAAAGCGTCGCTCTGAGCTACAGCCTCGGCTACGTCGCGCTCGCCCGTTCGCGACGCAATGCGTCGGCGACCGCGAAGGTCATGATGCTCGGCACGAGAAGGAGCCCGCCAATCTCCATGCCGAGGAAGCAAACCAGGAGGAGCGAGAGATCAACCGCTACCGCGGACCACCTAACGAGCATCGAGATCCCGCGGGCAGCTGCCATGACGCCCAGCCAGAAGAGGGCATATGCGATCGACGGCACTCCCGGGTTGAGCGCGATGACAAGGAGGGCCGCGATGAGCAGCAGCCACGCGACGACAAGCACCCCTCGATTGGCCGACCGTATCACGCGAATCCTCCTACGCGATGCTCGTAGCCCGAAGCGTAGCCGACGGCCGCATTCGTCCCAATTTCGGGCCACCGGGCGGGACTCAACCGACTGACTGCGCCGGCTCGCCATCTACGGCAGTGCAGCCGGCCTCCGCGCCTTAGTTCCACAGACATCAGCAGGGATGCCTACCAGCGCCCGGTCTTCACGACAGCTCAAACGGCCTCCGGCAGCCAGCTCGGTTGACCCAGCCAAGGCTCTTGGGAGGTAACGTCTCCGAGCGGCTACAGAACGCTAGCCCCAGTTCGGTGGACCGTCCTGGTCGGCGACGAGGTGAACGGGGTCGTCTCGCAGGCGACCGCACACCGCACATGCCCTCGGGTCGACCGAGTAGCGTGGGATCGCCTTGGTAATGAGTATGTCCCCCTGCCGTCGAAACGGATCCGTGACAGGGGTGAATGGGTGTGGCGTCGGTGCGGGCTTGTCTTTTCGGTTGAACATGTCTCCCACCGGGCCTCCTCGTAGCCCGGCGAACGCGGGCCCATTGCATGGCGAGTATCGCCCCGGCAAGGTCCGAGTCAAGCCACGAAGGCACGACTGGCCCCGGCGGCCGCCCTCGATCCCACTGTATTACCGCCCCGGATCGCCATCGTTCCCAATGGACGACCTCCTCGAACGTTTTGCGGCCTTTCCGCCGGGGCCAGGGCAAGGCCTCCGGGTTGCCGGGCGAACCGAACGAGAGCGCGAACGACGACGGACGAACTGTTGGGTCGCAGGGGTAATCGTTGGCAGCCGATGATCGTCAACGCCCGGTGACGATGCCGCGATCGTGAGCCAATCCACCGCCCCGTGGAGTTGCCCCGGTTTCGTGGACAGTGATGCCTCATCCGGCCGCGATGGCCGCAGTCGAACGATAACGCTCCTCGAATCGCTCCGGACTGAGGTTTCCGAGGCTGCTGTGCCGGCGGAT
>JBEKCH010000063.1:0-14064 GCA_050014975.1 Candidatus Limnocylindrales bacterium
GGGGCGTGGCAGTTCCCGCCGACCGCGCTTGCCGCCCTTGCCTCGATAGGCGTAGAAGACCGTCTCGCCCTCGAGGCTGAGATCCCCTGCCCGTAAAGAGATCACTTCCGTTCGACGTCTGCCGGTCAGGACCAGTGTAAGCAGGATGGCGCGGTCGCGCCGACCGGCGACGGTGTCGGGGACGACTGCCAGAAGTCGTCGCACCTCATCCGCTGAGTAACCGCGGGCTGGAGCCTGAACGCTCCTGGGACGCTCGACGGCGTCGCAGGGGTTCCCGACGACCAGGCCCATCCGGATCAGGAAGCGATAGAAGGAGGAGAGGCACGCTATTCGGGCGCCGACCGTGGTTGCCGAGGGGGTCCGTCCGGACTTGCCGATCCCGTGAACCCAGGCGAGGACGTCGGCTGGCCTCACTCTCTCGGGAGTCAAGCTGCGCTCGGCGAAGAATGGCCAGAGCATCCTGCTGTAGGACTCGACGGTGCGCCGAGAGCCTGAGCGGTTGCCCTTCTCGACCAGAAAGGCGTAGAGGGCCTGGTCCCAGGCCGACGGATCGCCGCTGGTCAGGGCGGGGAGGGGTTGAGCTGCCATCGTGAGTGACCTCGGGTGCGAGATGGTCGCCCACATCACTCACTCGACTGGCCGCAGAAAGCAACACGATCGCGGCATCGTGTCGGAATACGCTAGCGAACGGGGCTTCCACGCCGCAGCAGCGCACAGCGCCCGGCGGTCCCTGGCGGGCGCGACGGTCCAGCAGGTCGTGCAACGTCAGTCGTACCACACACGAAGTGGCACAGGGGGGGGTACGTCTTCGGCTTGTCCGGACCAGCACTCGGTCAGCTGGCGACAAACGTCCGCACCTACGTGCAGGGCGGGGGGCTACTCCCTGATCCTCGCGCCTACCTGGCACACGTTGTCACCCCGGTCGCGCCACCCACGCGCGCTTACCGCCCGGTCAATCGGCCAGCACCGCCTGCCTCCAGAGTCGCGGGTGTTCGTCGGCGGTGGGTTTGCCCATCTTGATTCCCACCTACGCCCTATCCGGGACATCCTTGACCTCCTAGGCTACGAGGGGGTCGTGGCCGCCGACTACGCGGTCCCACCCGACTGGCGGAACGACGATGTGGCGCGCGGCCTAATGCACGTCTGCCACTACGGCGTCTTCGAACTCTCCGGTCCAGCTGGGCAGCAAATCGAGATCGCCGAACTGCCCGACCGAAAGCACACTCCCGCCCGGACCCTCGCCGTGTGGGACCTAAGGCTCTCGGACCATCCCGCGGTCAGCTACGGCATGGTCCTGGAGCGACTCGCTGACTGGCGAGTCGTGCCCAATCCCTACAATAGCCTCGGTGAACTCCGGGCCATCCTCAAGGCGTGGCTGCCGGCTCGGCGAACGCAATAGGGCGAGAAGGCGGCGCGAGGGATTGAGAACGCGGGCACCCACTCCTCATGGATCACCCCGCAACGCGCGCTGGGTC
Source organism: Candidatus Limnocylindrales bacterium (assembly GCA_050014975.1). Classification (GTDB taxonomy): domain Bacteria; phylum Chloroflexota; class Limnocylindria; order Limnocylindrales; family CSP1-4; genus Fen-1039. The sequence goes on from JBEKCH010000063.1 coordinate 1,476, forward strand.
CGGCGGCTCGCGCAGCCCGGTGCCTCACTTCTCGTGGTGGCGCTACTAGCACTGGTGCTGTCTGCCTTGCTCATGGCTGGGGGGCGGACCGACGTTGCCAACTGGGTCTTGTCTGCCGTCATTCTCCTGACAACGGGCCTGACGTACCTGTGGGTTCTCCCACAACCGGGCCGCCTCCTAGTGGTCAGGCAAGACGAGCTAGATGTGAGCGACCTGATCTTCTTCGTCCACGAGAGCGTGCCACGGGATTACTTACTTCAGTTGCACGTGGCCGTATGCAACGTGGGCGGCCGGAAGGCTGTGCTATCGAGCCTGCGGCTGAACGCGCTCCTGGACGCCGCGGGGCATGCGGTGCAGGGTCTGGAGTTCCCGGGCTGGCTGAATGCCGAGGAGTACGTTCAAATCATGCGCCGGCGCATCGAGAATCAGATGCGGCGCGAGCCTTACAGCGAGACTCGGTCTGGGCCGTGGGTTCTGGAATCTGACGATGTGATCACGCTGAGGTTCAGATCGAGGCAAGGGATCGACTGGAGCCCACAATGGGACCTCGAACGCTTGCGCCGGCTTGCCACGGCGCTCGAAACCGAGGTCTGCGGAGCCCGCTTGGAGCTGGCCTATCGTTGTGGGCGCACCGTTGTTCGCGAGTCCGTGGATGTGGACTGCAAGGTCGAGCAACAGCACCGATACAGAGAGGCCATCCTCGAAGCGACCGCTGGGCTCAAGTCCGTTCCGCGTGATCTCGAGGTTGCCGTTGACATTGAGTAGGGCCGCATGTAGCTTCCCGAGGAAATCTTGATGCGCCTCGCAAGTGTCGCTGCGTGACCGGCGCCACATCGCAGCCGGCTGTGGCAAGGTGCAGTTGACCCCCCCGCTAGCCCCGGGAAAGGAGCGAAGTGCTGCAGCACGTGATCCTGGACACGGACACGGCCAATGAGATCGACGACCAGTTCGCGCTCGCCTTCGCTGCGCTGTCGCCGGACCGGATCAGCCTCGACGCTGTGTATGCGGCGCCGTTCGAGAACCAACGGGCGACGGGACCCGAGGACGGCATGCTAAAGAGCTGCGAGGAGATCCACCGTGTCCTGGGGCGGCTCGGTCTGTCCCAGCCGCCCCCCGTCCTCGCAGGCTCACGATCGTGGATGCCGAGCGCCGGGGTGCCGGTGCCGAGCCGCGCCGCGGAAGACCTCGCGCAACGCTCCAGGGCCGCGGCGCGCGCCGGGTTGCGTCTCCTCGTCGTCGCTATCGGTGCGCCGACGAACGTCGCCTCGGCCATCCTCAGCGACCCAGCCGCCGCCGCGTCGCTGACCGTGGCTTGGCTAGGCGCTGCCCCAACCACGTGGCACACGGCCGATGACTTCAACCTCAGACAGGACCTCCATGCATCGCGCGTGCTGTTCAACTCCGGTGTCGACCTCGTCCACGTGCCAACCTTCAACGTGACCGAGCACCTCCGGACCACAGTGCCCGAGATCGATGCGCAGGTGCGGCCCCGTGGATCGATCGGCGCCTACCTCGCCGACATCTTCCACGAGGCGGTCTCCCATCAGCCCGGCGCATCTCGGGTCCTCTGGGACGTGGGTGCGGTAGCGTGGTCCATCGACCCGGCCTGGGCTCCAACTGTCCTGGTGCATAGCCCGATTCTCAACGACGACCTCACCTGGAGCCACGATCCACGCCGACACCTCATCCGGGAGGTCCTCTCCGTCGACCGCGACGCCATCTTCGGGGATTTTTTCGCCAAGCTCAGCCGACACGCTCCAGCAACGGCCTGAGCCAGATCCGCTTGCGCGGCGCGATGACCACGACCAAACCCTCCCGGCGCCCGCCGTGCCCGCCATGCCCGGCCCGAGCGTGGCTGTCGTGGGCTCGATGAACGTAACCTCCTGACCTCTCGGCCCGCCGGTGGTGAGGAGCCGCCAACGCAGGCGAACGGTCGCGGCCACGGAGCCGCTCCGCATCCTCGTGCGAGCCCGAGACCTGCTCACGGTGCGCCGCGAGCGCTTGGCCCGACGGGCCGCCAGAAGATCGACGAAGTTCGCGCGACGACGGCCCGGTCATCGGCGCTGAGCCGTCGTACCGGCCCATCAGGCCCCCCTGCGTAGCCGAGCCTTCAAAGCTCGCCGGCCAGGCGCTCACGCTCGATCCCGCACAAGCTCTCGAGCAACTCCACGAAGGCTATGCCCGTGGCATCAGATGCCAGAAACATGACCCATATCCTCGTCCCACTACCGCTTCACCGAGCGGACGGTCCGCGCGGCGGCCGGCGCGGCTGTGCTTAGCCCCGACGGGCTCTGGCGCGGCCCTGGCCCGGTCAGGGACGGTTAGGGAAAGCCGGTTCCGCGAGCGTCCTCCCACGTCGAGGCCGACCGGAACCAGCGCGGTTGAGGGACTGGGCTCCGCCACGGACTTGCCTGCTAAAGCATGGCGCCCTTGCGTTAAGACACTTGACATGCTGTCGCGGTGCCTGTCAGACTGCGCAAGTCGGTTGTGCCAATCGTTTTGCATAGAACATGCCGATCCTCAATCCGCCAGCCTTTGCTGCGCATGACCCACGTGACCTTCACGGTCTTCTCGTCGATGAGCTGGCCCAACTTCGGCAGACCGGCCACGTCGTGGACGAAGCGGAAGCGGAGCTGTTGCGTATCGCTCCCGGCGACGTCGCCGCGCTCGAACGCTTGTTTGATCAGTTGGGCGACTGTCGGCAAGCGGACTGGGGCTACGAGGAGCCGCAGGCGCCGACGGATGTCCTTTCTCTGCTACCGTCTCGAGCTTGGGGCTTCGTGGGTTCGGAACGCGAACTCCGCGACAAGGTCCTTGGTGCGTGGCTCGGGCGGATCGCCGCCTGCAACCTGGGAAAGCCAATCGAGCTGGGAACTCACTGGACGCGGGCTCGGATAGAGGCGTACCTCCGGCTGGCGGGAGCTTACCCGCTCGAAGACTACGTGCCGATGCTGGAGCCCCCGCCGCCCGGGTTTGCGCTGCGTGATTGCTGGCCCGAAACGACCCGGGGACGGGTGTCAGGTTCTGCACGCGACGACGATATCGATTACACGATTCTTGGACTGCACCTCCTCGAACGGCGCGGGGTGTCCTTCACGACCGAAGACGTGGGGTCGGTCTGGCTGGATCTGCTCCCCTTCAACCAGGTCTATACGGCCGAGCGGGTGGTGTACGCGAACCTCGTCCGCGGGCTGCCACTCCCTGCCGCGACTACATTCCGCAACCCCTATCGCGAGTGGATCGGGGCCCTGATCCGAGCAGACATCTTCGGGTATGTAATGCCAGGGGACCCCACGGCTGCCGCTCGACTGGCTGTGGTGGATGCCAGCCTATCGCATCGCGCGAACGGCATCTACGGTGAGGTGTGGGCTGCGGCCCTCGTTGCCTCAGCCTTCTCGGCCAACAGCGTTCGAGAGGCGGTCGAGGTTGCTATGGAGTACATCCCCCCTCGCTCGCGGCTGTGGCACTCGGTCACTGCGGTGCTCGCGGACTTCGATAGCGGCTTGACTTGGGAGGAATGCCTAGCGGCCAACGACAAGCGTTGGGACAAATACAGCTGGGTCCACACTGTGAACAACGCAGCTGTTATTACTGCGGGCCTTCTGTATGGAGACGGGGACTTCGCGCGCACAGTCGGGCTCACTGTCCAGGGTGGCCTTGACACTGACTCGAATGGGGCAACCGCCGGTTCAGTTGCCGGTGTGCTGACGGGCGCCAAGGCACTTCCCGCTCGGTTCATCGAACCCCTGGAAGACGTCGTTCGGTCGGCCGTCTTCGGGTTCGACAGATCTCGAATCTCTCATCTTGCGGAGCGGACCGTGTCGCTCTACTACCGATGTCATAGGTGAAGGAGGCCACATGTGAATGATCAAATGGAAGCGGTCGTCCAAATCGCGACCGAGTATCAGGCAGGCACGATTTCCCGCCGAGCCTTCATCGTCCGACTCTTTGCGCTTGGACTATCCCTGACGTCCGTCAGCGCGATCCTCGCGGCATGTTCAAGTTCCACGCAGACATCTCTGGCAACGGGCACAGCCGCTGGCTCCGCCCCGACGCTTCCAGGGTCGCTTCCCGCGTCGGCCGTACCGTCAGCATCGCCGCTGGCTGGGAAGATCACGATTTGGGACGCCTTCAGTGATGACGCTCATGCGAAGTACTTTCAACCGCACTGGATTGACCCGTTTGTCGCCCGGGACCGTGCCGAGTCGGTCCAACTCGTAGTCAAGCCCTTTGACAGCTTCAACCAAGTCTTGCAGACCGCGCTGGTTGCCGGCTCTGGGCCTGACATCATTGTCGCCGGGATCCCGCAGCTAGTAGGGTGGGCGGGCGCGGGGTACCTCGCCGACCTGACGAAATACGCTCAGATCTACGGTTGGGCCGACCAGTTCCAGCCGTGGGCCCTCTCCGTTGGGAAGCTTGGCGGCAAGCTGGTCTTTCTGCCGAACGAGCTCGAAACCATGATCGCCCTCTACTCGCCGGACACGTTCAAGAAGTATGGGTGGTCGATGCCAACCAATCGCGCCGAATTTGAGGCCCTATGCACAGATGCGGCGTCACGGGGCATCATGCCGGTTGGGGCCGGGAATGCCGACTTCCAGCCAGCCAGCGAGTGGCTGGTTGGCATCTTCCTAAATTACGCGGCCGGCCCGCAGGCGGTGTATGAAGGGCTCACCGGCGTGCGGCCCTGGAGTGACGCAGTTTTCGTCGGTGCGCTAAGTCTGTTGATTGACTACATGCACCGTGGGTGGATCGGCGGCGGCGTTCAGAAGTACTTCACTAACTCGTTCGCAACCCTCTATGGGGATCTCGCCAAGGGGACCGCGGCCATGATGCTACCCGGGTCGTGGTCATTCGCGGAGGTTCCAGCATATTTCGGAGCGGCGGCGAATAACACGGCGACGTGGGACTGGGCACCCCTTTGGCCATTCGCGTCCGGGGTTCCGGAGGATCTCTACATGCTAGCCGTTGGAAGCGAATGGGCGGCCAACGCGGCATCGAACAGTCTTGATGTTGCTGGCGACTGGCTCAACTACAGGCTGACCAGCGCCCAAAGACAGGCTCAGGCACTCAAGGACGAAGGGGACGAACCGGCTCCGCTGAAGTTCACCGCCTCCGACTTTGTGGCCGGGACGGACCAACGTTACCAGCGGCTGTACGTCACTCTGGGTGCAGCTAAGAACATTGGATACACGACATGGACCTTCTGGGGAGGGCCATCCGACACCTACCTGTACACCACCATCGATAAGGTCTTTGCCGGGAAGATGTCTGTTGAGGACTATCTGAGCGGATTGGACGTGCAGTTCAAGAAGGACGTAGCTGCGGGAATCGTGCCGCCGATCCCCGCTCCGTCGGCCTAGAAAGGACGGAATTGAGTATCGTCGGGGGTCCGAGGCTCGCCTCCTCGTTGGCCAGGACCGAGCAGCGCACAAGGATTTCCAGGGCGTGGCGGGCGTGGCGGACGTGGCGAGGGTGGGTATTTGTGCTTCCGCTCCTCCTCGTGAACGTCATCATCATTGTGGTGCCTGCTGCCCTTTCCGTCTACTACTCCTTTACTGACTGGCGTGGATTCGGACAAGCCCATCTTGTGGGTCTCGACAACTACTTGCGTCTGGCCTCGGACCCCGACTTCATAAGCGCCTTCGTCCACAACATCGTCTGGATGGTCTATTTCCTCGCTATCCCAATCCCGATCGGACTGGCCGGTGCCTTCCTACTTCTCAGGATACGACGCTGGCGGACGCTCTTCCAACTCATTTTCTTCGCACCATACGTGATTGCGAGTGTGATCACCTCACAGATCTGGAAGAACCTGATCGACCCTAACTACGGTCTCGGGTCATTCTTCGGATTCAACCTACTCGGTGACTATAACCTGGCTCTCCCGACAATCGCCACGATCAACATGTGGGCTTGGTGGGGTTTCCTTGTCGTAGTCTTCTTCGGCGCGATGCAGGCCATTAACCCGGAGCTGTACGAAGCGGCGCAGATAGATGGTGCCGGCGTCTTCGCCATGTTTTGGTCGATCATGCTTCCCGGCATCCGCCCAACGCTGATGTTCCTTGGGCTCATGACCATCATCTGGTCGTTTCTCGCCTTCGACTACGTGTATATCCTGACTCGCGGGGGTCCAGCGGGAGCGTCGGACGTGCTCGCGACACTCCTCTATCGCGACGCATTCAGCGCCGCCGAGGTGGGATATGCCTCGGCAGTCGGAGTCGTCCTCGGGGCGATCAGTGCTGTCATCGTGGGCTTGTGGTTGGTGCTTCGGAGGCTGCGCAAATGGGACATCTAGTGCCCTCCGGAGCCACTCCGTCACGGATCGACAGATCCGAGGCAGCGCGCCTGGAGACAGGTATCCCCGCCGGTGGGATTGGGTCGTACCTCGCCTTGACCCTGTTAGTGCTCTTTGCGATGGGCCCGATCATCCTGTTCGTGTTCAACTCGCTCAAGACGAATTCGGAGCTTGCGATCAACCCGCTCGGTCCGCCCTTGCAGCCCCGGTGGTCGAACTTCATCGATGCTTGGGTCGGTGCGAATTTGGCGGCCGGATTTCTGAACAGCGCTCTGATCGTCAGCGGAACGATACTTGGAACGTGTTTTGTGGCTATCGGCGCGGCATACGCCATGGCCCGGCTGCGCGTCCCGGGTTCGGCCGCGCTGCTGATCTATCTGATCATAGGTAGTGCGCTTCCAACGCAGCTATTCATAACGCCGATATTCTATCTCTGGGTCAAGGTGAATCTATACAACACCCAGATCGGACTCATTATCATCTATATTGGGTTGTTCTCGCCGTTCGCGACCTTGCTGCTGCGTTCCTTCCTGATGGGCATTCCAGTCGAATATGAGGAAGCTGCGCGTGTCGATGGTGCTGGCGATTGGCAAGTGCTGTGGCACATTGTTCTTCCGCAGGCCTGGCCGGGCATCGTTTCGATCGCTCTCGTTTCTGGACTGGCCGCATATGATGAGTTCTTGTATGCTGTCACGTTTCTGCAGGATACCGATAAGCTGCCGGTTTCGATTGCACTGTACTCCTTCCAAACGTCAACGTATATGCGAAACCAAGTGCTGGTGAACGCAGCCGGCGTCCTAATGATGGTACCGGTGCTCGTGTTCTTCTTGCTGGTGCAGCGGCGTCTGGTGGCGGGCCTTACGGCGGGAGGTCTGGTGGCTTGAGGCGACGTGGAGGCAGACGTCGAGGGAGGTTGGAGTTTGCGTTCGTTGGGCGCAGTCTTGGGAGGTAATACTGATGAATAGGCTTCCTGTATTTGGAGGTCCGTTGACGATCGCGGCGGTGTCGTCCGAGCGCACCTACTCAGCTGTCGTAAGTCTGGACGACGTCGATCAAGCAGGGGTGATCGAGGTGCGTCTTGCACCGCCGCCGGCTGCGCCATCCGACGTCGGCATTGGTCATGCCCGGCTGGAGGTGTCGCGGGACAGGAATGGCTTGACTATGGTCGCCGTTGTGGTGCTCGAGGCTCCGCTTGAGGCCGTCAAGATCTCGATGGTCGGATTCGCGGACGGCCAGGTTGTGGCGCCGCCAGGAGTTGTCTACGAGGTCCCGCGAGACACGGGACGCTGCTTTGCCTACCCGGCGGACGGAGGGCTTCCGGTGCGGTGGCGAGGAGGCGAAACCGGGGTCGATCCCGCAACAGGTCCCCTGCCCGGCATCACCCACCAGTTCCTCGCGATCGAGCACGCAACCACCACGACACTCGTCCATAGCCTCGACCGTGAGCGTCGGTTCAAACGGTTCTGGGTTCGTAACTGGGGCGGTGAGGTCGTCGTCGAACTGCTGGAGGAGGCCCCAGCGCACGCGGTTCCGAAAGAGCTCCGAGTCGAGTGGCGCGTCGCGCGATATGGCTCGGTGAGCTCCGCGACTGAGGCGTACATGGCATGGTCAGACACGCACATGCCGCGCCCGACGAAGGCACCTGCGCCTCCCAAGTGGTTGGCTCGGAAGGCGCTGGTCCTCAACTTCCACGGGATTAGCTCGGACGAGCGACGGCTGTACGACTATGCCGGGATCTTGGCCGACCTTACGAGGATCTCGCAGCGGTTCCCGCTCGAGCACACCATTGTGCGGCTGGTGGGATGGGAGGGCCGGGTCGACCACTCGCTCCCAACCAACCGGGCCTCGGATCTTCTCGGGGGGGACGAAGGGCTTGCGGGTCTGATCGAGGCGATTCATGCCTTTGGGGCGCACGTCCTGCTGCACTTCAACATCTGGGGGGTAGCGTATGGGCATCCGGACTTTGGCGTTCTAGCCGAACATGCCGTACTTGACCGACGTGGTCGTCGGACGGGCTGGGAGGTTGACTACAACGGAGATGAAGTACTGGAGCCAATCTTCCTTTATGTGTCGCCCGACGCCGCGCCGTTCCGCGAACGGCTCACAGAGGCGATTGACTTCGCCGTCCGAGCTTATCGGCCCGACGGAGTTCATCTCGACCAGGCGGCCTTTCCGGTGAACGACCTCCACCACGACCATCAGCGAGGGGTGGAGGCGGTGTTTCACGAATTGGCGCGACTGCACCCGCAGGTCCTGCTGACCGGTGAGGGGTTCTCGGAGTGGACCTCCGGTCTGTATCCTCTGTGCGAGGGCCTCTCCAATGTCTGGCCCGGTCTGGAAGTGCGACCTGAAGTATTCCGGAGGACATTCACAACGTACGTGACGCCTTACGCGCATTCGTACTCCCTTCCCCCGACGCCGGTGCCGGGCGTTTGGAGTTACCCTCCGGTCAGGCAGTGGTGGAGCCGGGAGCGGTTCATGGCACAAGAGGCATTCTATGATCGACTCGGAGTGCTCCCGGCCTTGGCGCTCACCGAGCCGGGCCTCGACCTCGATGACGACCTCGTGCAGGTCGTGCTGGCACGGGCCAGGCGGCGTCTCGGTCGGCGGCCGGAGCGAGCTTGAGTGACTCTGGATAATGGTCGAAGCAAGGGACGCGCGGTAATAGCGCAGGTCGCGCAGCACGCTGGCGTCAGTATCACGACGGTCTCTCATACGCTTAGCGGGCGACGGCATGTTGCCAGGGCCACGCGGGAGCGGGTGCTGGAGTCCATTCGCGAGCTAGGTTACCGGCCTAACCAGCTCGCGCGCGGACTCCGTACGCGCCAAAGTCTCACGGTCAGCCTGATCATCCCTGACATTTCGAACCCCTTCTACCCGTCGGTCGCTCGAGGGATCCAGGATGTCCTGAAACCACACGGCTACTACACGTTCTTGTCCAACAGCGACGGTGAGGCCGCCAGCGAGCGTCTGCTCATACGCGACTCTATCGACCGATCTGTTGACGGACTGATCGTGGCTCCGTTCGAGCTTGCCATTTCTGATCTCGGCCCTCTCTTAAACCCATCGGTTCCTATCGTCGTGATCGCTCCAAAGGCCGAGTTACCCTCCAACGATCCACTGCAGTTTGATTCGGTAGTTACCGATGACCGGCATGGCGTGGCGGAGGCAACGAGATATCTCCTGCGACAGGGCCACCGACGAATCGCCTTTGCGAATGGAAGCGGAGCCCCTGCGTCCGAGCGTTTGGCTGGGTTCGCGGACACGATGCGCGGTGCGGTAGGTCCGTTCTCGGAGGGCCTCATCGTCGCCACGGCGTTCACACGACAAGGCGGCATCGACGCCGCCCGGATCCTCCTGGAAAGGCAAGATCGTCCGTCCGCGATCGTCTGTGGGAACGACCTTATGGCAATTGGAGTCCTGGATGTCGCACGCGAGATAGGTCTCGCCGTGCCCGGCGACCTGGCAGTTATCGGATTTGACGACATCGACGCAGCAGAGCTCGCGTCCCCGGCTCTGACCACTGTCGTAAACCCCGCCTACGCGCTCGGGCGAAGCAGCGCCGAGTTGTTGCTGTCTCGTCTTGTTGGCGATTACACAGGTCCAGCTCGGGAAGTCGTCGTGCCGACGAGCTTCGTCATCAGGGCATCCGCCTAGCGAATGCCCGAGCGTTCCTGAGCCGCCTGCACACCTCGGAGGTCACGAGAAGACTGGACAGGGCACTGAAAGGAGGAATTGACCGTGCTCCGCTCGAAGCTGTTGCACCCCGGGATTCTCCAGGCACTAGCAGAGGCAGGCCACGGATCGACCGTCTTGATCAGCGACGGCAATTTCCCTCACGGCACGGCGCCGCGGCCGGGGGTGCCCAGAGTCTACTTGAATCTATCGCCGGGTAAGGTGCTGGTGACCGACGTCCTCGAGGCTATCGTTCCAGCGGTACCGATCGAGTCAGTGGTCTTGATGGCCGCGCGCGCCCCAGTAGTGCCCGAAGCACACGCGCCGATCCGGTCGCTCCTGCCGGATGCGGCGCCGGTCGAACTCCTCGACCGGTTCGCTTTCTACGAGGCCACTAGATTGCCTAACCTCGCGCTCGTCATCGCCACGGCAGACCCGCGCCTGTTCGCCTGTGTGCTTTTGACGATCGGCGTTGTCGAGGCGGACGGAGCCATGTCCACCGGCGCGTAGCGAGAACCGGGCCCGCGGAGGGTGTGGACTCACATGAACTCCTTCTCGACCCGCCAGAGTCTCAACAACGGCCCAACGAAGGTGGAACCCTTTCCGCTGTGCCAGGAGCTCAGGAGGTGGCACAGGGCACAGGATGCCAATCACCACTCAAAGCAACACCGAGGATAGACTGATCGTTACCCCCAATGACGGGGAGAGCGATCAGCGAGGTCGTCGACGATGCACCGCGATTCACAGCGAGAGTATGAGGATGGCATCGTAATTCGGCGCGGCTGCTGACTGGCTAGTGTGGTGATCGTTACCCTGCCGGCCTGCCGCCATTGAGTGAGAGCTCGACTGGCAGCCGAATAGCGCGATACTGAACTTGACCAGCAGGAGCGAGGGACCATCATGGGCGGCGAACCGTTTGACACCAGCGACTTCCGCTGCTTGCTCTCTTGGGAACTAGTTGAACAGCGCGAGGCCGGCTTCGACGTCACTGGTCTGGAGGACGCGGTCGTACGCGCTTTGACGGCGAAGGACCCGGAAATGTGTTCCCGTCTCCTGGAGGCGCTCGGACACTGTCCGCGATTGGCAGCTTGGCCATACGACGAGCCGGAGGAGCTAGCAGACATCCTCGTTGGCACTGGTGACAACGCCGTTAGGCGGCCGCTGGCGTCAACGGAGGTAGCCGGTCGAATTTGGGCGGCGTGGGCTGGGCGTTCGGCGGGCAACATGCTCGGCAGGCCGGTGGAAGGCTGGTCACGAGAGCAGTTGCGTTCATACCTTGAGCTTGCGAGCGCGTATCCGCTGACGGATTACATCCCGGCGCTTGATCCGATGCCCGCGGGATGCAACTTCAACCCGTGCTGGGCCACGACCACACTGGGAAGGATCAGCGAAGTCACGCGCGACGACGACATCGACTACACGATCCTCAATCTGGTTGTCCTCGAGACCTTCGGTCGGGCCTTCACCACTGACAATGTGGGATCGAGCTGGACAACGTACCTCCCGTACCAGAGTGTGTGGGTTGCGTCGCGTGCCGCGTACCGGAATCTGGTGAATGGGCTGCGGCCGCCGCAGACGGCCATCCACCTCAACCCCTACCGGGAATGGATCGGGGCCCAAATTAGGGCTGACATGTGGGGCTATGTCAATGCAGGGCGACCGCGCGAAGCAGCGACGCTTGCCTATCGCGATGCGATTCTCTCTCACCGGACGAACGGCGTCTTCGCGGCGATCTGGGCGGCTGTGCTGATCGCAACTTGTTTCGTCCAACCGACGATGCGCGAGGCCCTCGACATCGCACTGACCTATGTTCCTCACCGAAGTCGGCTGGCTGAGTCGCTGAGGCTGGTCATGACTCAGTTTGACGCCGGATCCTCATGGGAGCATGCAAGGGACGAGGTCGAACGCCGGTTCGGTTCGTACAGCTTTGTCCATGCCGTGAGCAACGCGGCCGTTCTGGCGGCAGCTCTGCTGTGGGGGGAGGGGGACTTCTCGCAAACCATCGGCCTGGCCGTCCAGGGTGGATGGGACACCGACTGTAACGGAGCGACGGCGGGCTCGGCATTCGGTGCAATGCACGGCCCTGCGTCGCTGCCGGACAAGTGGATTGCGCCGCTCCGCAACAGCGTTCGCAGCGCGGTCATTGGCTTTGACCAGATAGGGATCGATGAACTGGCGGCTCGGACTGCGGCTCATTACACGGCTGGGTGAACCCCTCGATACTCGGCGAGCTTCGCCGGCTGGCTCGTCGATCGTCGGTCGACCGCATTGATCTGCAGAAGTCTGCTGTGGATCTGCTGCATCTCACCCGCCCCTGCCTATCCAGCCCGGAACAGTCGCTCTGACTGGACTCGCCGGTGCGGCGCCCATGTCGGCCAGCCGGCCCTGACGCTCCAGGCTGGCAGCCGTGGCTTGATGTCGCCGAAAGTGGGCGGCGGCGTGGCGAGAGGACCAGGAGGTCCGCCGCAACGCCGCAACGCCGCAACGCCACCACGGTGCAACGCGGCGCCCGGTGCAACCGAGAGCACGCCTACACTCAGGCTTGGTCGGCGAGCTCTAGCGTGCCAGACCGACCGCCGCATCGAGGAGAACGTCATGGCCAGAAAGAAGGACAAGAAG
>JBEKCH010000064.1:0-14033 GCA_050014975.1 Candidatus Limnocylindrales bacterium
TCCTGGTACCCCGGCTCGATGCTGCAAACGTGGATCTCAAGGCCGCCGACGACCGCTTCTACCGGCGCGTCTGCGGGGCCCGGTGGGAGCCGGTGCGCGACACGATCGTGTCGATGCGAAAGCGTGGCGTGTGGGTCGAGCTGACGACGCTGATCGTCCCGGGCCTGAACGACGATCGCCACCAGCTCACCGCCATGGCCGAGTGGATCGCAACGGCCGTCGGGCCGGAGACGCCCTGGCACGTGACCCGCTTCCAGCCGGCTTACCGGCTATCGGGGTTGGAGGCGACGCCGGCCGCGACTCTGACGGAGGCGGCGTCCATCGCCCGCGAGGTCGGCCTGCGCCACGTCTACGTCGGTAACGCGCCCGAGGTGGAAGAGGCGGCGACACTGTGCGCGCGCTGCGGCGAGCGGCTCATCGACCGGCACGACTTCGAGGTCACGGAGTGGCGGTTGGTGGAGGGCCGCTGCCCCCGCTGCAACCACGCTCTTGCAGGGGTCGGACTGGGGGACGCGCCGGTCGTCGCCTGAGGAGCCGGTGCGTGGCGGCGCACGCCAGGGCGGATGCCGGGTGGCCGGGCCGCCCGGGGAAGGGGACGGCTTTGGGACCTTCGGCCCCACCGGCGGGCCGCTCGGCAGGCGGAAGCAAGAGCGGGAAGGTGTGAGATAGTGGCGAGCGGCGCGCCGGCGGCGTGCCGATTGGCAAGACCCGCTGGAGGTTGGATCGGATGCATGAGACAGGCCTGGCCCGAGGCGTGGCGAAGACGTTGAAGAGCCGGGGCCTGAGCCTGGCCGAGGTGCGCCTGAACGTCCGCGGCGGGCACAGGGATCCGGCCGACTTCGAGACGGATCTGCGCGTGCACCTGCTCGAGGTTATGCCCGACCAGGCCAAGGCGGTCCCCGGGCTGGAGATCCGGCGTGTGCCGTTCGGCCATCTGTGCCCCGGCTGCGGCACGGAGTTCGAGTCGGCGCAGATCGCCGCGCCGTGCCCGCGCTGCCATGCCGAGTCGCTGCCCGGGCTGACGGACGAGCAGGTCGACGTCGAGCGTCTGGAGCAGTATCGGTGACGTCGGCCGGCCCGGGAGAGCGGGTCGCCCGGGCGCTCGAGATTCGAGGCGTGGTCCAGGGCGTCGGCTTCCGGCCATTCGTGTGGCGGCTTGCGACGGAGCTCCGCCTCGACGGCAGTGTAATCAATCGGGCCGGGCAGGTCGAGATCGAGGTCGCGGGATCGGCTGAGGCGGTCGAAGCGTTCACGGTCCGAATTCGGACGGACGCGCCCCCACGCGCACGGGTCGAGGCGGTCGTTGTCCGGCCGATCGAACCCGACATAACGGCCGGCTCGGGGTTTGCGATTGAGGCCAGCGAGGCCGTCGCCTCGACCGAACGACTCTTCCCGCCGGACATCGCCACCTGCGACGACTGCCTGCGCGAGTTGTTCGACCCGCACGATCGTCGTTACCGCTACCCGTTCACCAACTGCACGAACTGCGGTCCTCGAGCGACGATCATCGAGGAGTTGCCATACGACCGCGCCCGGACGTCGATGCGGGAGTTCCGGCTGTGCGCCGCGTGCGAGGCCGAGTATCAGGACCCGGCGAATCGGCGGTTCCATGCCGAGCCGGTGGCGTGCCCGGATTGCGGCCCGCAGCTGAGCTACAGGCGCCCCGGTGACGCTGCCCCGGCGGCGCACCGGGAAGCGGCGCTGGCGGCCGCGCTGGCCGATCTTCGAGCCGGCCGGGTGGTGGCGGTCAAGGGCCTGGGCGGTTACCACCTCGCCTGCGACGCGACCGATCCCGTGGCCGTGGCCCGGCTGCGCGACCGCAAGCATCGCTGGGCTAAGCCGTTCGCGGTCATGGTCCGGGACGTCGAGGCGGCGCGGGCCCAGGCCGCCATGTCAGCCGATGAAGAGGCGCTGCTCGTCTCACCGGCGCGGCCGATCGTGCTGGTGGAGCGACGCCACGACGGGCCGCGTAACGGCAACCCGCCACTCGCCGACGGAGTGGTGAACGCGGAGCCGGCGAGAGTGGCCGCGCTGAACCGTCGGGTGGGGCTCTTCCTGCCCTATACGCCGCTGCACCATCTGGTGCTCGAGGGGCTGGGGCGGCCAATAGTGCTGACCAGCGGCAACCTGTCGGATGAGCCCCTGGCCACGGACGACGCCGAGGCGTTGGCGCGCCTGGCGGGGATCGCCGACTCGTTCCTGGCGCACGACCGGGAGATCCGGGCCCGCTACGACGACTCGGTGACGCGGCTGGTGGACGGTCGCGAGAGCCTGATTCGCCGCGCCCGCGGCTACGCCCCGGAGCCATTGGCCCTGCCGATCGCCGTGCCGGCGTCAAAGCCCGTGCTGGCGGTCGGCGCCGAGCTGAAGCACACCTTCGCGCTGGCGCGGGGCGGGCGCGCTCACGTGGCGCCGCACACGGGCGATCTCGAGGACCTGCTGACCTATCGGGCGTTCGAGACGAACCTGGCGCACCTGAAGCGGTTGCTCGACATGGAGCCGGCCTACGTCGCCCACGATCTCCACCCCGCCTACCTCTCGACTCAGTACGCGATGCGCGCCTTCCCGGGGAGCCGGCGCATCGGCGTGCAGCATCACCACGCCCACGTGGCCTCGGCCGCGGCCGAGGCGGGGCTGACGGGGGAGTTCATCGGCGTTGCCTTCGACGGCCTGGGGATGGGCGACGACGGGTCGTTCTGGGGCGGCGAGGTGCTCGTGGCCACGCTCGCAACTTACCGGCGGGTGGCGCGCTTTGGGCGAGCCCGGATGCCCGGCGGTGCGCTGGCGGTCAGGAAGCCGTATCGGATGGCGCTCGGCTACCTGCTTTCGGCCGAGGCTTTCGAGCCCGAAGGCGTCGTCGCCGACTGGATAGACGCGGAGCTGGCCCGGGCCTTCTTCGACCGGCTGGATCCGCGTGAGGTCGAGGTCGTTCGAGTGCAGCTGGCTCGTGGGCTCAACGCCCCGGTCGCCTCGTCGGCCGGCCGTCTCTTCGATGCCGCCGCCAGCCTGCTCGGCATCCGCGACGTGGCCGAGTACGAGGCCCAGGCCGCCGTAGAGCTGGAGCTGCTGGCGGAGGAGGGGAGCGTCCGTCCACTCCCATACGAAGTCGTCCGCCAGGGGGAGCTGCTCGTCTACGATCCGCGACCCACTCTGCGGGCCCTGCTCGAGGGCCGCGCCGCGGGCGCCACCCCGGAGCATCTGGCCGCGCGCTTCCAGGAGACCGTGGCTGCCGTGACCCGCCAGCTGTGTGGCGACGTGCGCGCCGCCACCGGCCTCGCCACCGTCGTCCTCTCCGGCGGCGTCTTCCAGAATCAGTGGCTCGCCACGACCCTCGTGCGGCGCCTGACCGGCGACGGCTTTGAGGTCCACACCAACGAGAAGGTCCCGGCCAACGACGGCGGGATCAGCTACGGTCAGGCGGCGGTCGCGGCCGCGCGCCTGGCCGGCGCGTCCTAGCGGCCGCGCTGCGGCAAGGAGATCATCCGATGTGCCTCGGCATCCCCGGCAAGGTGGTGGAGATCCGCGACGACGGCCCGTTGCGGATGGCTCGCGTCGACTTCGGCGGGGTGCGCAAGGAGGCCTGCCTGGTGTACGTACCGGAGGTCCAGCTCGGCGACTACGTCATCGTTCACGTCGGCTTCGCCATCAGCCAGCTGGACGAAGAGGAGGCGATGCGGACGCTCGAGATGCTGCGAGCGATCGACGCCGAAGGGGTGGCGATGGAGCTGGGCTCGATGGGCGGCGCCGCCGCGCCCGCCACGAGGGGCTCGGCATGAAGTACATCGACGAGTACCGCAATGCCGGGCTGGCGCGCAAGCTCGTAGACGAGATCCATCGCGTCACGACCAGGCCCTGGGCGCTGATGGAGGTCTGCGGCGGCCAGACCCACACGCTCGTCAAGCAGGGGATAGACGAGGCGCTGCCGCCGGGCGTGCGCATGATCCACGGCCCCGGCTGCCCGGTCTGCGTGACCCCGCTCGAGCAGATCGACAAGGCCCTGGTCATCGCCGCGCGACCGGACGTCATTTTCACCAGCTACGGCGACATGCTGCGCGTCCCAGGGTCCAGCACCGACCTGCTGTCCCTGAAGGCCCGCGGCGCCGACGTGCGGATCGTCTACTCGCCGCTGGACGCGGTTCGAATCGCCGCCGCCAACCCCGATCGCCAGGTCGTCTTCTTCGCCATCGGCTTCGAGACGACCGCTCCGGCGAACGCGATGGCGATCCGGCAGGCGGCTCGGCTCGGGCTGGGCAACTTCTCCGTGCTGGTGAGCCACGTGCTGGTGCCGCCGGCGATGTGCGCCATCCTCGAGTCGCCGACGAACCAGGTCCAGGCCTTCCTGGCGGCAGGCCACGTTTGCGCCGTGATGGGCTGGACCGAGTACGAGCCGATCGCGGAGCGCTACCACGTCCCGATCGTCGTCACAGGCTTCGAGCCACTCGACCTGCTGGAGGGGATCCTGATGGCGATCCGCCAGCTCGAGCAGGGGCGTGCCGAGGTCGAGAACCAGTACGCTCGGGCGGTGAAGCGCGAAGGCAACCGGGAGGCCCAGGACACCATCTTCCGCGTCTTCGACGTTGGCGACCGGAAGTGGCGCGGCATCGGCATGATCCCGGCGTCCGGGTATCACCTGCGGCCCGAGTACGCGCGGTTCGACGCCGAGGCCCGCTTCGACGTCGGCATGATCACTACGGCCGAGCATCCGGCCTGTATCGCCGGCGAGATCCTGCAGGGCACGAAGACGCCGCTCGAGTGCACGGCCTACGGCGTGCTCTGCTCCCCGCAGAAGCCGCTCGGGGCGCCGATGGTCAGCGCCGAGGGCGTCTGCTCCGCCTACCACGCCGCGGGGCGTGGACTGGCCGCTCCCGGGGCGGTGCCGCTGTACGAGCTGAAGCGGCCGGTCGGAGAGGCCATGAAATGAGCGACCGACGCGTCGCCGTGGATCCCTTCGGTGGGTTCGCGGAGGAGCCGGCCGGGAAGCCCGATCCGGCGAATCTCGCCTGCCCGGCGCCGATCCCGGAGCGAGCCCGGGTCCTGCTCGGCCACGGCTCCGGCGGCCAGCTCTCTGCGGCGCTCATGCGCGACGTCATCGCCCCCGCGCTGGCGGCCGTGACGCCCGGTGGGCCCCTCAACGATGCCGCCGTGGTGGAGGTGGCCGGCGCGCGGCTCGCATTCACGACGGACTCATTCGTCGTGAGCCCGCTCGAGTTCCCAGGGGGCGACATCGGCGAGCTGGCCGTGAACGGCACGGTCAACGACCTGGCGATGATGGGCGCCCAGCCGGTCGCACTGTCGCTGGCCTATGTCATCGAGGAGGGCCTGCCGATCGAGGACCTGCGTCGGGTGACCGAGTCGGTTGCCAGGGCTGCCGGTCGGGCGGGGGTCAGGATCGTCACCGGGGACACAAAGGTGGTCGGTCGCGGGGCGGCAGACGCGCTCTTCGTCAACACGGCCGGCATCGGGTTGGTCGCTCCGGGCGTGTCGGTCGCCGCCGATCGAGCCGCGATCGGTGACGCCGTCCTTCTCTCCGGCCCCATCGGGCTGCACGGCATCGCCATCATGAGCGTCCGCGAGGGGCTGGACTTCGAGGTCGAGATCGCCTCCGACACGCAGCCGCTCAACGGCCTGGTCGCCGCGATCGTCGCCGCGTGCCCGGACGTGCACGTCCTCCGCGACCCGACCAGGGGCGGCCTGGCATCGGCGCTGAACGAGATCGCCGCCGCCTCCGGGGCCGGCATCGAGCTGCGCGAGGAGACGATCCCGATCCCCGGTCCCGTGCACGCCGCGTGCGAGATGCTCGGCCTGGACCCGCTCCACGTCGCCAACGAAGGCAAGCTCGTGGCGATCGTGCCCGCCTCTTCGGCCGAGGCCGTCCTGGCTGCCATGCGGGCCGTCCCCGAGGGAGCGGAGGCCGTCGAGATCGGCTGCGTGGTGGCCGACCACCCGTCGATGGTCACGATGCGCACGATCGTCGGCTCGCAGCGCATCGTGGACATGCTCGTCGGAGAGCAGCTGCCCCGGATCTGCTAGGGCGCCGGCCGGCGCGATGGCGACGCGTTTGATGCTGACCGTCTGATCGTTGCCGGCGCGGTGGAGGCGACGTTCGAGCGGGCCGGTGTGCCGTAACGCGGTAGCTGGCGTTGCCCAATGGCCGCGTCGCCGGCGCAGCCGGGTTCAGCCCTGCAACCCGAAGGTAAGCCGCGGCCAATCGGCGTAGCCCATGCTGGCCGAGTGGAAACGTTGCGAGCCGGGAAGGTGCTGCGGATCGTGCGACGGCGTCGCGGGCTGACGCAGGCGGAGCTCGCGGCGTGGCCGGGGTCGCGCAGCAGACGGTCTCTCTCGTGGAGCGCGGCAAGGCAGACGGCTCGACTCTGCGGACCACCGAGAAGTCACATGGAGATCGCTCGATGGCCCGAAGTGGCGCCCGCAGGCTCGCGAGGGTCGTCGGAGGACGGAAGGGCGTCTCAGCGGAGCGGCCTCACGGCGCGCCGGGGAGCTACCCGGGCGACTTGGGCCGACCGCCCTACAATCCCGATATGAACGATGCCGATCGAAAGCGCGCGGGCGCCTCGTCCACCGGACGGGTCTTTCAGCGGGTTCTTGGGGTCGAGTTGCCGGTCGCGGCGCGGGCCGAGGGGTCCACGATCTGGGACGAGCAAGGACGGGCGTACCTGGATGCCGCGGGCGGCGCGGTCGTGGTCAACGTGGGCCACGGGCGGCAGTCGATCGTCGACGCGATGGAGCGCCAGGCGCGGGCTTTCACCTATGTCCACGGCACGACGTTCACCAACGAGCCGCTCGAGACATATGCGCGCGCCGTGGGACGCTACCTGCCGGTGGACGATCCGGCGATCTACCCGGTCAGCGGCGGCTCGGAAGCCATCGAGAGCTGTTTGAAGCTGGTGCGCTCGTACCACCTGGCCCGCAGCGAGCCCGACCGGACCGTCGTCATCGCTCGCTGGGGGAGCTACCACGGCAACTCGATGGGCGCCCTGGATCTCTCGGGCCGCGAGCCGCTGCGGCGCCCCTACGAGCCCTGGCTCGGGCGTTTCCGCCACGTCAGCGCCGCGTATCCGTACCGAGCGGGAGAGCCCGCCGCCCACGCCCTCGGAGACACCGGCGAACTGGTTGCGGAGCTGGAGGCGGCCATCGCCGAAGCGGGGCAGGGAAGAGTGGCGGCGTTCGTGGCCGAGCCGATCGTCGGCGCCACGCTCGGCGCGGTGGCCCCGCCCGACGGCTACTGGGCGGCGATCGCGGAGGTGTGCCGCCGCCACGGCGTGCTGCTCGTCGCCGACGAGGTGATGACCGGCTTCGGCCGCACGGGGCGCTGGTTCGGGCTGGACCACTGGGGCGTCCGGGCGGACATCGTGGCTGCGGCCAAGGGCGTGGCCGGCGGCTACTTCCCGCTGGGCCTGGCGGTCGCGAGCGGCACCGTGTACGACACCATCACCACCGGCGGCGGCTTCGTCCACGGGTTCACCTACAGCCACTCCCCGGTGGGCGCAGCGGTGGCCAGCGAGGTGCTGAGGATCCTGGAGACGGAGAATCTCGTCGAGGCGAGCGCCGAGAAGGGCGGGCGGCTGCTGGCCCTGGTGAGCGACCGCATCGGCGGCCATCCCAACGTCGGCGAGATCCGCGGCCGGGGGTTGCTGGTGGGCGTGGAGCTCGTGGCCGACCGGGCCACGCGGCGCCCCTTCCCGCGTGCCGCCCGGCTGATCGAGAGCGTGATGGCGCACGCCCGCGACGCCGGCCTTCTGCTGTACCACGGGACGGGCAACGCGGACGGCACCAACGGTGACACGGTGCTGTTGGGGCCTCCGTTCGTGGTCACCTGCGACGAACTCGAGACGATCGCCGATCGCCTGGGCGAAGCAGTCGAGCGAGCCGCCGTGGGCGTCGCTTCGTCCTAGCGCGGGCCTGCGAGCTCCGAACGCGGCAGACACCCGGACCCGCGCCGCCCTGGAGCGCGCCATCTCGGCGGAGACCGTCCAGCGAGCCCGGGCCGACGAACTGTCAGATGTCCTGCGGGTTAGTGAAGCGCTGGTGCTCATGAGCGAGGGCAAGCTCGATTTCGCGGGTATCCTGGCTGCCATCACGCCGGCGGGTGCGACCTCTTTTCTGGACCAGGTTCAAGCCTCGAATCCGGTCGTGGTCGTGACCGGGCAGGGGACGGTAGATACGGCGATCAAGGCCCTCCGAGAGGGCGCCAGCGGGATGCTGGTCAAGCCGTTCACCAGCGAGGAGCTTCTGGGCGAGGTTCGGCGCGCCCTCGCGGCCTCGCAGATGCGCTACGAGGCGCTGCAGTACCGGTACCTCAGCCCGGTCCTGGATTCGATCTCCCTGACCCTCTCAACCGCGATAGAGGCTCGCAACCTCGAGACGGGCGAGCATTGCCGTCAGCTGGGCGTGCTCTCCGAGCGGATGGCCGCGGTGCTGGGCCGAGCCCCGGCTGCCGGCGCCTACTTGGAGGGAGTCCGGCTCAGCGGCTTCGTCGGCTCCGGGTGAGGATCCAGACCCCCAGCAGCACCAGCAGCAGCGGGCCGACGAGACGGTCCGTGTCCACATTCAGGTAGCTCGTGGCGACGTCGCTGCCGCCCCAGAGGACGAGCAGGCCACCGATGACGGCCGCCCAGCCCCAGCTCCGCCCGGACGAAGCACGGATGGGCACCAGGGCGAGCACGCCCACGCCCAGGAAGAGCGTTCCCCAGCCGCCGCCCGAGATGAGGCCTGCCTCCGTGAGCAGGTTGGAAAGCGCCAGGGCGGAGATGAATAGACCTGCGTACAGGGCCAGGTCGTTGCGGTCCCTGAGCCCGGCCACCAGGAAGATGATTCCGAGGGCGAGGAAGATAGCCGACGCGCCGATCTGGGCGCCCTTGACCAGCTGGCCGGCCGCGAGGAGCAGGCCGACCACGATCAGGAAGACACCGAGAAGGGAAACCCGACGCCGGGTTCCCGCTCGATCGATCTCGAACCCCCAGCTGTCGATGCGTACCGCCTTGGGCGGCTGATCCTTGGCGCTCATGGAGCGAGAGTAGCAGCCGGAGAAGGCGTCTGCGACCCGTCGGCGGAAGTATCGCCCGTCGGCCTACTCGAGCGCGGCATCCACGCTGAGGGCAACGTTCCCGGCCAGGGCCCGCGAGATGGGGCAACCATCCTTGGCTTGCACGGCGATGGCGCGGAAGCGGTCGTCATCAAGGCCCGGCACTCGACCACGAACCGTCAGCTTGCTGGAGATGACGGTCCACTTGCCGTCGACGCTATCGAAGGTGATCTCGCAGCCGACCTCCAACCGCTCGGGCGGCGAACCGGCCTTCGCCAACTCGCTCGAGAAGGCCATCGAAAAGCAGCTCGCGTGGGCGGCTGCCAGGAGTTCCTCGGGGCTCGTTCTGCCGTCTGGCTGTTCGGTTCGAGAGGCCCAGGTCACGGGCAACGTGGCGAAGGCTCCGCTCGAGCCGGCGGTCAGCCGGCCGGATCCGGATGCCAGATCGCCCTCCCAGCTCACTGTCGCGCGACGAATTGCCGCCATGGCCGAACTCCTCAGCTTGTCGAGACGAACGAATTTTCTCACGCGCCGATCCGGTAGGTCGCACGCCACGCGGCCGGACCGAGCGGCGCGACGGCGGCTACGAGGCGGCCTCTGGGCGAGCCGCGGTCTCTGGGCGAGCCGCGGCGACCCTCGCGCCTGCCGGACGACTCGCGCCGCCCGCGCCGATGGCCGGGACCTCCGCCGATATTGCCTTGAACAGCGCTCGGTGATCCCGAGTCGACGGAGGCACGAGCTGGTCTGTCCCGCCGAAGCGCAGGTACGCCTCCATTGCATCGGCGAACGCGGCCACGAACCCGGGTGCGGCCAGTGGATCGAAGCCCGCCTCCCAGCCGAGGCCCAGGATGCGGACGGCGTTGCTCGCCCGATCGATGCGAGGCTCGATCCTTCCCACCAGCCGATCGCCAAAGAGAATCGGCAGGACGTAATAGCCCCAGCGACGCGCCGCCGCGGGCGTGTAGACCTCCCACCGATAGGCGAAGCCGTAGAGCGGCTGCAGGGCGTCGCGGTCCCACATCAGAGGGTCGAGCGGAGCCAGGAAGCTGCAACCGGGGACCGCGTCGCCGGGGCGAGGGTCGCCGGCCCGCGATTCGGTGGCCAGCTCACGGCCGGCCTGGGCCAGCAGCGGCAGCTCGTCCTCGACGACGAATCGCTGGCCCTTGAGGCCCTCGACCGAGACGGGCGCCAGCTCTCCGCGATCGACGAGCTCCGCCCGGAGCCTGGCCCGCAGCACGGCGGGCCCGATCCCGAGCCACAGCTCCCCGCTTCCGGCGGCGCCGAGGAGGCCGTGGGCCCGATAGCGCGACAGAAGCTTGTGTCTCAGCTGCTCGCGCTCGGGGACGCGGATCGCAAGAAGGTCGGCCGGGAAGAGCCGCTCCACCAGGTCGTAGTAGCGGCGGTTGCCCTCCCGACGGGCCAGCCCGAGCCGCCCCGATACCGCCAGGGCCTCCAGCACGGCGCGGGCCGCCGCCGTCGGGCCCCACCACCAGTCGATTGCCTCCCCGCGCTCGAAGTCGGTGGAGCTCTGGGGGCCGTTCGCTTCGATCAGGCCGAGCACCTTCTCGGCGAGCGGCGCCTGGTCCGCCAGGAGCCGGCCGGCCCGGCCCCGGGCGCCGGTCTCCCAGGCGATGCGGTAGTACGGCAGCTCCCGGGTGGGCAGCAGGTTCAGCGACTTGTTGTAGCTCTCGAAGAGCAGGCGCCGGCCGTACAGCAGCTCATCGGTGAGGTCCCGCCGGTAGCCGGAGATGCGGGCCTGGAGCACCAGGTCGTGGTTGCGGCCCGCCACCTCCAGCGGGTCGAACTGCAGCGATCCCAATCGGTCCACCACAGCCATGACGCTCTCCGGCTCGCCCGGGAGTGCGCGCGGCGGGGCGAGGAGGTGGCGAAGAGCCAGGAACCGACGGGCGACCGGCAGGGGAATCTCGTTGCTCACCGCGCCATTGTCCGCGACCGCCGTGTCCACGGCCCGCGGGAATCGGCGGTCCCCAGGTAAGCGACTCCGGGTAGTCTCGCCCAGGTCCCCGCTCTGCTGGTCACCGACGATCCCGACCCGGCCAGTTCGCGCGGCCGCGTCGGGGGCATATGTGAGCACTTCGGGCTCGATTTCGATGGTCGAAGAGTCGCCGCGACCCCGCGTCTGCCTGCGTCCCCACGCCGTCGTTTCTGAATCCTAAGCGCGGGAGTTGCTATTTCGCCCAGATGCGCTCACACTGCCTGCTTCCGACGGGAGGCATTGACGCGCGGCCCACGCACTGGCCGCCGGGACCGCGCCGAGCCACTGGCGAGACCGACCCGGCGTCACGCAGGGAGGTAAGGGATGCGTTCGGTTCTCAGGCTATTCGTGGTGGTTGCCACGATCGTTGCACTCACCGCCATCGGGCCATCGGTGTCGGCGGCGTCTCCGCGCAGCGGGGACCTCCATGTAACGAAGGAGTGCTCTCAATACACGCACCTCGCCGGTGGCTTCTGCACGATCACGTCCTCGAATCTCCCGGCGATCGAGCCCGGTTCGAGGGTCTACTATCTCCAGTCGCTGGTCGGAACGGTGCTGGACACTGACGTCGTCCTCGATCCGCCGGGCCCGGGCAACAACATGGCGTTCGGCCATGTCCACCTCAATCTTGTGACCAAGGTCGGATCGGTCACGTTCGCGGGTGGGACCGGGAAGTTCACCTGGTTCACCGGCACTGTCGTTGTTACGCCTGATTCGAACATACCGTTTGGGTGGTACTGGGACGGGACGTACAGCTTCAGTCCCCCCGCTGGCTGAAGAGAGATCGGGGGCCACGAGCGGATTACGAACCTCGTTCCCTAAGTACCCCCGCATCATCGAGGGGCCCCGGCCGCAGGCAGGGCCCCTCGATGCGTCCGCGTATAGGCCGCAGCTAAGCGGCCACCGCTAGTCTCCGGTCGCCCCTCGCTCCGCCAGTCGGCTACGTCGTGACAGCTAGACCAGCTGCGTTGGGGGTCGAGACCGAGGAACCCATATCCCGCGAGTAACAGGCGAGCCGAGAGTGGAGTGGGCAAGCGGGACGACTAGGTCATGGCGCCGCAGCAACGACGGCCTACGTTTTGGAACGTGCCTGCCCCGGTGTTTCCAGACGAGCCGTTCTTCGCACACGATCCCGACCTGTGTCACTACCTTGAACGCTGGCCCGAGCTCCTTCGCGTGGCGGACGCGCGCCTCATGGAGACGGTCGCGCGCATCGACTCGCTGACCCTCGATGAGGTCCGGGCTTTCCCAGAACGCACCAGTCGGGACTGGCCGAACCTGACAGAAGTGGGCATCGAGCCCCTCGACCGGGAGCAGGCCGCCCGTCACGTCTTCTCCAAGGTTCTAGGAGCCGTGGAGAAACGCGCCGAGGCAGCCGACCCAACAGCTGGAGACTACAACGAGGCCTACTGCTGGCCGGTCTGGCGCATCTACGACCGGCACTGGCTGGCAGTCGTTGAGGCAGCGGGCCTATGGGCCGTCGAGCCCCTCCTTTCGGCGGTCACCAGACGCCAGTTCGGACTTCGATCACGACGCTGGCCCCCGCCCAAGGCGGGGTGAACGTGGCTTCCGGCGTCTTGCCCGCGACCCGCCGACGATCCCGGCCCGACCGGTCAGTTCGAGCGGCTGCGTCGGGGGCTATTCCCAGGGAACCCGACCCCCGGGAACCTCATGTTTGACCCCAGGTAAGCGACTCCGGGTAGTCTCGCCCAGGTCCCCGCTGCACGGGTCGCCGACGATCCCGGCGTGGTCCGGCGAGTTCGAGCGGCCGTGGCCGGGGCCCATTCACACGGGTGGGACAATCTGCGCACACGCGGGAGGCGTCGACACGCGGCCCAAACACTGGCCGCCGGGACCGCGCCGAGCCACTGGCGAGACCGACCCGTCCCCAAGGCGATCTGGCGCGTCCCACGGTCGCCGGTGACCCGGAGGTGGGATCGATGGTTCGGCATTTCGTCCGGTGCGTGGTCAAGTGGGGCCATTACAAAGACTGGATCGCGGCGGTCAAGGCGGAAAACGAGGCCGGTGCCAAGTTTGGAATGCCGGTCTATCGCGTCTACTCGGCGAAATATGGGATCGGCAACGAGGTCTTCTGCGAGGCCGAGTACGAGAGCAGCGCCGAGGTCGAGCGACTCGATAAGGTTCTGGAGGCGGACCCCGAGTTCTCGAAGCTGCTCGGCGTCGAGGTCAGTCACGTCGTGGACGGCTCGCTCCACGACTACCTGCTATCGGAGATATCGCTGGACTGAGGTCGGGGCGGCGCGACTGCAAGAGGTCCTTCGCCCTAGCCCCCGCTCCGCCAGTCGGCTACGTCGTGACAGCGAAACCGGCTGCGTCGGGGGCCTCCGAGTCCCTGACGCTGGTTCGGTCTTGTCCGGTCTGATGTGGCCTGATGCTGTTGTTCCACCCTGCCGCCGTAGCTAGGATGGCGCTGTTGCACGGGAGGCTTGGACGCGCGGCCCAAACTCCTTGCCGCCGGGACCGCGCCGAGCTACTGGCGAGACCGACCCGCGGGGCCTGGGTCTTCGACATGACCGGACCGTCAGGCCCGCCCGCCACGATCCCGGCTATCAAGGCCTACCTCGCCGACTCGTCGATCTCGTTCAGCTGGGATGACGGCCTGGGCACTAACTGGGTCGTCGGCAACCAAGGCCCGATCACGAGCATCTGCGCCAACATGTTCGGCTGCCCGTCGCCCTCCAGCGCGTTCTTCAACCGGACGTGGGGGAAGAAGTTCTAGCCTCCTAACGCCGGTCACAAGTTGGCAACGGCATCCTCAGCTTGAACAGCGCCCTTTAGCCTGCAAGCCGCTCGGGTTCTCCGGGCGGCTTGCCTTATGCGGCGGCCAGTCGAGCGGCTGCGTCGGGGGCTATTCCCAGGGAACCCGACCCTGGAAACCTCATGTTTGACCCCCAACCGTCGATTCACCGGGCAGTACCTGGAGTGCGACTACCCGAGGAAGCCAGGCTTCGAGTAGTCCCAGGAAACGATCTTCTT
>JBEKCH010000065.1:0-13666 GCA_050014975.1 Candidatus Limnocylindrales bacterium
GGTGCCACGGGTGCTGTCGGTGCCACGGGTCCCAAGGGTGACACGGGTGACACGGGCGCCACGGGTGCTGTCGGTGCCACGGGTCCCAAGGGTGACACGGGTGACACGGGCGCCACGGGTGCCACGGGTCCTCAGGGTGACACGGGTCCTCAGGGTGACACGGGTGCCATGGGTCCCACGGGTCCTCAGGGTGACACGGGTGCCATGGGTCCCACGGGTCCTCAGGGTGACACGGGTCCTCAGGGTGACACGGGTCCTCAGGGTGACACGGGTCCTCAGGGTGACACGGGTGCCATGGGTCCCACGGGTCCTCAGGGTGACACCGGCGCCACCGGCGCCATCGGTCCGACGGGTCCTGCCGGCCCGACGGGTCCTGCTGGCCCGACGGGCGCCACCGGCGCCACCGGCGCCATTGGTCCGACGGGTCCTGCCGGCCCGACGGGTCCTGCTGGCCCGACGGGTGCTACTGGCGCC
This sequence comes from Candidatus Limnocylindrales bacterium, assembly GCA_050014975.1. Lineage (GTDB taxonomy): Bacteria > Chloroflexota > Limnocylindria > Limnocylindrales > CSP1-4 > Fen-1039. Next base: position 475 of record JBEKCH010000065.1, read on the forward strand.
ACGGGTGCCACGGGTGCCATGGGTCCCACCTTCAATCAGTGGCGAGCCGGCACAGCCACAGTCGCCGGTGGGACTAGCTCGGTGACGGTCACGATGAGCAGCGCCTTCACCGGGTCTCCAACCACCTACCGAGTCACCGCGACATTTACCCAAGCGGTTGTCTGGAACGCGACTAGTGGTAGCGCCTACGTGCCGATCATCGTAATCACGACCAAGACGGCCACCACCTTCCAGATCCATATTTACAACGACACCGGCGCGGCCCTCAACGCCCCGACCGGCGGTGTCACCATCGACTGGATTGCCATCCCGACCAACTAGCAGCAGCGGGCACGAGCCACGCTGAGCCGCAAGGGCCAGCCGGAGCGCCAGCCCGACGAACCGAACAGGTTCAATAGCGAGAACCCCGGCGGTCACACCGCCGGGGTTCTTCATTGCTCGGGCCGGATGCTCATCACCGACCCTGCCCCTACCACCTTCCCGCCGCTTCCATCTCGGTGTCGGCAGTCTCCGGCGCCTGCCAGGGTCGGCTGGCCATTCTCCCGGTGGCCGTGCCCGCGGGCATGGATCGTGGCAGCCGGCGGGGTTCTTCCCGTGCGCTGGCATGCGGTGCCTCCGCTTGGGAGCCTACGCCGTATCGCTTCTGCGGGAGGCAGAACGCCGCCCGAGTCGCTTACCATGGTGTCGGAATTGGCGTCGTGACTCCATGGAGGACGCGCATGATCTCAGAGACCGATCGATCCTCGCGATCGGGCCTGCTCGGACCTGTCTTTCTGGCCACGCTGCTCGTTTTCTGCGTCACCGCGTGCGGTTCCAAGAGCGAGGCTCAACTTGCGTCCGACGCCCTCCAGGCCGGACTCCAGGCCCAGACTGCCGGCAACCTCGACCAGGCGGCGACGGACTATAAGGAGTGCTTGAAGCACGACTCGATGAACAAGTTCTGCCTGTACGATCTGGGCACGGTCGCCCAGGCGCAGAACCTTCCGGTCGCGGCTGAGAACGACTACCGGCTGGCGCTCGTCACCGATCCGAACTACGCTCCCGCCCTCTACAACCTGGCGATCCTGCGAACGCAGGCCGGCGATCCCGCCGAGGCGATAACGCTGTATCGGCAGTACGTGAAGCTCATGCCGAACGATGCCGCCGGGCATTTCAACCTGGGCCTCCTTCTGAACCAGACGGGTGACACGACCGAGGGCAGTTCGGAGATCGCCGAGGCGCTGAAGCTCGATCCGAGTCTCAGTTCGCGCCTGCCTTCGCCGTCGCCCTCGTCGCCGGGCATCTCGCCCTCGCCCAGTCCCAGCACGTCGCCGAGGGTGCAGACCAGCCCTGGGCCGAGCGCGCAGCCGAGCGCGAGCTAGCCGCTCTTCTTTCGACGCAGGACGGGCGCGTCCTTGTCGACGACGGCGACGAAACTGCCGCCGCGGGCACCGCCCAGGGAGGCGATCAGCGCCGGCGTGACCTCGCGGTCGAGGAACGCCTCGGGCGACCCCCTGGCCCCCGCCAGCCGCCCGGCCAGCCACGTGACGAAGGACGGGTCGAAGGTCACCGCGATCCCGGAGCGCTCGAAGCGGCGGGCAAGGGGCGCCAGCAGCTCGTCGGATATCCGGACACTTCCCTCCTGCCCGGTGGCCACCGGGGCGGCGTCCGTGACCGCGACCACGTCGCACGCGGCCAGCAGGTCCGGGCCCAGCAGGAGCGCCAGCTCGCCGGCGCTCACCGCAGCCCCCACGTCCGGCGCGGTCAGGATCACGACCGCCGAGCTGAGCGGGATCGTCCGGCCCATCGCGTCGCTGAAGCTGCCGGCGGCCAGCGCCGCCCCGATCGTGTGGCGGATCGAGGCCACGCAACGGTCGATCCCCGTGAACGAGACCACCTGGCGCGGCGATCGGCGCAGCTCGTGGAGTGGCAGCGTCCGGTCCGAGCCGACCAAACCCGGCGCGGAGCCCAGGAGGGTGGAGATCGCAGAACCCTCCGTCATCGCCGAGAGGTCGATCGCGATCCGCGCCGTCGTGCGGCCGAACAACGCGCCGGCGCAGGCGCCCGCCAGCGCATCGGCGGCCCCGGCCGCCGGCCCCGCCAGCAGCACCACGGCATCGGGCCGGACGGCCCGCGAATCGAGACCGCGCAGCGTCACGCCGAGCCGGGCGAGCAGCGCCCCGGAGGCTTCCCGCGTGAGCAGGCCATTTCGCTCGATGGCCGCCTCGAGCGCCGTCAGCGCTCCCGTCGGGTCCAGGTCCAGCCCCAGGTAGGCGGCCGCGGACTCGCGCGCGAGCGCCCGATCGACCGCCTTCGCCTTCCGGACGAGGGCGTAGACGACCGCCTGCTCGACCAGATCGACCCCCTTGTCGGGGAAGAAGCGGCCGGGCATGTAGGCGTCGGCCAGGTCGATCAGCTCGGACAGCGCGTCGTCGGAAACCCTAACGCCGCGTTTTGCCGCCAGGTTGTCGCGAACCCCCACCAGCACCTTGCGCACCGCGGCGTCGTCCATCGGCTCGACCTGGATAGGTGAGAAGCGCCGGGCCAGCGCGGCGTCGGGTTCTATGTAGGCCTGGAACTCCGCCCCCGTCGTTGCCCCGATGCAGGCGATGTCGCCGCGCGACAGGGCCGGCTTGAGCGACTCGGCCAGAACCCTGGCCGTCGGAAAGGCGAGCTGATGGATCTCGTCGAGGAAGACGATGACGGACGGGTGACGCGCCTCGGCCAGCAGATCGCGCAGCCGATCGGGATCGCGCTCGATGGTGCCCGCCAGCGCGGATACGGGCAGGTCGAAGACGCGCACCTCCGCCAACGCCGCGGGGATCTTGCCGACGGCGATCCGCTGGGCCAGCCCCTCAACGATCGCCGTCTTGCCCGAGCCGGCGGGCCCAAGCAGGATGGGGTTGCGCTTGGTCTGGCGCAGCAATACCCCGGCGACGGCATCGATCTCGCGGTCGCGCCCGACGATGGGGCTCAACTTGCCCGCCCGCGCGAGCGCCACCAGGTCGCGTCCGAGTCGATCCAGCGTCGGCGTCGACGAGGCCCGCGTCTGCCACACCTCCGTCGTCTGGACGGCGTTGGCCCTGTCCACGGTTCTGCGGCCGGCGACGATGGCCTCGGCCACCGCCTGCTGCAGCAGGTCGATCGCCTTGTCGGGGAAACGGCGGTTGGCGATCCGCTTTTCGGCGAAGTCCAGCAGGACGTCTATGGCGCCGTCCGAGACGGTCACACCGCGCGACTTCGCCAGCTGGTCGCGGACCGACTGCACGATCGGGCGCGTCTCGTGGCGCGACAGCTCGTGGATGGCGAGGGTCGTGAGGCGCCGGGCCAGGGCGTCGTCGCGCTCGATCGTGGCGTGATACTCGTCGGCCGTGGTGGCGCCGATGACCGCGATCTCGCCGCGCGCGAGTGCGGGCTTGAGCACCTGGTCGGCGCCCATCCCACCTTCGCTTCGTCCGGCCCCGGCCAGCAGGTGTATCTCGTCGAAGAAGAGGATGATCCCGGGATTGCTCGCTTCCTTGACGAGGGCCTGGAGCCGCTCCTCCAGCTGGCCGCGGTAGCTGGTGCCGGCCACCAGCGAGGCCAGCGGGATCTCGACGATGCGCGCGCCCTTCAGCTGATCGGGGACCCGGCCGGCGGCAATGCGCTGGGCCAGGCCCTCCACGATGGCCGTCTTGCCGGATCCGGCAGGCCCTAGCAGCACGGGATTGCGCTTGCTGCTGCGGACCAGGATCTCGATCACGGACGCGATCTCCAGCTCGCGGCCGATGATCGGGTTCAACTCGCCGCGGGCGGCGAGCGCGGTCAGGTCCCGGCCGAGGGAGTCGAGGAGCGGGGTGGTCGAGGCGGGGGCCGGCCGGGCGGGCGACGGCTCGGGGGCGGGCGACGACGCGGCCGCAGGCGCCGGCGTTGCGCGATCTGGCCCCGTCGCCGGCTGGGCCGCAGATTCTGGCCGGCGGTCCGGCGCGACCGCGGTCGCCTGCGACTCGAGCTTCGGGGGCGTCCACGAGGTGGTCTGGCGGATCTCTTCGCCCTGGCGACGGGCGGCCTCGGTCAACTCGTCCAGGTTTCGCTCCAGCCAGCCGAAGGCGCGATCCAGCCCCTCCGGCGCCAGCGGATCGCGATCCCCACCAGCCACTGCGCATTCCTCCGAGCCAAACCGACCGAGAGAGACGACTGCGCCAGTCCCGCGCAGGCTTCACGTCGAACGCGAGCCCGACAATCGTAACCGGCGCTGCAGCACTTCTCTTCGATGCCCGAGCCGGTCCCGCCGCGCGAACGGCCTCGAACAGGCAGGAGGACATCGGGCCAGCCGATCCTCAGGCGGTCGCGATTTCGGGTCCCGTGGCGCTCCGGGCCCGGCGGGCCAGCTCGATGAACGGTCGCAGCCGGGTCGCGACCTCCGTCCGTGTCCGCCGGAAGGCCTCGATCTTGCATTCGTCTGTGCCCTCGACCTCGGCCGGATCTTCGAGTCCCCAGTGCAGCGTGTTGTGCTCGCCGGGGAAGACCGGGCAGGTCTGGCGCGCGCGATCGCACACGGTGATCACGTAGTCGAACGGCCGGCCGATGAACTCGGTCACCGACTTGCTTTGCGCCCCGGACCAGTCGATGTCGATCTCGGCCAGGACCCGCACGGTGTACGGGTTCACGCCCTTCGGTTCGGTCCCGGCCGAGAAGACCTCGAAGTCGGCACCGCCGAAGTCGCGCAGAAGAGCCTCCGCGATCTGGCTGCGAGCGGAGTTGCCGGTGCAGACGAAGAGCACGCGAATTGGGGCGGCCATTGTTGCCTCCGGGGTGCGCCGGGCGCGGCCGGCGGCCTGGACGGTCATTTCCAGGTCGGTCAGCTCGGAGTCGAGCCGATCGAGGTCGGATCGTTGCCGCTCGATGGCGGCCCGCTGGGCTGCCATGAGTGGCGCCAGGTCCAGGTCCATCTCGCCGCGTTCCATGCACAGGGCCGCCAGCCGGCCTGCGTCCACGGGTGCGAGGCCGAGCCGTCGCAGCGCCACGACCAGCCGCAGGCGCGCCAGCTCGTCGTTCCCGTACTCGCGGTAGCCGTTGGGCCGGCGCGGAGCGCGCGGCAGGACGCCCAAGTCTTCGTAGAAACGGACGGCGGACGGCGCCACCACGGCGCGCCTGGCGAGCTCGGAGACGTTCATGGGCGCACCCTACACCTTCAAGTTGCTTGAAGGTCAAGACCTATCGCGTCAGCTCGTCGGCTGGATCTGCAGGGGCCGGGCCTTGCCCGAGAGATGGGCAACGGGCCGCGCCGGGCCGTCGGCCAGCTGGCCTGCCAGTTCACGGAAACGGGCGAGCGCCTCCGGCCGGATGGCATACCAGATCCACGTCCCGCGCCGCTCCGTCGTCACCCAGCCCGCCTCGCGCAGCACTCTCAAATGGTGCGACACCGTGGGCTGGCCGACGCCGCAGCAGTCGGAGAAGTCGCACGCGCATACCTCGCCCTGGGCGCTCAGCGTCCGGAGGATCGACAAGCGCGTCGGATCCGCGGCCGCCTGGAGGAGTCGAACATCGGGATCTGTCGAGCGCTTCATGCGGCCAGAATATCGACAAGAATGGATATTGACAAGTCTCGATATGTGCTTTATGGTACGCTTCGAAAGGAGATCGATCCATGTCGATGTATTACAGTCCCGAGATCGTCAGACTGCTCACGGAGGAGCGCCTCCGCGAGGCCCAAGGCGCCCGGCTGGCGCACAGTGCCCGCCCCCATGCCTCAGGCCGCTCACGGTTCGCCGATCCACTCCGCCGCCTGTTCGGGCGCCGGCCTGCTCAAGCCACCTGCACCTGCTAGAGAGCCGCTCCGATGACCGAGATCCACGAGACCGTCCGTCTCCACTACGCCCAGGCCGCCCTCGACGTTCTCAACGGCGAGAGCTGCTGCGGGGACACCGGTGAGTACGGGGCCGAGCTCTATTCCGCGCTGGAGCGCGAGGGCCTGCCGGACGCGGCCGTCATGGCGTCGCTCGGTTGCGGCAATCCGATCGCCGTGGCGGAGCTCCGCGACGGCGAACGCGTCCTCGACCTGGGCTCCGGAGGCGGCATCGACGTGCTCCTCTCGGCGAAGCGCGTCGGGCCAACGGGCCGGGCCTTCGGGCTGGACATGACGGACGAGATGCTGGCCCTGGCGCAGCGGAACGCCGCCGAGGCCGGGGCCACGAACGTCGAGTTCCTGAAGGGCCACATCGAGGCGATCCCGCTGCCGGCGGCCTCGGTCGACGTCGTCATCAGCAACTGCGTCCTGAACCTGGCCGCCGACAAACCGGCGGTCTTCCGCGAGATCGCCCGCGTCCTCCGCCCGGGCGGCCGCATCGGCATCACCGATATCGTGGCCGACGACGCCCTGACGGCCGAGCAGCGTGCCGAGCGCGGCTCCTACACCGGCTGCGTTGCCGGGGCGCTCACCTTCGCCGAGTTCCGAACCGGGCTGGAGGCAGTTGGCCTGACCCAAGTCTCGCTGACGGTGAGTCACCAGGTAGCCGACGGGATGTTCAGCGTCATCGTCAAGGCCACCAAGCCGACGGACTGCGCGGCCGGAGCGCAGGCTCCCGCGCCGGCGCCCGACCAGGCCCAGGTTCGATCGTGCGGTTGCGGGGGCAACTGCGGATGTTCGCGATAGAGGACGCCAGACCGACCGATCTGCCCGCGACCGAATGCCTTCTCCACTCGAACGGCCTGCCGACCGCCGGGCTCGAGCTTGCGATCGGGACGGCCGTGGTCGCCCGAGCGGATCATCGTATCGTCGGCTGCGCCGCCATCGAGATCTACGGATCGGCGGGCCTGCTTCGATCGGTCTGCGTTGAGCGGGGCCATCGCGGAGTCGGGCTCGGCCGGCGCCTCGTCCAGCGTGCCGAAGCCGTCGCCAGGCACCGCCGCGTCGACGAGCTGTTCCTGCTTACTGAGACCGCCGCCGACTGGTTTCCGCGGCTCGGTTACGAACCGGACTGCAGGGAATCCGCACCCGGGCCGCTCCAGGCCTCGCCCGAGTTCACCGGTGCCTGCCCCGTCAGCGCCGCACTCCTCCGCAAGCGCCTGAGTCGCGGGGCGCCAGCCAGCTAGTCACGACGGCCCGGCCGGACGCTCTCGGCCTATGATGACGGACATGCAGACGCGACAGTCGAACGCCGATGCGGGGGCCGAGCTGACGCGGGCGCTCGAGGAAACCGGCCATCGCATGACGCAATCCCGCCGTACCGTCGCCGCGCTGATCGCCGGTCGAGACGGAGCGTTCGCGACGGCCGACCTCGTTGCCGATTCGCGGCGCCGGCATCTCGGCGTGGCGCGAGCGACGATCTTCCGGACTCTCGAGGTGCTCGTGGGCCTCGGCGCCGTCGAGCGGCTGGACCTTCCAAGCGGCGCGCATTCGTACGTTCGCTGCGAGTCCACGCGCCACCACCACCACCTGGTGTGCACCCGCTGCCAGCGCGCGGTCGACCTGGAGGACCTGGGGATGACCGCCATCGTCGCCGAGATGGAGCGGCGCACCGGCTACAAGGTGGCCCGTCATCGGGTCGAGCTGTGGGGACTCTGCCCCGCCTGCCAGGCGGCCACGTCCACGGGGCCGGCGCGGCGGGCAGCCAGGGCAGTTGACGAGTAGGCCAACACGGCGGGCAGTTGACGAGTAGGCCAATGGCGGGCCGGGCCGCCGTACCACCTACGGGGTGGCTCGTGCCGTCCGAGAGCCTAACCGCTCGATCACGGTCATCGTCGCCAGGACCGCGAAGAAGACGGCGCTCTCGATGAGGACGACCGTCGCACCGCTCGCGGAGTTGAGCCAGAAGCTGCCGTAGAGCCCGACGATCGGACAGACGACGCCGATCGAGCTCGCGATCAGAATCAGACGGCCGAAGCTCTTGGAGAGCAGCTGCGCCGTGGCCGCCGGAGTGACCAGCATGGCCACGACCAGGATGATCCCGACCGCCTGGAGGCTGATGACGATGGTCAGGGCGATGAGCGCCAGCAGCAGGTAGTCGAGCCGACCGACCGGCAGCCCCGACGCGGCGGCTCCGAGCGGGTCGAAGGTAGCGTACAGCAGCTCCTTCCAGAGCAAAGCGACGGTGCTAAGAACCAGCACTCCAAGGACCGCGAGAGAGATCAGATCGCTGATGCCGATGCCCAGGACGTCGCCGAACAGGAAGCCGAAGAGATCGCCCACGTAATTGGGGATCAGGCTGAACAGGAAGACGCCCAGGGCGAACATCCCGGCAAAGAGGACGCCGATCGCCGTGTCGCTCTTGATCTTGCCCTGGCGTGTGACCCAGCCGATCGCCAGCGCGGTGCCGACCGCCGCCACGGAAGCGCCGATGTAGAAGGAGCCCTTGAGCATGTACGCGACCACGACGCCGGGGAACGCGGAGTGGCTCAGCGCGTCGCCCATGAAGGCCAGCCCGCGCAGGACCATGTAGCTGCCGACCGTGGCGCAGACCAGTCCCACGATGGCCGATGCCACCAGGGCTCGATCGAAGAACGAATAGGCCAGCGGCTCCAGGATCAGGCTCACGACCGGCCCTCCGGCTGGTCTTCGTGGAAATGCCGCTCCGAGGGGCCGGTCGGGGCGTCGTGGTGGTGCGAGTCGTCGAGGATCCCGATGCGGTCGCCCAGCATGAGGAGGTGCGCGCCGTAGGTGCGAGCCAGGAGGTCGGTGTTCGTCACCAGGTCCGCCGGCCCGGAAGCCACGACGGCGCGGTTCAAGGCCACGATCGATCGGAAGTGGCGGGCGGCCGCGGCCAGGTCGTGGGTAGTGGCGACGACGGCTTTGCCCCTCTCCGCCTCGGCGGTGAGGAGCGTCATGATCGCCTCCTGCGTGGGAATGTCGACGCCGGTCACGGGCTCGTCGAGCAGGTACAGGTCCACCTCGGCGGCCATGGCACGGGCCAGGAAGGCGCGGCGCCGCTGCCCGCCGGAGAGCGCCCCGATCGGCGAGCGTGCCCGATCCAGCATACCGACGCGTTCCAGCGCCCCCTCCACCGCCTCGCGGTCCGCGTGACCGGGCTGGCGCAGCGGCCCCAGCCGCGGATAGCGGCCCATCATCACCACGGTCCACACGTTCACGGGAAACGCCCAGTCCACCAGCTCCGCCTGCGGCACGTAGGCGACGCGGTGCGCCTCCCGGCCCGCCGGGGCACCCAGCACCTCGACGCTGCCGGACCAGGGCTTCAGGACCCCGGCGATGAGCTTGAGCAGCGTCGACTTGCCGCCGCCGTTCGGCCCCACGACCGCCACGAGCGCCCCGACGGGGATCTCCAGGTTCACGTCCTCGAGCGCGACGATGTCGCCGTATCCGGCATTGACCCCCTCGAGGCGGATCGCCGGAGCCGGCGCTCCGATCGCCTCCATCGGTCCGCCGACCCTCGCCGCAACGGCACCCTCGGGAGCATGGACGGCGGCTACGCCGGCAAGCCGGGCTACCGTTTCGGCGGCCGAGCGCCCCATCGAGCCGTCCATCAGCGCAACGCGTCCACGAGCTGAGTCGTATCCCAGCGGATGACCTCCTCGTAGCTGGTCACCGGCGGATCGCCCAGAGCATCGTCGTACAGGTTGGCCACGACCTTGCAGTTCGCCTCCGAGGCCAGCTCATCGATGAGCTTGGTGGGGAACTGAGCCTCGCTGAAGATTGCCTTGACGCCGGCGCTCTTGATGGCCGAGATCAGTTGGGCCGTGTAGCCGGCGCTCGGATCCTGGCCGGGAGACTCCACGGCGACACCGACGATCGTGATGCCGTACTCGCGAGCGTAATAGGGGAACGCGTCGTGGAAGGTGACGAGCTTCCGGTTCGCCTCAGGGATCGTCGCGATCTGGGCGCGCACCCAGGCGTCCAGGGTCTCGAGCTTCTGCTTGTAGCCGGCGGCCTGCGTTTCGTACGCGGCAGCGTGCGCCGGATCGACCGATTCGAGGGCCGTGGCGATCCTGTCCACGTACAGCTCGGCGTACTTGACGTCCATCCACAGATGCGGGTTCTCTGTTCCCGCCTCCTCGCCCGGCAACAGGGTGATGCCCGGCAGGTCGACGCCCAGCTGAAGCAGAGGGGTTCCCTGGGCCGAGGCGTTCGTGATCGTCTTCTCCAGCCAGTCGTCCAGTCCGAGCCCGTTCATGACCAGCAGCCTGGCCGAGCTGACCGTGCGAACGTCCTCCGGCCGTGGCTCGAAGGTGTGGACGTCCGCGTTCTTGGGCACGATGCTGGTGACCGAGACCAGGTCGCCGCCGACGTTCGAGACCATGTCGGCGAACACGGTCGTGGTCGTGACGACGATCAGCTTCCCGTCGGAGTTGCCGCCGGTCGGGGCGCCGGAGCATGCCGCCAGGAGGGTGGCCGCCGCTAGAAGCCCGGCGATCGGCCGGCTCAGCCTGAACGATGAACCACAGCGCACTGTCTCGTCTCGCTTCCCGAACTGCTGCGGTCTGGCGGCGGCCAGAGCCCGACGGATATGAGTCGCCCCGGCGAGTTCTCGCCGGGGCGAAAGGATAGCACTACTGAGACTCAGTCGCAACTATGGCATAGCGTGGGTCACGCGGCGCGGCGCCGAGCTCAGACCCCGACCGGCTCGCGCACCAGGACCACCGTGGTCCGACCGGGGAAGTCGCCGCTGACGACCAGCAGCTTGCGGATCGCGGTGTGACTGCCGTAGGCCTCCTGCGCGCGAACGTCCTCGATCGGATAGGAGTACTCGTCGACCCGCTTCAAGGCGGTCGTCAGGTCGGGGACCACCTTCTGCGCGCCGACCGCCAGGATCACCCTGCCGGCGCCCGTGGCAATCGGGCCCAGCTGGCTGCCGCTCGCCGAGGCGATCACCATCTGACCCTCCTCGGTCAGGGCGTGGACGCTGCTGACGAATACGTCCGGGGCCGAGCCGAGCTTGCGGATCTCGCGCATCTGCGTCGACCGATCCATGGAGCGCATCCTGGGCCGAACCGCGTCGTAGCGGCCGCTCTGCTCGAGAGCCTCCGTCACGCCCAACTGCTGGAGCGTTACCGATGCACCCTGGTGCACCTCGGCGCCCTGGGGCACCAGGCTCAGCACGATCTCGCGGGCCTGCGTCGCGTCGTCCGCGACCCGCACTTCGAAGCCGCGGCGCTTGAGTGCCTCGGCCGCCCGCTCGATGGCTTCAGGGCCCGCCGGCCTGGCGAACGCCTCGTTGACCGGCAGTCGCTCGATCGGCTTGTTCTCCGTCATGGTCATTTCGATCTCCTGGATATCGAAGTTGCTGTCGCGGCGTACCCGCGGTGTCTTGCCGCCTCGGGCGTCTGTCGCGACCCGGGCGACGATTTCGCTCAGAACTGGTCCGCTTACTTCCGCTCGGTATGATGAATGGGTGCATCGTTACCGTGGTAACATTGCAGTCTGCAACAATACCAAGGAAGATAGTGAATGTCTACAGGATCGTCTGGCACGGAACCTCGGAGCGGCACGGCAGCGGAGTCGGCGCCGACGGCCCGGCCCGGTTGGGAGGGTGAGCTGGCCGGGCAGTCGACTGCCGGAAACCTGGCCATAGCGGCGGCGGCCTTCGCCGATGCCTTCGAGCGCTGGGCAAACCGTAAGGCTACGCAGGCGGGCGCGAGCATCCCTCGCCTGCGCCTGCTCTACGCGATCCGGTGCCATGGGCCCCAGAAGATGGCCGACCTGGCCGACTCGCTGGCCGTCACCCCGCGCAACGTGACGGCCCTCGTGGACGGGCTCGAGGCCGAGGGCCTGGTCCGGCGTCTGCCCCACTCCACCGACAGACGGATCACCCTCGTCGAGCTGACCTGCAACTCCGATCGCGTCGCGGCGCAGTTCCAGGACTACCAGGCTTCCATCGCGAGCCTCTTCGCAGGCCTGGACGACACCGACCAGCGGACGTTGCTGCGGCTGTTCGGGGCGCTCCACGACCGATTGCATGCCGACGCCGGCTGCTCGACCGCCGGCAAGGCGGGCGCCGATGCCTGAGTCGAACGACCCGGTCACCGGGGCAGCGAGCGAGCCGGCGATGCCCGCCGCCAGGCCGACGGCCGAGCGATCGAGGACGACCGAACCCGGTCGCCTGCCGGCGCTCTACCTGGGCCACGGCGCGCCGACGCTGCTCGACGACGAAACATGGCCGGCCGAGCTGGCGGCCTGGGCCCGGTCACTTCCCCGGCCCAAAGCGATCCTGACGGTCAGCGCCCACTGGACGTCGGCGCCGCTGTCGCTTGGCGCCACCTCTCGGGTGCCTCTCGTCTACGACTTCTACGGCTTCCCCGAGCGCTACTACCGGGTGCGCTACGACTCCCCCGGCGCACCGGAGCTGGCGGCTCGCGTCAGGGCCATGATGCCGCCCGGAGAGGAAGTGGCGGAGCGGCCGGAGCGTGGACTGGACCACGGCGCGTACGTGCCGCTGATCCCCATGTACCCCAGGGCAGACATTCCCGTGCTGCAGATGTCGATGCCGGACCTGCAGCCGGCGCACCTGTTCGAGATCGGCCGGCGCCTGGCGCCCCTGCGCGACGAGGGCGTACTGATCATGGGCAGCGGCTTCATGACCCACGGCCTACCGTACGTGCACGAGTACTGGGACGGCCGACCGGGCGCGCCACAATGGTCGGTCGAGTTCGACCGCTGGGCAGCGGACGCACTCGAGCGGGGCGACCTGGACGCGCTCTTCGACTTCCGCAATCGAGCCCCCGGGATGCCGTACGCCCACCCGACGGTCGAGCACTTCGCGCCGCTGTTCGTCGCCCTGGGCGCGGCCACCGAGCCCGGCGAGGCGCCCAAGTTCACGATCGAGGGCTACTGGCTCGGCCTGGCCAAGCGCTCGTTCGAAGTCAGCTGAGTCGTTGAGGCGGCCGTGCAGCCGGGGCGAGAGACAGGCGTCACCGGCGGCCCAGGCGCTTGAGCTTCGGCGTTCGTTCTCGTGCGGTCACCGCAGATGCGGAGGGGCAACCTCCGCGCGGCTGCTACGGTTCGACGCCGACGTCGGGCGCTGGCCCGGCCGTAAGCCGGGCGTAGACCGTGTCGGCCACGACCTGCTCGCCGCGCATGCTGAGGTGCAGACCGTCGGCGGCCGCGTAGGCCGCGGGCAGACGCCCCTCGGCGTTTGCCAGCGCGGAGTAGATGTCGACGACGGCGATGCCCTCGTCCTCGCCCAATTGGATCAGCCCCGCATTCGTCTGTTGCAGCCTCGAGTGCTCGTGGCTGGTGTGATGGTCGCTGGGTGACGAACTTGCATGCCGGCTCCTCCGTTCC
>JBEKCH010000066.1:0-13240 GCA_050014975.1 Candidatus Limnocylindrales bacterium
CGATGCCGAGATTGTCATGGAGCTGGCTGACGATGGCCTGGTCGAGCGGGGCCCCTGCGGTGATCAAGATGATCTTCGGAAACCCGGCGCCGTTGGGGTAGCCAGCCGCGGCCAATTCCGCTTTGGCCGTCGCGAGGTTGAACACGGGTCCGAAGTCGGTGGCGCTGTGGCCGGGCACTCCGGGCGGAACCATTCCCGTCGCCGGTTGCATCAGCGGATCGCCCTGTAGGGCCACGATGCGACGCCAGTCGATGCCCATCTGGAAGGCGAGCCTGACGTGGACGTTGTTGAACGGTGGGCGAGTAGTGTCGAAGCCGTAGTACTCCACCGAAGGCGACGGCTCGATCCTCAGGTCTGGGCCGAGGGTCTTGTCGTACGCGATCCACGAGGCGTCGTAGAGGCTGATCGGCGTGTAGTCGAGGTCCCCGGCCTGGAACTCGGAGACCGGGCTCTGGCCGCCGATGGAGCTCAGCAGGTGCACCGTCTTGATCGACGGCGCGCCGGCCCAGTAGCGTGGGTTGGCCGTCAGCGTCGTCTCGGTGTCCGTCAGACCGGTCAGCACATAAGCCCCGCTGCCAACGAAGGTCCCGGGTGAAAGGATCGCGCTGTCCGTGTCGATCTGCGGCGGAACCACGGCCAGCGTGGGGCTGGACACGATCGCCGGGAAGTCCGAGGCGGGTTTCGCCAGGTCGACCGCCACCTGGTCGGTGCCGACCGCCGACAGGCCTACGGCCGACCTCTGGCCGTTTCCCTCCTCGTACGCGGTAGCGCCAACGACGTCGTCCAGCAGGGAGGCCAGCTGGCTGGGGTGGGCAGGATCGAGGACCCGCAGCCAGCTCGAGACGACGTCGGCAGCACTCAGCGGGGAGCCGTCCGAGAATGCCAGGCCCGGTCGAAGGTGGAAGACGATCTCTCGGCGATCGGCTGAGACCTGCCAGCCATCGGCGAGCGCCGGCTGGACGTGCCCGGCAGCATCGATAGCCGTCAGGGATTCGAATAGCTGCGAAACCACCTGGGCGCTGCCCGCGTCGGACTGCACCGCGGGATCCAGCGAGGCGGCCTCGGCGCCCAGGATGGTGACGGCGCCACTGCTCGAAGCCGCGCCCACGGGTGTTGCCTGCGTCGCGCCGCCCGGCTGCCCTATCACGAGCCCGGCCACGACCGCAACCACCAGGACGAGTGCCGCGCCGCTGGCCGCGATCAGAGGCCGGCGCCGGCCAACAGCCGGCGGACGGGCAGGCCAGACGTACATCACCGAGCCAGCCACCACGCCGGCAGCGTCCCGTTGAGGGTTTCCGCCGGCAGACTCCGGACGATGGGCACGGGTCGATGAAGCGGCGCCACGCGCCAGACGTAGGTCTGACCTGCGAGTCGGCTCAACAGGGAGGCAATGCACAGCAGGCGACGCATTCCCGGAGTATATGCGGCTCCAGGCGGGGCGCTCCGGACCGGCACGTCTCCGGCCTGCTCAGAGCGCGTCGGTCGGCCTCGTCGACGCCAGACCGGCCTCGGCAGCCGCTGCGCCCCTTCGTGGTCGGGTCAGGGCGCGGCCGTTTCCCGGGCGGGGTGCGAATGAACATCGTCGCCGGCCTCGTGGGGATGGGAGTGCCGAATGGCGCCGTGGCGGTGCAGATGTTCGTGGATGAGGTTGGCCCGGACCAGGAGTTCCACGTCGCCCAGCACCGCGGCTGGGCTGCCGTCGGCGACGATCCTGCCTTCCTCGCTCAGGACGACGGCTCGGTCGGCGATCAGGGGCACGACGTCGAGCTCGTGAGTGGCGACGACCAGTGTGCGGCCGGCGTTCCCGAGGCGCTGGATCAGATCGACCAGAACCCACTTCGTCCGCGGATCGAGAGAAGCGGTCGGCTCGTCGAGGAGCAGGACCTGCGGCCGAAGCGAGAGGACCGAGGCAATCGCCGCGCGCTTCTTCTCTCCGCCCGACAGCTCGAACGGTGCCCGATCGGCGAGGTGTCCGATCGCCATGGCCGCCATCGCCTCTTCGCAGCGGAGCCGGACCTCGTCCTGGTCCAGGCCCAGCTGCAGGGGACCGAAGGCGACGTCGTCGAGCACCGTGGCGCTGAAGAGCTGAATGTCCGGATCCTGGAAGACCAGGCCGACCTCGCGATGGAACGTGAACGCCTCCAGCCCCGCCGCGACCGCGGCGACGTCCCGGCCCAGTGCCCGCAGGCTGCCGGAGGTCGGGGCGATGATGCCGTCGAGCAGCTTCAGGAGCGTGGACTTGCCGCTGCCGTTGGCGCCAAGCAGGGCGACGCGCTCGCCGGCCCAGATGTCCAGGTCCACGCCATCGAGCGCGGTCTGGCGGCCCGCGTACACGTGCCGCACACCCCGCAGCCGGAAGACCGGTTCGCCGGGACCGACGGGCCATCCCACCGGGGAGTCGGTAAGGTCTGCCCCGGTCAACGCAGCACGCTCAGGGCCACGGCAGCCCCGGCCACCGCGAACACGCCGCCCAGGCTGGCCCAATCGGCCGCCCGCATTCGGAAGGTGCTGTAGACGCGTACCTCGCCGGTGAAGCCGCGGGCGAGCATGGCGGCGTAGACGTCGTTGCTCATCCTGAAGGCACGGCTCATGAGATTGCCGATGGTGCCGCTTATCCAGCGTCTCTGCTCACCGCCACTCGTGCGGCCCACGACGCGGCTCTTGCGCGCCAGCAGGATGCCGTTGACCGTGTGCAGGAACAGGAAGATGTAGCGATAGGTCATGGACAGCACGAGCACGAAGACCTGCGGCGTGTGGAGCGCGCGCAGGCTCTTCAGGATGCTGGCCCACGGGGTCGTCACCACCAGCAGCACGGCCAGGGACACCGAAACGCCCACCCGGCTGACGAAGAGCGCGGCTCCGGCGAGGCCGTTCCAGGACGGAGCCAGGTGGGCCGGGCCCACGGCCAGGTCGAACACGCGGTCGCCCGGAACGAAGAAGATCGAGGGCAGCACGACGATCCCGGCGAAGAACGGGATCCCGAGCCAGACGCGCTTGACGAAGAAGCCGAACGGGACGCGGCTGGCTCGAGCAGCGGCCAGCGTAGCCGCGTACAGGAACGCCAGGCCCACGATGGATGCGCTGAGGCTGGCGGCCAGCACGGCCACCAGGAAGCCGACGAGCTTCGCCCTGGGATCGCGCCGCTGCAGCCAGCCGTCCGTGCGGGCAAGTTGCTCCGTGAAGACGGCATGCTCGATGTTGTCGGTGATGCCGCCGACGGTCTGCTCCAGCCAGCCGACGCGTCCATCCGAACGCGTGCGGCCGGCGACGACGACAGACATTCAAGCTCCTCGGTCTCACGCAACGAGACAGGTTGCTATTGCGAGTCGTTGCAATGCGTCGGGAGTCTACAGCGTGCGCCCATGCGCCACAATGGACGGCAGAGAAAGGACCGCAGCGTGCCACCTGAGGACACCGCAGCCATCGTGGGCGATCCTGCCACCAGCCCCTGGGACGGGATCGCCGATCGCGTCCGCGCGAGCGGCCTGCGCTGGACGCCCCAGCGCCGCACCCTGATCGAGGTCCTCCGAGAGCACGAGGGCCACGTAACGGCGTCGGAGCTGATAGCCCGCTGCAGAGAGCGCGACCGGACCACGACCCCCTCGACCGTCTACCGCACCCTCGACATGCTGGAGGATCTGGGCCTCGTCAGGCACGGCCACGGCCCGGACGGTCGCGAGGAGTACCACATTCTCCCCGACCAGATCCACGGCCACCTCTACTGCGTGGCCTGCGGCACGACCTGGGAGATCTGCCCGCAGACCGGCGCCGCCATCGTCGAAGCGCTGGCGACACAGCTTGGGTTTGCCGTCGACCTCTCGCACGTCACGATCTGCGGCCGCTGCGCCGCCTGCCACGACTGAGCAGGCCCGGCTCTACCCCGCAACGCAGATCAGTACGGAACCACCAATAGCCACTTCCCGTCCCGACCGGGGTAGTGGCCTTCCGGACGCTTCCAGCCGATGTAGTTGTGAGCCATGGCGGCCATGTCCCTAAAGCTGTCCGGCGGCAGGGTCTGGCCCCAGATCGAGCTCTTGCGCGGGTAGAACGGGTCGACGATGAACGCCCCAAGCAGGATGAAGCCGTTGGGGTTGTAGCGTGGGTCCACGTTCGAACGGAAGCCGGTCATCACCCAGGAATGGGCCCCCCACCAGGTCAGGAGACCAACCGGCCGCCCCGTCTTGCGGAGCGCCGTGGCGGCGTCGAGCATCGCTTGGTTGAAGGTGTTATCGATCAGGAGCCTGTAGTGCCCGGCGCCCAGCTGAGTCAAAGTGATCGCCCAGCCCGCGGGACCGTAGCCGCCGTTCAGGCTGTCTTGTTTGGTGGTGTTTGCCACGATGAGGTGGCTGATCGCAACCTGGCGCGCCGTCGTCGTGTCGACCTTCGGGCCGATGATGTTGAGCATGTTCTGCAGCGCGCCGGCCATGCAGGCGTACTTGTTCATCTGCGAGACGAACGTACCCCTGTAGAGGTCGATCTGAAACGGACCCGCGGTGGGCGGTACAGTTGGAAACGACGGGATAAGCGGCGGTTCCGTTGGAGTCGCGGTCGGCGCTTCGGTGGGCACTTCGGTCGGCTGGACCGTATTGACGGGCGTCGACAGGGCGGCAATCGTCGACGGCGTGGCGGCCGAACCGTGCGCGACGACCGTACCCACGGCCACCCAGGCCACCGAAGCCAGCATCACACAAAGAGCCACGTACGCCGCGACCCCGGCCAGGGGCTGCCACCGTCCCCCCGATCGGCGAGCCATCAACCCTTGCTTCCTCCGCGTGGTCCTGTTTTGCCGCGTCCGCGGCGCTGCCGATTGACGCGACAGCCCGGGACTGCGTGACGGACGGCCGAAAGCCGAATCGTCGTTCCAAGAATACGCCGATCGGGTTTGACTTCACCATTTCGGCAGCCCGACGCCGGCCGGTCACGATCGCCCCAGGACGATCCCTCAAGACAACAGCACCGTACCGAAGACGTGGCGCCGTCCGATGGCCGTGATCGGGCCATCGAAGCGCACGCCCCCGACGGGTCACGCTCGTAGGTGCAGAGGACGACCCTTGGGTCGCCATCGCGGTGCTCGAGCTCGATGGCCATGGCCTCTGTGAGGCCGCCACCCTGCTCCTTCGGCACCAGCGCGTCCCAGTGCACGCCGCAGGCCTTGATCGTGCCGGCCCTGGCCTCGAGGCGGAACGTGGCGACAGCGCGTCGAGGATGAGCGGGTTCGAGGGCTCGTCCAGGGTCGGGGCTACGTCGATCACGGCCAGCTGCCCGCTGGCGGCGAGGCGCGCCCCGAAGGGATGGAACGAACCCCGCCGTGCGAGGATCCGCTCGGCCAGGCCCAGCATCGGCGTCAACATCTGGTCGAAGTCGGTCCGGATGCTCGGTTCGATGGCTTCTCCTGCGCCTCGGTCAATCGACCGGCAGCTGCTGGGCGGCCCGACCGCCCCCGGAGAAGTCGGCTGCGGCGAGCGACCCTCAAGGGCTGCAGAGTCAATCCCCGCCGAGACGAGCGCCGGGGGTGAACCTGCCCAGGGCCAGCACCCCGCCCCAGGTCGCGAGAGCCATCCCGGCCACAAAGATCGGCCAGGGGTACCAGCCCGGCAGCCCTCCGGCCATGATGCGGGTCGCGTCGACCGTGAAGCTCAGCACCACCAGAAGGCCGCCCGAGATTCCCAGCGCGAGGCTCGTTCTTCCGGCCCGCACGGGTCTCCCGATGTCGAGCCCGTGGGCGGCTGTGATACCAAAGCCGATGAGGGCCGCGCTGACGATCAGCGGCGCCCACACCGGCCCGGTCCATGGCACCGGGATGAGGAACAGCACGTCCCAGTTCCCCGGCGAGTTGGGCCAGCCCAGGAAGACCCACAGCCAGGCGTAGTAGAAGATGTCCCAGACGCCGAAAGCGACCGCCGACCAGGCCAGCCGCTCGATCCGGGTCCGCCCCGCCAGGCAGCCGATCCCCGCCAGCATCACCAGCGTCGCGAACTCGCGGCCCACCTCGATCGCGGCCAGGTCGCCGACCACGTCCGGACCGCGCAGCGGGAAGAGCCGATCCGGCGTGATGTCCAGCGCCCGCTGCAGGTACACAACCACGGCCGACTCGAGATAGGCCATCGCGACGGCGACGCCGCCCACGGTGAGCGCGCGGGTGCCGAACCTCATCGAGCGACTCCTGCTCCCCTGCCCCTCCGACAAGGGTTGGCGCCCCCGGCCGGACTCGAACCGACGACGCCCGCCTTAGGACGGCGGCGCTCTGTCCACTGAGCTACGGGGGCCCGCACGGATGTTACCGCGTCCGAAGGCAACCGCGAACGAACCGCGGCACGCGTCAGACCAGCGCCTCGTAGCGGTAGCGATCGCGGTCACGCGCGAGCCGGCCCACAGGATGAACGGGCTCGTGCGAAAGTACGATCGTCCAGCCCTCAGCAGCGGCGCGGGCGAAGAGCGATGCCTTCACCAGGACCGAGTCGAGCGGGAAGTCGTCGAAAGCGGTCACCCAGCGCGGGTTCGCGCTCCAGGGCCGCATGCACAGGTCGCCGAAGAAGGCGACCGTCCGGTCCCGGCCCCGGATCAGGACTCCCTGATGGCCGGCCGAGTGGCCACCGGTCGGCACGACGCTGACGCCCGGCAGGATCTCGGCCTCGCCGTCCACAATCCCGCCGAGCCCCAGGTCGCGTAGCAGCTTCAACTCCGGCTGGTCGTATCCGGCCACGAGTCGCGGGTTGGTGCCCATCGCGATCTGCCACTCGGCCATCTGAGCCACGAATCTAGCCCGCGGAAAGGCCAGGCTGCCGTCCGCGCGCAGCACCCCGCCGGCGTGGTCGAAGTGGAGATGACTGACTGCCACGGTGTCCACCGACGCAGGATCGAAGCCCGCGTTCTCGAGCGCGGGGACGATCCACGGCCCCCGGTACGCCCGCATGGCGCGGACCTTGTCCGTGACGCGATCGCCGATGCCGGTCTCCACCAGCGCGCGCCCGGCCGGAGTCTCGATCAGGAGACAATTCAGCGCCTGCAGAAGACGGTGCTGCGCGTCTATCTCCTGGGCCACCAGATCGTTCCACATCACTCGTGGTACGACGCCCAAAAGCGCGCCTGCATCCGAGCGGAAGGTTCCGGCCTGGATCAGCGCGACGCGCGTGCCTCCGCCGAGATCCGTCGACCAGTCAACGGCATCGTTCATCGTCGTCAACGCGCTGGCTCCTTGTCTCCCGCCGGACGAGATCGCCGGCTCCGTTCGAAATCCTCGAAGAAAACCGAGGCGGTGGGCTCGGCCTGGCCCTGGTACTTGGATCCGAGGCCCGCCGAGCCGTACGGTCGATCGACCCTGCTCGACATCTCCAGGAAGCTGATCTGGCCGATCTTCATCCCCCCGTACAGCGCGATCGGGAGCTTGGCCACGTTCGACAACTCGAGCGTCAGCTTGCCCTGCCAGCCGGGATCGACGTAGCCCGCGGTCGAATGGATGAGCAGGCCGAGGCGGCCGAGCGACGACTTGCCTTCCAGGCGAGCCACCAGGTCGTCCGGCAGCTCGACCCATTCGAGCGTCTGGCCGAGCACGAACTCCCCCGGATGCAGGACGAACGCCTCGTCGTCCGCCACGGACAGCAACTCGGTCAGGTCCGGCTGGGCGGCCCGAACGTCGATGTACGGATAGCGGTTGTTGCGAAACACCCGGAAAGCCCGGTCCAGGTGCAGGTCGACCGAGGACGGTTGCAGGTCGGCTTGATCGTAGGGTTGGATCTTGATGCGACCCGCGACCAGGGCGGCCTCGATATCGCGATCGGACAGGACGCTCACTTCACGGTCGCCCCGCTCTCTCGCTGAGCGTACAGGTTGTCCACTTCGCGCTTCAGCGTCCCGAGGTCCTCGAAGCTCTGGTAGACGCTGGCGAAGCGTATGTAGGCGATCTGGTCGATGGCGCGCAGCTTCTCCATCGCCAGGCGGCCGACCTCAGAGGAATCGATCTCGGACGAACCGCAGGCCCGCAGCTCCGCCTCGATCTGGTCGGCGGCGCGCTCCGCCGCATCCTCCGCCACGGGACGGCGAGTCAGAGCCTTGCGCAATCCCGAAGCCACCTTCTCGCGGTCGAACTCCTGGCGAGAGCCGTCGCGCTTGACGACCACCAGGCGCGGAGCCTCGATGCGTTCGTTGGTGGTGAAGCGGGCGGCGCAGGCCACGCACTCACGGCGACGCCTGATGCTCGATTCGTCCAGGTCGCGCGAGTCTATGACCCGGGTTTCGCGTTCGCCGCAGCGCGGACAGCGCATGGATTGGATCTCCTCCGCCACGATTGCCGTGGCCCGCCACGGAGGATAGCACCGCCACGCGGCGCCCTCGGTCAGCCGATCAAGCTCGAACGGCGCACCTGTGAGCTCAGCACGATCGTCTCTCGCCGCTCGTGAATCGCCTCCCGGGCATGAACCAGGTTCAGGTAACCCCGCTTGACGGACGTTTCTCCCTCACCCCAGTCGCCGCCGGCCATGTCGGACAGAAGCTCGCTCCCGTGCGCCACCAGCTCGATCGCGCGCTGCGCGCGCTCGAGGTCGCCGACCAGGGCCGCCGCGTTGCCGGCCCAGGGCCCGCCTCCGGTGAGCGCCGTGGCCTCGCTCACGTGCCGCCCCAGGGCGTCATGAGAGGCGGCAAGACTCGACGCGGCTTCCTCTGGGCGGATCTGGCGGCGCCTCACCTCGTCTACGGTCACGAGCAACTCGCCCACAAGCACCTCGGCCCGTCGGGCGATCTCCGCGGCGGCATGGCCGGACGCCGCGTCCCGGCGAGCCCGGCCGCCGGCAACCACGACTCGCCACAGCAGCCACAGCGTCGCTCCGCCCATGGCGAAGAAAATCAGGAGCGGCAGAATGACTCTGGCGTCGGGCACGACACCCTCCCTGCGCTCGGGTAGCCTGCCGTTACTGTAGCCAGCAACCTTCGTTCCGACCCGCCCCAAGATGACCCCGGGCCGTGGCCCCAAACGTACTACCGGTCCCTCTGCCGTGTGACGCGCTTGACCCGGATTTGGGGGCGGCTGGTCCGTCGGAGAACGGCTACGGTCCGTGCCTGCGCGGCGCCGTTCGCCCGCCGGGCGCACCACGGCCGGCCGAACCGGCGATGCGACCGGCGATCCTGGCTCCCCGGGGTGCCCGGGGGGCGATACTCGGCTGCTCGGGTCGCTGCCAGGCGGCGCCCTCCTCGCTCGAATAGGAGAGCAGCCTGATCCCGCGAACCGCCACCGATTGGTCCACGCCGCGAACCATGTCGACCACCGTGAGCGCGGCCACGGCTGCGGCGGTCAGGGCCTCCATCTCTACACCGCTCGGCCCGATGGTCGCGGTCTCGACGCGGATTCTCACCACACCGGCGGCTCTATCCGGCACGGCCCGGACCAGCAGATCGGTGAGGGCCACCGGGTGGCAGAGCGGTATCAGCTCGCTTGCCTTCTTGCCGCCCATCACGCCTGCCAGCTCGGCCACGCTCAGGACGTCGCCTCTGGGATTAGTCCCGTCGACGATGGCGCTCAATGTCTCCTGCGAGACGGCAACCTCGGCCTCGGCCACCGCCCGCCGGGCAGCCACGGGCTGCTCCGTGACGTCGTCCATGCGCGGTCTGCCGCCCCTGTCGACGTGGCCCATGCGCCGTCTCTCAGCTCGGCTGCCCTCCTCGAACGTTCCGTCGCCAGCCCTGCCGCCGGGGTTCATCCGGTCCTCGCCTCCGCCCACGTCTCACTCGTCCTTCGGCCGATTGTTCGGCTTATCGTCGGGCTCTTCCTTCGACCTGTCGTTGGGCTCGCCCGGGGTCACGTCCGGCCGAGGCGTCGCCATGGGAGGGCCGGGTGGACGCCTTCCCGGGAACCGCAACCCGACCCGGCCCGGATTCATCTGCCAGGCGCGCTCCTCTGCACGTTCCCTGATGAGCCGCGCCGCCGAGCGTCTCGTTAGCAGCGCCGGCACCTGCCCGCCGGTGCCGACGAGGAGACCGTCGAGGCCGGAACGCTCGAGAACCTCCAGCGCCCGCCACAGGTCCGAGTCGCCGCTGGCGCGCGGCACGCGGCCGACGGGTACCATCGCCTGTTCCGTTCGCATCGCGGTCCAATTCCGGCGCGGGATCCGCCGGATCTGCGATGTACCGATCAGCCCCAGGAGCTCATCGCCGCGCTCGACGAGAGCGGCCCCACCCATGCGTTCGCCGAGATAGTCGCCGGCGAACACGTCGAGCGTGAGCTGCGGCGGAATGCGCGCCGGGTCCGGGTCGGCGGCATCGAGGACCCGAACACCGGCGATCAGGTTCTGCAGCATTGCCCGCCGATCGAGGACGCGGCTCGACCCCAGGATCAGCCAGCCCGCGACCACCAGGGTCAGCCCGGGCAACACGCCCACCACGGGCATCAGCAGCACGCCGATAAAGATGATCACGTAGCCGACGTAGCGCCCTACGCGGCTCGAGACCGCCATGGCCTGATCGTCACGGCCGGACCTGGCCCAGGCGACGGCGTGAACGATCCGGGCGCCGTCCATCGGATAGGCGGGGATCAGGTTCACGACTGCCAGGAACAGGTTGAAGAGCCCGAGGACCTGTCCGATGAAGCTGACGGCGAGGACTCCCGCGGGTATCGAGCTGGCAGTCGTCGTCCCGGCATCCAGCGCTCCCCAGCCGACCTGAGTCACCACGACCAGTGCGGCGAAGGCCAGCATGACGGCCAGGCTGACGAGAGGACCGGCCAGCGAAGCGCGGAATTCCTGGCCGGGGGTTCTGGGCCTGGTTTCCATCAGGTACGTCCCGCCCAGCAGCTGCACCACCGCCACTTCGCTGCCGATGCCGTACCGCCGCGCCACCCAAACGTGCGCCAGCTCGTGGGCCGTCACCGAGCCGAAGACGAGAACGGCGCACGCGACGGCCGACGCCCAGCCCCAGGCGGCGTCGAACCCGGCCTCCGTCTGCGCCGACAGGCCCGCCCCGAAGAACACGGTCACCACGGCCAGCACGAAGATCCAGGTCCAGTGAGCTCGGATCTCGGTTCCGAAGAGACGGCCAAGCGGCAGCCCCGAGTTCATGGCGCCCAGCTCCCCGGTGTCACGGCCGTGGGGGTTGCGGGCGTTGCGGCCCGCCCGGCCAGAAGCTCCGCGGCCAGGACCACTGCCACGCCCAGGACCAGCACCGTCGCGGCGATGCCGACGCTGGTCTCCGACCAGAACTGATCTGGAAAGAGCTGAACGAGCTTCTCCGTTCTGGGATCGAACGAGTACGTCCCAGGCGGAAAGAAGATCTCGTGGAACAGCTCGAAGGCCTGCTCGAAGAAGATCGCGAAAGCGAGCCCAACGACGACGACGGCCGCGACCAGGAGCCGCCCGCCCGCGCCGACGGCGCTCCAGAACCAGGCGGCGCCCCGGCTGGCAATCCCCACTCCGATCAGCGCCAAGGCGGCGGCCAGCGCCACCAGGCCTAGCTCCAGCAGCACGGTGCGCACGTCGGCCATGTGGCTTCGCTCGCGCTCGTCCAGAACGGGAGCGCCGTTCACGGCGACGCCGAACGTCGGCGGCCCGAAGACCAGATCCGACAAAATGCTGCCGGTGACCTGCCGGACCTCAGCCGGGCTGTAGCCCGTCAGGGCGGCGACGTCGCTGCGATCCTGGTCGAACCCCACCCAGACGGGGTTGAGGAACAAGAGCACCGCCACTCCAACCACGACACAGGGCGTGGAGATCTCAACAAGGAGAGCGGCCAGGCGCTCTACGACGAGCAGGTTCACACGTCAATCGTAGCGCTCCGAGCCGGCCGCGCAGGGCCGTGGGCCCTCAGGCTACGGAAAGGGTGAGCTCGGCCGCCTGGCGACGGATGACCTCCCAGACACGATCCAGGTCGGCATCCTCCGTCCGCAGGTTCGCCAGCGCGACTCGAATCGTGAACCGCCCGTTCAGGCGGGTGTGCGAGACGAACAGGTCGCCGGTCCGATTGAGCGAGTCCATCAGGGCCACGTTGGCCCGGTCCAGCTCGTCGGCAACGGCCGGTTCGGCCTCGCGGCCGGCCAGCGCGGCCGGGCGATAGCGGAAGCAGATCGTGGAGAACGGGACAGGCGCCAGGCGCTCGAAGTCCGGGCTTTCGTCGATCCAGGCGGCGAACCGGCGGCCCAGCTCGAGGTGGTGCTCGATTCTTCGTCGCAGACCTTCCAGGCCGAAGTAGCGAAGCAGCATCCACAGCTTCAGCGCCCGGAAGCGCCGGCCCAGCGTGGGCGTGTACTCGTTGTAGTCCCGGATCGGGCCTTCCCGATCGAGCGTCCGCAGGTATTCCGGCACGAGGCTGAAGGCCGAGCGGAGAACGGCCATGCGCGTCGTCAGCAGGATCGAGGCATCGACCGGCGAGAAGAACCACTTGTGCGGGTTCGTCACGACCGAGTCGGCCCGTTCCCAGCCCTCGAACTGATGGCGCCGCTCGGGTATCAGCGCCACCGCCCCGGCGTGCGCGGCATCGACGTGCAGCCACATCCCCTCCCGGGCCGCGATGTCCGCCATGGCCGCGATGGGGTCCACCGAAGTAGTAGAAGTCGTGCCGATCGTGCCCACCATCGCGATCGGCTTGATCCCGGCCCTCTTGTCCGCCGAGACCGCTTCCTCAAGCGCGTCGAGCCGCAGCTCGAACCGATCGTTGGTCGGGATTTTCGCCAACCCGACCTGGCCCAGGCCGAGCGTCATGGCGGCCTTCTCGATGGACGAGTGAGCCTCAGCCGACGCATACACGCGCAGCTTCGGCACATCCGGCCGCCCGGGCAGGCCCTTTGCCGCGGCGTCGATTCCGGCCGCCTGCCGCGCCGCCGTGAGGGCGAGCAGCGATGAAGTCGACGCCGTGTCGGTCAGCAGGCCGTCGAACGGCGCCGGCAGCCCGAGAGCCTGGCGCAGCCAGTCCACGACCACCTGCTCCAGCTCCGTGCCGACCGGGCTGGTGCGCCACAGCATCACGTTGGAGTTGAGCGCCGCGGTCAGCATCTCGCCGATGATGCCCGGCCCCGACGCCGCGCTGCTGAAGTAGGCCAGGAAGCGGGGGTGCTGCCAGTGAGTGACGTTCGGCTCAATCAGGCGGCGGTAATCCGAGAGGATCGCCTCAATGGGCTCAGGCGACTCGGGCGGTGCCGCGGGGAAGAGCGGCCGCAGGGTCCCGGGCTCGATGGCGGGCATGACCGGTCTGTCGCCGACTCCCGCCAGGTAGTCGGCCATGATGTCTACGGCCTCATGGGCAGCCAGCCGGAAGGCCTCCGGAT